>DASTDH010000447.1:0-4208 GCA_035710445.1 Chthoniobacterales bacterium
ATAATTTGTTTCTTTATCCGCGTAACGAATGCGTAAAACTTTGTCACCGCACCGCGGACAAGGCTGCCCATATCGCCCGTGTACTGCCATATCAGGCCGGAATGCAGTCACCCCTTCCGGAAATTCTTTCGCCGCCTCAGCGACCAAGCGGTCGATCCAACCACGGAGAGTCGAACGCGTCGCCTCGAACAGCCGCTCCCACTCTTCGGGTTTGAGCTTCTGCGTCAGTGCCACTGGCGAGAGTTGCGCCGCATGCAGAATCTCATCGGAATACGCATTTCCGATCCCGCTGAGCAGCCGCGGATCTGTTAGCGCCCTCTTCAGGGTATGATTTTCCGCCGTCAGCACACTGCGAAACGAATCGAGATCAGCTGCAAACACGTCGATGCCGCCCGCGTCTAACGACGCGAGGTTTTCTTCCCCGCGGATTGCGTGTAGAGACGCTCTTCTCTTGCTGCCTGCCTCGGTAAGAACCAGCGAGCCAACCGCAAAATCCAAAGCTGCCAGATTCTGACGGCCACCGAGTTTGGCGTCCCGTTTCTTCCAATGGAGCCGTCCAGCGATCATGAGGTGTAATACCAGCCACAGATCACCATCTACGCCGATTGCGATGCGCTTCCCGATCCGTCGCACCTGTTCGACGACCCTTCCCTCGACGGTCGCGAGCGGAGGCTCGACAGTCCTCAACAGGAAAGGGCTTCCCAGACGCACACGCTCGAGTGTTTGGCCGATGATTCGTTTCTCCAGCGCTTTGATGTACGCCGTGATGTCCGGCAGTTCAGGCATATGGGGTGCCCCACTACTGGCCAATTTTGCCAGAACCGGGAATCTCTATCAGATTGCGTCAATTGAGTCGTGTTTGCAAACTCGGCCCCAGTCGCGCTTTGGCGCGCGAACTTTTCGACAGGCCATTGACTCGCGCGCTCACTTCGGAGTAAATTGCCAACCGTTCTGGGAATTCTGGGGAAAATGACGCGCACAGCACGGCGTGTGGGGATAGTTCTCTTTCAGCTCGGTGGACCCGACACGCTGGAAGCGATCGAACCATTCCTTTACAACCTTTTCTGCGATCCCGATATCATCGACTTCCCTTTCGCCCGCATTGGACGCAAGCCTCTGGCCAAACTGATCTCGACCACGCGTGCCCGCAAGGTGCAGCATCACTATTCGACCATTGGCGGAGGCTCGCCTATCCGGCGCCACACCGAGCGCCAGGCGCGAGCTCTGGAATGCGAGTTACGCGGCCAAGGCATCGATGCACATTGCTTTGTTGCCATGCGCTACTGGCATCCCTTCACGCGCGAAGCAATCAAACAGCTTCAGGCCGCGGAGTGTGAGGAAGTCGTCCTGCTCCCGATGTACCCACAGTATTCTTCCACCACGACCGGCTCCAGCCTGAACGAATGGAACCGGCTGTTCCAGGACGACATCCCTGTTCATTCTGTTGAGAAGTTTTATCGCAATACGATGTACCTGGATTCCGTGGTCGAGAAAGTGAATGAAGCGCTTTCCCGTTTCCCGAATCCGGGACAGCCGGAAATCCTTTTCAGCGCTCACAGCATTCCAATATCAGTAGTGGAAAAAGGCGACCCTTATCAGCGTCAGATTGAAGACACCGTCCGCCTGGTCATGGAACGGGGCGGGTGGAGCAACCCGCGCCGCCTCTGCTATCAGAGCAAAGTCGGCGCCAGCCGTTGGCTCCAGCCCTCCCTGACGCACACGCTAAAGCAGCTCGCCTTCGAGAAGGCACGCGAGGTCTGTATCGTGCCGATCGCTTTTGTTTCCGATCATGTCGAGACTCTGGGTGAGATCGATCATGAGGCGCGCCATCTCGCGCAACAACTTGGCTTCACGCAGTTCGAGATGAGCGCCGGCCTCAATGATTCTCCAAAATTCATACAAGCGCTGGGCCAGATCGTGCACGATGCCCTCGCACAAGTAGTACCTTTATCTGTGCCGATTTGCACTCATGGGAGGAAGTTGGCGGAGCCGCAGTTTGCGGCCTCCGCCGGGTTAGATTAGGGCCTGTCAGACAAAAAGGAGGAGGGATTCATGGCGGAGTTGGAGACCGATAAGGTCAATCCGAATCCGGAAGCGGCCAAGACGCCGGCCAAACCCACTGTCGACGCCACAAAGTACGTTGGCACGCCTGCGGTGGGTACCTCGAAAGCAGTCGCCGCTGGCGGTGTCGCCGGAACCGCGCCCTTCACTGAGATTGACCGCAAACGGCGCCGCTTTGTCTGGACGATGGTCACGGGATTCCTCGTCGCCTGGTTCCTGGCTTTCTTCCGGTTCTTCCTTCCTCGTACGCTTTTCGAACCCAACACTGTTTTCAAGATCGGGTATCCTTCGGAGTTCGCCCTCGGTGTCGACACCAAGTTCCAGCAGAAATATCGCATCTGGGTCGATCGCACTCCTGATCGCCTCTTCGTTATCTACGCGCGCTGCACCCATCTAGGCTGCACTCCCGACTGGAAACCCAGCGAAAACAAATTCAAGTGCCCCTGCCACGGCAGCGGTTACGACAGTGAAGGAGTTAACTTCGAGGGCCCGGCCCCACGTCCGATGGATCGCGCCCACATCGAACTGGCGCCAGACGGACAAATTCTGGTTGATACCTCCAAGCTCTATTCATGGCCCAAAGGACAACCCAGCCGCTTCAACGATCCAGGAGCGTTCTTAACCGGAGTATAGGTGTGGCGCGGGCACCCCCGCCCGCGTGATGCCGAATAAAAACTCTATATGGCAGAAGAAAACAAAACGAACAGCAGCAACGTTACAACCAACGCCTCCGGCCCGGGCTCGAACGGACGAAACGGAAAAGACGGCAAGGTGGGACTCCTCGAAAAAGTCACGACTACAGTCAAAGAGGACGTCCAGTCTCTTAAGACAGATATTCCCACGAAGGCGAAGGAACAGATTGATGGCCTGAAAGATCCGACGAAGACTCAGGTCTACACGTCGATCTTCCGCCACAAGCATGACGACACACCGCGCAACCGCGCTCTCGGCGTGCTATCGAATGTGTTCTTGCATCTGCACCCGGCGAAGATTAACCGCGATGCGGTCCGCTATAGCTATACCTGGGGCATGGGCGGGATTACCTTTTATCTGTTCATCATCCTGACCTATACGGGCGTGCTCCTGATGTTCTACTACCACCCCAGCAAGGTGCAGGCTTTCCGGGACGTTCTTTACCTCGAGCACGACGTGCCCTTCGGAAAAATCCTGCGCAACATGCATCGCTGGGCTGCCCACCTGATGGTGATCGCTGTCTGGCTCCACATGTTCCGTGTTTTCCTCACAGGCTCGTACAAAAAGCCGCGCGAATTCAACTGGAACATCGGCGTCCTACTGTTGGTGTTTACGCTGCTGCTCTCGTTCACGGGATACTTGTTGCCCGATGATCAACTCGGATTCTGGGCCGTCACGGTCGGCACCAACATGGCGCGCGCGACGCCTATGCTAGGTCACGAAGGACCTTTCGGCGCGCAGTTAGGCATGACGCCGTATAACGACGTCCGATTCGGATTGCTGGGTGGATCGATCGTGGACGCCAACGCGCTGTTGCGCTCGTACATTTGGCACTGCATTGGCATCCCGATCGTTGCGAGTGTATTGATGATCGTCCACTTCTGGCGCGTAAGAAAAGACGGCGGCATCTCCGGCCCAGCCCCGGTCATGCTGACAGAAGAAGCCGATAAGCCAAGGAGAGGGCCAAAAGCCGCCGGAGAGTGATTCGTAGAGACGTTGCTTGCAACGTCTCTGCTGGTAGAGGCAGATGTGCTCGTCGCGAGAAGAGACGTAGCAAGCTACGTCTCTACGAAGCGTTTGTGGCGTAAGGAACTTTATTATGGACTGGCGACAACTCTGGGAAATCTGTTCCGCCCCCGACAATGTCCCTATCGTGGGCCTGATTCCGCTACTTATCTTCTACATCTATCTCGCGTGGAAGCAGGCGCACGCCAACGATGTGCTCATCGGCCAACTCGAGGCCGACCCCGCGATGGCGAAAACGCACCATCGCAAGACCTGGCCTTTTAAGCCCGGATGGCAAAAAGAAGTCCACGTCTGGCCGTTTCTCCTGAGGATCGAGTTTCTTGCCGCGATCATTATCACCATCATCCTGATGGTCTGGTCCATCACTCTCAACGCGCCGCTGGAAGAACCCGCCAACCCCAACCTGACGATGAATCCTGCAAAAGCGC
>DASTDH010000448.1:0-2851 GCA_035710445.1 Chthoniobacterales bacterium
AAGCCATCCTCCTCATGGAGACGGACGGGCACCCGGCGGTGGTCGAAGAGGAAGCGCAGCAAATGGCGGAAATTGCCCGCAACCATGGGGCCATGGCTGTGCAACTAGCCCAGAGCGTAGAAGACGCTAACCAACTCGCTACCGCTCGCCGCAGCGCTTTTTCGGCGCTGGCGCGCGTTTCGCCCACCACCATTCTGGAAGATGCGACGGTGCCACGGAGTGAATTGGCCAATATGATTCGGTTCATCCAGCAAACAGCCGCCAAATACGAAGTGACCGTCGGCACCTTCGGCCACATGGGCGACGGCAACCTGCACCCGACCTTTCTGACCAATGAAAAGAACGCAGCTGAAATGGCGCGCGTCGAAGGGGCGATGCAGGAAATTTTTGATCAGGCGGTAAGCCTTGGGGGCACCATTACCGGCGAGCATGGCGTCGGGTTAGCTAAGAAAGCTTTTTTACCTAAGGCGATCGGCGACGCCAGCTTGGGGCTCATGCGCCGACTAAAGCATACGCTGGATCCGGACAATATCTTGAACCCCGGAAAGATTTTTGACTGATGGCCACTCAGGAAGAGCTGCATCAAGCCGCGTTGAAAATCGGTCGGGCCAATCCGGAAGGCCGCCAAGGGGCCTCAAAATACCTCAAGCGCCTGGATTACTCTGTACTCCAGAAATGCATCCACTGCGGCATGTGCCTGCCCACCTGTCCGACCTACGACGAAACCAAGCTTGAACGCAACGGCCCGCGTGGCCGTATCGCTCTGATGCGCCGTGTCGCTGACGGCCAACTCGAGGTAACGCAGGCCTTCGGGCAAGAACTCTATTTTTGCCTGGGTTGCTTAACGTGCGAAACGGCGTGCCCAGCCGGGGTACGTTACGGCGAGATGTTCGAGCACGCGCGTGCCGACATTGAACGCGCCGGAGTGCTGCGGAACCCGGTTCGCGACCTGGTGCGCGCATTGACTCTCGGTTGGATGTTCACGCGCCCGCAGGTGTTGCGGGCGGTCGGTCGACTGGTCTGGCTTTACCAAGCCAGCGGCCTGGAGTTCCTGGTGCGCCAGTTAAGGCTCACCCGCCTGCTGCCAATGGGGCTCCGCGCGCTGGAGCCGCTGACGCCTCGGGTACAAAAACATTTTTCCGACGCACTGATCCGGCCGGTTGAGACGCCCGCGAATCAGAAATACCGCGTAGGCTTGCTGACTGGCTGTGTGCAGGATCTAGCCTTTTCCCACGTGAATCGGGACACCGCCGATGTGTTGCTGGCCAACGGCTGCCAGGTGGTCACCCCGCGGGCACAGTTCTGCTGCGGCTCGCTCCACGCCCATAACGGCGAACTGGAACCGGCCAAACAAATGGCCCGACGGAATCTCGATGCCTTTAACCTTGAGCGACTTGACGCGGTCATCACCAATGCAGCCGGCTGCGGTGCACACTTGAAGAATTACGGGCACTTGCTGCAGGATGACCCGGCTTTTGCGGAACGCGCCGGGAAGTGGTCAGCCAAGGTGCGCGACATTCACGAGTGGCTGGCCGAGATTGGTATCCGCGCGCCGGCGGCTTCGATCCGGCAAACCGTCACTTACCACGAGGCTTGCCATTTGTGCCATGGCCAGAAAATTACCCGTCAACCTCGCCAAGTCCTCCAAGCCGTCCGTGGGCTTGAGCTCGTGGAGTTACCGGAATCGGCTTGGTGTTGCGGCAGCGCCGGCGTTTACAACATCACCCAGCCGGAGATGTCCCAAAAACTCTTGCGACGTAAGATGGCAAACATTGCGACAACCGCAGCTCAGGTCGTAGCGTCGGCCAACCCCGGCTGTACGGTGCAATTGCAGGCGGGCGTACGCGAGTCGAATCTGAAACTCATAATTGCCCACCCGATTTCTCTCCTGGCGCAGGCCTATCGAAAAAGCGAAGCGCAGGGCTAAGCGCTGGCGACAGTGCTGCGCGCAAGACAGCTAGTCGCCGCTACCGCAAATGGGATACCACTCCACGTGATGTTGGACACCCGCTGCGAGCACCTCCCCGAAAGCGTTATCATAGTTCCTGATATCCGATCAGAACAAACGATTATGTTTCGATCGCAAGAGCTGACATTCGTCAAATCGAATAAGCAAATGAACGAAATCGACTACCTATCGGGCGAATTCGCGGATGAATTCCTGCAGGCACAAGCTGACGCTGGCGACTACATTTTAGACGAGGAAGGTTTCCAGTATCGGCCAACCCAGGACGAGATGAAGAGGCTTGCGATGGAAGGGCAATCGGTACTCTTTATCGATTCCTTGAAAGGCAAATAACCATCAGGCCTAGCCGGATCGATCCCGACATCGTTGCAGATTCCGCGGGCGGTAAACTTCTCTATCTCAGGGAGCTCATCGACCACCCGCAAAACAGATTAGAACAAATTAGCTCGTTGCGTTACGGGAACGGATGATGACCAGCTGGCGCAAACGGTGTGATGTCGACTATCTCGCCCGTCGCGAGGTAGCCGGCATGGTTAGGATGAAGGTAGTCCAAAGGCAGCTGGGTGAATGTGCTATTGGGTAAAGACGCTGCTTGCATGTCTCCAGTAGATGGATCAAGCGTAGCCGCGTCAAAATCTTCCACTCCATCAAAGAGACCGGACGTGCGAATGAAGGCGTTGATTGTCTTCCGACTGGCGTCGTGCCCGACGGCGAAAAAACGATAGATCAGCGGCTCACGCCCCCGGTGTTGCGCCCGGGAAGACCTCCTCCTACTGCCTCCCTGCCGAGAGCTCCGTCTAGTTTTTGGGGAATTGATCGACGTTCTTAGCATCGACGACGTCGACGCCGGTATCTAGGACTGCCCGGACGCTCTTGCCCTCGCTC
>DASTDH010000449.1:0-6713 GCA_035710445.1 Chthoniobacterales bacterium
GTTCACCTCGGGAAACAAGGGTTTCATAGGCTTTCTAAAAAAGCATTGTTTTGCAGCCTCATCTAGTTTCGACTCTCGATGGTGGAGACGCAAATACCTTCGCGCTCACTCATCTTTCAGGCGCTTTCCGGAGTACTTAACACAGGAACCTAAAGTAAAGATTGATCGAGGTAGCTCTCAGCTGGCGATTCGCTGTACACAATTTAATCGAGCACTCCGAAGCAGCCCGTCTCACTAACTGACTAGGTATGCTCGGTCAAATTCGCGCAGTGGAGTAGGACGGCAGGTTTTCTGGCGCTTATGCCAATTCCACAATTCGCTAGACGGCGCACGCAATATGCCACCGAGTTGAGTGTTGTGACTGTTGCTTTAAGTAGGAAGCGCCGAGATGAATCAACAGGTAATATCCGATTCAAACGGCTGGACCTTCGATTACTTTTAAGTAGGCGCTTTGTGCTCTGATTTTAATTCGACAGATCGGTCAATTGTTCGCCCTGATGGACAACCGTCCGATCAGGCTGGGCCGAACATCATTGGGGCGGAAGTCCGTCTCTGCAATATGGTATTCCGCCAGTCTCTCAGTAATATCGCCATTGTCATCGTAGAAGATCATTCGGACACTCTATTTTCCCTGACTCAGTTTCTGAATCGTGAAGGAGCCAAAGTCGTCGCTACGAACAACGCCTTTGAAGGACTGCAGGCCATCAAAACGCATCATCCAAACATTGTCCTATCGGATATTAATTTGCCAGAACGGGATGGCTTCGAGCTTTTGAGAGACATTCGCGCGCTTGAACCACGAGGTGTTGGCAGCCTGCCCGTCATCGCGATGACTGCCTTAACGAGCACAACATATCCAGCTCACGTGAATGATGCCGGCTTTGAGGCGTGCCTTAGTAAGCCATTTAATCCGCACGAGTTGCTCGAGGCAATTCGATCAGTTCTCAAGAACTAACTCCTTTTCCAAGGGATCGGGCGTTTTTGTGTCGACGAACCCGGCGCCGGGCTGGAACAAAGCAAGAAAAAGCGAATTTGATTACCTTAACCAGGCTATGGCGCAGAGAGCGTTCGAATTTTGCTCCCTGTCAGTCATCGGTACAGCCGTCGCATTCTTCGGCCGCTAACACCAGTAGGACAGACCACTCATGATGAAAATTCATTCCCTGCAAATTCTATCGAGCTGCTTTGCCGCTGGCCTTTCTGCCTTCGGCTTATCCAAAACCTAGACCTCCTTAGCGATCAAGGCCGCTGGTGGCAATCTCGCCGAAATCAAATTGGGCCAATTGGCAATTCAGAAGGGTATAGATCCAAAAGTGAAGGACTTTGGGAACCGCATGGTCAACGACCATTAGAAAGCGAATAGTGAGTTGAAGCCGATCGCGGATTCAAACGCCGTCAAATTGTCTGACCAGCCGCCTCAAGATGCGCCAGCTACCTATGAAAAACTGTCTCGACTGACGGGAAATCAATTCGACCGCGAATTTGTGGCGGCGATGATCAAGACCATCGGAAGGTAGCTGAGCTTTACCAGCGAGAATCCTCACAGGCGTCGGAACCGAAGCTAAAGGTCTACATCAACAGCACACTGCGCGGTAGTACGCAGTCAGCTCCAGCACGCGGAAAGCATCGAGAAGTTACCCGCCAAGAACAAAGGCTCCTAAGCTCAGCACCGATCGGGAAAGTGGCAGCGGTTATACGAAAGGTGCAACCGGCTGTGCTACATTCAACACACTACAAATTATCTTTTACAGTTGTTTTTTCCAATCCGGACAACTCGGACAAACGAACATTGTAACGCGAACGAGGTTCGTAAATCATAGATTCATTTATGCTCTGGACTATCTTAGTTGTTTTGCTCGTGCTCTGGCTGCTGGGATTCATCGGCCATATCGGTGGGGGATTTATCCATCTTCTTCTCGTTATCGCCGTGATCGTTTTGGTTTTGAGGTTAGTGCAGCGCAGAGCGCCGTAGCGGTTGCTTCATTCCATCCAAAAACGCCGAAGTTCTGCTGATTGCTTTATTTTGACGGCGAACCGGGAGTCCTTGCCTCGGGCATTGCCGAAAAGTGTCTGGCGTGGGTCCTTGCTAAGTGTTGGATCGCCAGACGGCAAATTCGAACGGCATCGGCTAAGCCGGCCTGACCACGCCACTTGAGGGGGTAGCCGACTTGCATTGCAAGAACGCAGACCCATCCCTTTTTCGGAAGTTGGCGGAGTCGACCGACGAGCGAAACTATCTCAAAATCGCCTTGACCAGTATTGCGTGCCTCGCGGGCTAAATCGAGAAAAATGAGTGCCAGGGCTTTACCGCGAATTGATCGGAATAACGTCCCCACTCGACCTCATGAGGCGAACAAGCCACTGTTATCCGCTCGGGTCAATTAAGCTGCCAATCGTGCGACTTTAAGCCGGCGCAAAACAGGGCAATTCGGGCGTTTGATGGAGCGAATCGAATAATTTCTTTTCTGGGGCCGCCGACACATTGGTCTTGGCCGCTGACACCGTGATCAGGTGGCTCCGCCGCGTTACCGGCCAGGATTTCACTGCCCAGAGCCTTCTATGGTTTTCACTCTGTACGCCCGCAGGCGCCAGCAGGTTCGAACTCATCCGGAGGCTAAATTTGAGCAAACCAAATATTCCCAATCCAGCGCCACCCGAGCAGTCCCCGGACCCTTCGCCCCCGCCACCATCGCCTTTGCCACCATTACCAAACCCCGCCGCTCCGGGTCCGGTACGGCACCGCTTTCGATGAGCTACAACGGTAGATCTTATGCTAAGCAAGAACAGTCGTTATAAGAAGATTATTTTTCAGGAACGCCTGCCGATTTCAAGAGCACCGGACAGTCGATCGTTAATGGTGATCGTAGAGATACGGCGGTCGTCAAAGAAAGATCGATATGATCCAAAGGATTCTGATCTAGTCAAATTTGCTAACAGCATAGTTCGACTGCAGACAAAGAATGAAAGTTGGCCTGGCATTGAAAATAGGGTGCAGCATATGGAGCTTCATGAACTTCCAGTCCTCGGCGATCCGGCTAAAGAAGAAGGCGACTTTATCGGATGGATCGTGAGGACTTCACGATAGATCAGCGAAAAACCGCGCTCTAAACTTGATTCTGCGCGTTTCAAAGGTCGCCGGATATCCTAGCACCGGCTTTCAGGAGGCGGTCATTGAACTGGAACTGTGCTCAACGATTCTGGATGGTGAAATCGTAGCCTTAGATCCGGAACGCATACCGCGGTTTCAACTTCTCTAATAGTGGCAGAAGCGATCGACCGTTCCGGTCGTCTATTCTCTTTGATGTGCTCTGGTCCGATGGCCGTAATCTTACCGAGAAGATCGTGGTACAGCGACGTGAACGGTTGGAACGGATCGTCAATCCTATTCCGGCATTCAGATTGCCGGCTACGTCGAGAATCGTGGAATCGATCTTTATCGCCTGGCCAAAGACAAGGGACTGGCGGGAATCATAGCGAAAGCGCAAAGCCAGTGTTTTGCGGTCTGGCAAGCGGTTCCCCTGGTTCGCTCAAGATTAAGTCGCGCCCACAGCAAGAATTCGTGGAATGCGGCTTTACCGAACGCAAGGGCAGCCGGAAATACTTTGGAGCTCTGCTGTAGACTGCATGCCGAAGCGGAAAGCTCCGCTATTTCGGACACTCCGGCACCGGCTTCAGCAAAAAGGCACTGAGGGAAACGATCGAGCGACTAAAGCCGCTTTTCACTAATAAACCTACAGTCGAAAATCCGCCAAACATCCCAGAGAAAATTCAATGGGTTGAGCAAGGTTGGTGTGTGAAATAGCCTATGCGGAATGGACCGAAGGCGAGCAGTTGCGCCAAACTACGTTTCTCGGATGGCGTGATGACAAAAGCCCTGAAGAAGTGGTGGGGAGGCCTGGTCGCCAGAAGAACAACTGTGAGATTCAACTCGAGATGGAGCGCACCGGTACGATCAAGGGTCAAAAACCAGCGGCCAGGAAATCCGTATTTGGGCTTTAATTATTTTCGAGCCTTGAAATGTGATTTTGGCAGCAATATTTGTTTCTGCTAACTGACCGGTTGCAGGGCTTCGCAATTGCACTCTTCCAAACGCGAAAACCAGATGATGATGGCTAATACAGCCGGTGAGGTCTCCGGAAATCGCGTTCAAACTGTCGCGAAAGTAAAGCCCTAGTTGTCGGAAGCCCTGTCGTCCCGAGAATTTAATGGCATTCTGAGGGGATTCTTCCCCCAGCGTTTGAGGATCAGCTGCCGAAAGAATCCACTCGACCCTAGGGGAAAGGAACCGAAATAGCTGTTCGATATCGATGCGACCAATGAGAGCGCTATAAAATAGTTCAGCGATTTCTGCTCTATCCATTTCGATGCACCCGGGTGAATTTTGCGGTCAGTGGGCTGGCGCTCCCTCAAAGTTGCGACATTCCCTTTGGGTAACGCTCTTAGACGGTGTAAGAGGCGAAATTCGTCATGACTATAGCGCAAGTCCTCACCACCAAAAGCCCCGTGAGGCTCCGGGGCAACATTGGGTCTTGTAAGTCCAGCTCACCTCCGCGTGAGTAGGCCAATTAAGAAACTAATCCCGAGCGCAATCAAGAGCGACTTGCCCGGCTCTTTCCGAATATAGGATTCGCATGCTGATTGCAGCTCACTCGCCTTAGTCTTTGCCTCGCACCAAGCAGCTTGGGCAACGCGCAGAGTTTTGTTAGCGGCCGCCCCAGCGGCTTCTTTTGCCTGTGCTGCAGCTTCGGCACTCTGTCTTTGCGCTTTTTCAGTCAATTCTTCTAAACTGGTTTGCATCGTCATAAACTTCTTATCATAGCCAACGTTTCCGCTAACAGCTGAACGCCGAAATCGGTTCAGATGCCTTGCGTAAGATCGGGTAATTCCGCTGCGATGTTTGCGCCGGAGGTCTTGGGTGGGTTTCACATTCCAGAGGAGCTAAGCAATTTGATTGCCCAGAACTGGAGCCTCGTCGGAGTGCCCCAATTACCTTCTGCACTCCAGCTAGGAAAGATTCGAATCCGCATGACTCATCAGGCGTCAAACTCTTGATGAGCGAGCATGCCTTCTTCGAATATAGAGTGCTGTTGATGAGTACTCCCCACGTTGAAGAGAAGGGCGAACCCGTACATTGCCTCATCAAGATGGAGATCGCCGCTCAGGACGGACGCCTGCGACGTGGTGCCGAGCTTGAGCAGGAAGCGGGAGACCTCATCTTATTTCTTACTAATCCCGGACCTCACCGCAGAATCAGCCATTCCAGCATCTGCCAAGCGGACGAACGACGATTACATGAATTGGGCCCGACCACCGATTTCAATCGCGTCGGAAACTCCGAAGTCTACTTTTATGCCTCTTGATGGCCAGCAGTAGCCAAGGCAATAAGAACGGCGTTTTTCGTTATTCGCCGCCTCCGCAAATCGGTAAGGCTCCTGGGAGGCTCTCGTGCGAACACAGATCGATGTGAAGTAGAGGCATCCATATGAGTACAGAACCAACAAAACCAGAATCGGACCGCTCCGTCAGCAAAGACGACGAGATCGAGGTCGTCCCCGAAGGAACGTTCGCCGGCACCCGAAAAAAACCTGTCGAAGTAAAAGAGGGCGAGCCGGTCCCGGACGATACCGGTGATCAAGGCGCAGGTCAGAATTAAGGTCGAATTCCTTTTAGTGGGCCGACATGCTGCGCAAGAAGGGAAAAAATAGGCCTTCCTTTCACGCTGCTGGACAATGTAACTATCCCAATTGAGTAAGCGGCTTCGCTGTTCGCTCGGTTGCTACGGGACGAATCTCAAGTACCGGGAACGAGCTGGCATCAGTCGTCGTACCGAAAAAATAGCTCACCGGGACTATGGAAGACAGTTGCCGCTCCTTCGACCTCCCTGCGTTCTCCAGAAGACGCCAATACTACGGTCCAACCTCCCCTACTGTAACCGACGCCAATCGCAGACGGCCAAAGAGACTCATGGTGACGAACTTATTCAGTAAGAAAGCGAGCGACCCTATCGATATCCCAGTAAGGAAAAGCATAGGCTAAGGGGGGAGTTTCCTGGCTGCCGACGACAGCTGAGCAAGGTATCCAAAGGTCAGACAGATGATCGATTTTGGCAGCCATAAACGCGACCGACAGAGGTCGATCCGCGGAAACATTTATGCCTGGATGAGCTCAGGTAAAAATGCCGCGTCGTTCGTTCCAAGGTTCCTCCGAATAGATCGGAACTTGCGCGAATTTCCGTTCGTAAAGACACGCCGAGTACAAGGGGCCAACACGTTCATAAACAAACGTCGGCCCAAATTTCTCTTCTGGGGCGTGGAGCTTTTATTAGCCGTCGGCTTTAACGTCGCTAAAAGGTATGTGAAATCCTGGACCGCATCTCTCGCGAAAGAGGAGTCTCCTGTCCGAAGAAGAGTTTCGGAACCCAGAATTTCAGGCAAACCCAAGTCGGAGACGATTATTGATCCCGCTCAGAGGGGACAACAATTAGGAGAAGGGCAGACTCAAACACGCACGTCATCTGCGGCGCGTGTATTGGATCTTTTGAAGAGCACGGCGAAGGAATGGAGTCGGGACAAATGTCCGCAGTTAGGTGCGGCCTTGGCTTATTACACAATTTTTTCGTTGGCTCCGCTGGTACTGGTGCTTCTCGGTGTATTTGGGTTGATCTACGGTAGCAATGAGCAGGCTCGGCAAAAGATTCTCGACCAATTGAGCTA
>DASTDH010000450.1:0-5625 GCA_035710445.1 Chthoniobacterales bacterium
CGCTATCGGGTAAATCCCCGTATCCAGGCGCGAAATCGCCCTTTCGGGCATTTGGTCGTTCCTCGCTTCACCGGGTTTTGTCTTCCTTTGCAAAAGCGTGAACCAGAAATAAACGAGATCTATTCGGCTTTGATTCACGACAGCAACGAAATGAAATGATTGTCCGAGATTTACTCAACGTGGTTAGCAAAGGACGCACACCGATTGTTTTAACGGAACGCACCGTTCATCTTGAACACCTGCAATCGCTGCTGACGAAATTCGTCAAACACATCGTTGTGTTCCGTGGAGGGATGGGAGCAAAAAAGCGAAAATCCTTATCGAATCAACTGTCCGATATTCCCGATGATGAGGGTAGGGTATTGCTCGCGACCGGACGTTACCTCGGAGAAGGATTCGATTACGCGCCTCTGGACACTCTCTTTTTGGCGATGCCGATATCCTGGCGAGGTACCCTGCACCAGTATGTTGGCAGACTGCATCGTCTACATGATCAGAAAAAGGAGGTCGTGGTATACGACTATGTAGATGCGCACGTCCCCATGCTTCTCAAAATGTTCGGTAGACGGCGCCGAGGATATGAAGCCGTTGGTTACACTATTGGAGAAAACAGGTTAATTTAGAGTCCCGGCGCCTGCGGCTTTCGAGGGGGGGCGTTTTCCAATTTGCCGGATGTCAGATAGCGGCAGCAACGTCTGATTCATGGCTGCCCGTCATCGGGCGTTCCTTCGCATTGACCGACCTTACGGAGAAGCCCACGGAATGGATGGCAGACGAAGCGCATGGCAGGCGACAGAGGAGAAAAAAGAAAATACCCCAGTGAACTCCGTGACCTCCTCTAGAGAAATTCTCTGCAGTGCTCTCCTGTTTAAAAACTCAAGAAGAGGTCGAACAGATCATTATCGCGTGATGATCTAGCTCTTGGATTCTAGATTCCTCCGCCGTATGATGTGTCAATTCAATCTATGCCCTCCCTTACTTTGAGCGCTGTATTAAACCCCGAGGATTCCGGGTACGTCGCTCTCTGCCCCGAACTTGACATCGCGAGTCAGGGCGAGTCGATAGACGAGGCTTTGAACAATCTCAAGGAAGCGGTCGAAGGCTTCTTCGAGGCTGCGAGTCCAACCGAGATTCAAACTCGGCTCAAGCGCCCGGCATTCTTCACCCACTTCGAAGTAACCTGTGCCTAAGCTGGGCGTTTTCTCTGGAGACGACGTTTGTCGCATACTGGAATCGCACGGTTTTCGCAGGGTCCGACAGAAAGGCAGTCACGCGATGATGCAAAAGGAGATCGAAGACAGTACCATCACGGTTCCTGTCCCGCTTCATCGTGAGCTGAGGATCGGTACTCTTCAATCGATTATTCGACAGTCAGGACTCGGCCGTGAACCTTTTCTGGTCTAAGGAAACGCCGCGCGCTGCCCGCCGGAGCGGGCAAGCCACGGGATGCAGAAGAGGACCGAAGTCTTGTTGCTAATTTTGAAAGCCGCACCTCGATCGGGGACCTGGCGAAGAGCCGCCAGCGCACCAAAGGAGCAATCCGCTCCCGCCTGATGAAGCTCGGCAAGCTGCTTGCGTGAAAGAGGGGTCAGTCATCAAATCGTGACAGACGTCGGCTGATCGGTTTGCGGCTCGAGCTATCCATTTGTTCATTAATGATGGTGCCTGCGATGCCGGCGAACGACAGAGGCCGGCGTACTTTCTGAAGCGCTGTCTCCAGTAGTGGCGCTTTTGTCTACCAGACGCGCAACAGGTGTTGGTGATGATTCAACAGATGTCGCCTGTGGCGGCTCTGCGGTTGTAACCCCAAGTGAATTGTCCTCATGATGGGTGAACATGCTGAAGAAAGCCAAAGCATCCGAGGCCCCCACCCTGGCTTCCACTCTTATGGGAGCCGGTTCTGTAGCTTATTCCAGTGCCCGGGATCGAATAAGTAGTATGAGTACCGTGTTTACCAATGTTGGTGGTAACGCCGCCCGGCCCTATTCCAAGCGGAATGCAAAACCCCACGACAGATCGAACTAGCAAATGCGTTTTGCCGATACCTCGAATTGGCTCAACTATTCCGATGAATCCGCCCAGACCGCGTCGCGCAACCGATCGAGCATCAATATCAAATTCAAATGTCAAGTTACATCCTTTGATTTGCCCGCCCAGCCGCACAAATTCACTTGGCGGCGGGGCGGACTGATACGCGAGAGTTTCGAGAGCGGTCTTCGGGACGCACGGCTTGATGTTGGATCAGTACGGGCTTGACCTTGACCGAACCGCTCGTGTCATTTTCGCTGGTAAGCGAGGAGTCGAGCGGGGCGGCAGATAGTATTCAAAAGAGTGACCCATGAGCGAAATGAAAACTTGTTTCAAGAAAGTGGACTATGACCTCAGCGGATTGCTCCACTACATCGAGATCGGCGACATCGGGTTGCCCGACATCCAGCGGCCGTTTGTTTGGGCCAACGCCAAGGTACGCGACCTATTCGACTCGATGTATCGGGGGTTCCCGGTCGGGTATTTGCTCTTCTGGGAAAACGGAACGGGCAACGGCACGAAGCAAATCGGCGTGGGCAACAAGCAGCACGGAGTCGCGTCACGGTTGATCGTGGACGGACAGCAGCGATTGACCTCGCTCTATGCCGTTTTCCGGGGTCGCAAGGTCTTGGACAAGGACTACAGGGAGAGGCAGATCGAGGTAGCCTTCCGGCCTCGCGACGGAAAGTTTGAGGTGGCCGACGCAGCAATCCGGCGGGATCCGGAGTGGATCGCGAATATCTCGGACATCTGGGCTTCCGGGAAATCAAGTTATCAAATGGTCAAGGAGTTCCTAAAGCAACTCGAATCCAAAGGCCCGCTAAACGTTGAGGAGGAGGAACTGATCAGCCACAACCTCGACCGGCTTTTCGATCTTCAGAAATATCCATTCACAGCATTGGAGATCGCACCCACGGTGGACGAGGAGCACGTCGCCGACATCTTTGTGCGGATCAACAGCGAGGGCGTCCGACTCAACCAAGCCAACTTCATCCTCACTTTGATGTCGGTGTTCTGGGACGGGGGGCGCATGGCTTTGGAGACATTCTGTCGCCACGCGCGACAGGCTCCTTCGCAAGGCGCAATGGCCTCGCCGTTCAACCACTTCATCCAGCCCGATCCGGACCAACTCCTTCGCGTGGCTGTGGCACTGGGCTTCCAGCGCGGGCGTCTTAAGAGCGTTTACCAAGTGCTTCGTGGAAAGGACTTGGAGACCGGTGAATTCTCCAACGAGCGACGGGACATACAGTTTAAGGTAATGCAGGAAACGCAGGCAGAGGTATTGAATCTGACTCACTGGCATCAGTTCCTATCGTCCCTCATTGGGGCGGGCTTCCGCAGCGCGGAAATGATCTCCTCGAAGAATGCGTTGCTGTATGCTTATGCGTTCTATCTATTCGGGCGGAAGCGATTTGGAATGCCGGAGAGCCAGTTGCAGCGGTTGATCGGGCGCTGGTTCTTTGCGGCGAGCCTCACGGGGCGTTACACCAACTCACCGGAGACGACAATGGACGGTGATCTGAACCGGTTCAAGGGCGTGAAAGACGCGGCGGGTTTTGCGGAGATTCTCGAAGAAATGATGGCCAACGAACTTACGAACGATTTCTGGACCGTGACCCTGCCCGCCAATTTGGATAGTTCCTCGGCGCGGAATCCGGAGTTGTTTGCTTACACTGCGGCCCAGAACCGACTCGGCGCGCCTGTCCTATTCTCACACAAGAAAGTGCAGGACCTGCTTGATCCGGCCATCAAGACGAAAAAGAAAGCGCTGGAGCGGCATCACTTGTTTCCGAGGGCATGGTTGGAGAGGGAGGGAGTCGAGGATCTCAAGCGAATCAACCAACTGGCGAACTTCGCGCTGCTGGAGTGGTCGGAGAACATCGACATTAGTGACGTGCCGCCGGCCGAGTACGTGCCGAAGAGTCGGCCACGCTTCACCACTGAAGAGTGGGATCGGATGCACGAGCTTCACGCCTTGCCAGAGAACTGGCATGAAATGCCCTACGATACCTTCCTCCACGAGCGGAGGAAACTCATGGCGGCGATCACCCGGCGTGGATTTGAATCCCTTAAGCAGCCATGAGCCTCAGCGAAAACCGAGGTTGAGAAATGTCCTTTCTCTAATCTCCGCGTAGCGACGGAGAAAATAGGCAATGAAGTCAGCAACCTGTAAGTGCGACGTGTTTCGAGTCGGCAAAATATGGGACATCGATGATCTGGTCCAGAGGAGCCTGTCGGCGTTCCCTTGAATAGTAGCAATCAGTCCAACGCGGCGGGTCCGAAATAAATGTTTTAAGTCGCGCTCTTCCATGTGGTCATTATCGAAGACAAAGATTGTGTTTCCTTTTTTCTTCTCCTCGCCTTGAAAGGCTCGTTGTATTGATAGAATCCCGTGAACAGCGAGCGTACGCCAAAAGGCTACCGATTGCTGCTAGATTCGGCTCCGAGGAGATTGCCGTCTGGAAGATCTTCTTATCGACAGCCGAGTAGAAAAAGTGATGCTTTCGATCGACAACCAGCGGAATTCGATGAGATGTACTGGGCTCTTTTCACGCCGTTCAGGTTACGGAACGGAGAGTTGCCAGAATAGAAATCTCTGTGTGTAATTCGTCGAGTCCCGAACCCGTACCGGAAAGATGGTCAAGGAGCTCTTTCCAATGATCTTTGGCGACTCTTATTGGCTGAGAATCCGCTACGACGCCGACCATGACATCGATCGGTTCACTGCCCGTACCGCTCTCGTCGCAATAACAGACTTTCATGATGCAATCTAATTCACAAGCCAGGGCGCAATCGAATCAGATAAAGTTCGCTCTTAGCTTTTAGGGATTTCCTTCCACCTTTGTGGAAAAGGTTGCCATGCAACGCGCCATTTCCGTTCAAGCAAAGCCCAGTTTAAGCGTGTCCGATTTTGCAGCCTCGCCAATGACTTCCGGCAAACCGCTGAAAGAGCTCCTCTCAACGCTTACCACCGAGGAGCTGAGGGAACCGGTCCGAGCTAGCAGGTGCTCACTCGCGCAGAAAGGCTCCGAAGCGTTGGTCTCGATGCCAGGCCAGGGCCTCAGGATGCGGCCGGTAAAAGCTCTCGTTGGGCAAGACGATCTGGTTGCCTTCTGCTTCAAAGACCGGCGCCAGGCGTTGGTCACCGTCGCGGGCGCGATCATGGATGGTCACCTCGTAGTCGTCGGACAAGGTAAAGATGCCATGATCGAAGGCCCAATGAGCGGTTCTGGAAAGCGCAAGGCCGTTACGAGGATCATCGGGCCCGCGCGCTTCCTTGCCGATGATGTGCGCGGCTTCAGCCTCCACGAAAGCTCCCCGTCGAAAACGGAGACCGGTGACCGCACAAGTATAACCGTAATTGGCGAGGACGACGTCGCGAAAAGCAGCATCCCGCATCAAACGGTTCACCCGATAGACCGCCCTTTCCTCTTGCACGGTCGCAGTCCAGTCCTCCAGAGCTTCAAGCCGGACCGCAGTTTCAACGAGATCATCGGCCAGCTCGCTCTCACCGTAAAGGTATTGGATTACCTCCTCTATATGGAGTCCGCGTAACCGAAAAACGTCCTGCTGTGCGTCGTAGCGTTCAATCTGACC
>DASTDH010000451.1:0-6101 GCA_035710445.1 Chthoniobacterales bacterium
TGTGCCGGATATTGGTAGATATCGGGAGCGATTGTGACGTCGCGTCGAAATGCACCATCATCCCGCTCCCAAATTGGAGAATGCTCCAGAGCAGCCCTAAAACGCCGACAAAAATAACCAAATCGACCCAGTTAAATGTTCGGTTCCCGTCGGCAGCACCAAGCTGAGTCGCGGTCGATTTCATTCGCGTGCTTTATCGTCTACCGGTAAAGCGAGTTCAAGAAACAATGGCGTGTCGGCGCTGTCGGCGTTCCCGACGTTGTCGGCCGGCGTTCCCCCTCACTCTCCGTATTGTCCGACCAGGACAATCTGGCCGCGTGGCGTAGCGGATCCGCCAGCCGGTTCAATGCTCACCGCAAATTTTGGAGATGCACCGACCGGCTTCGCCGGCCAAAAGGTGACACGGCGCTCTTGATCTATACCCTTTGGTACCAGTCCGGCGCTCACCGGCTGCGGCTGCTTCGGATCAATTACCCACATCTGATAGTCCTGGTTAGCCGGGAGCGCAGGTAACCGTTCGAACTGCAATACGCCTTTTTGATGATCCGGATTCCAAACTACAATCGCGGATGTCTTCGCATAGGCATCGACCTGCGACTGCAAACCAGCAATCCGAATCCGAGATAGCAGGTCGCGTTGCTCGAGGCTCGCAATTTCCTTTCTTGATCCCGTCCACATCGTAGCCAGCACTACACATCCAATCGCGAGACATGCAGCAACTGCCCAAGGAAGGAACGGGAACCGGACCACCTTCCGCACCTCCGCATGCAAGATTCTCTGCACGACCAAGGGCGGAGGCGGCAGGGCTTCGACTCCGCCACCAATTTGGCCGAGGGTCTCGAACATCTCGCGAGTAAAATTCTGCAGCTCGGAATCTTGACCGAGCTCGCGCTCAAACGAGGCTGCATCCGTGGCCGACATTTCGCCCAACAGGTAGTCGATTGCCCGTTGCTCTTTGTCCTCGCTGATCATCCTTCCTCCTCAAAGAAATCGCGCAATCGGAGAAGCCCGCGGCGGATCCGGGCCTTGATCGTTCCCAACGGAGTACCGAGCCGTTCCGCGATCTGTTCGTGGGTCAATCCAGAAAAAAAAGCGAGCTCAACTGCTTGACGCTGCTCCGGAGCTATCTGCTGCAAAGCCTCTCGCACCTGAACCTTCCGCTCCCGGGAAACCGGCTCTTGGGCCGAAGTATCGACCTGATCCGCAAAAAGTCCCGATTCGCTGGTTACTTTCTCGCGCAACCTTTCGCCACGCTGGCGAGCGCGGAGTTTGTCGATGGCCTTGTTGCGAACGATCATCACCGCCCAAGCATAGGCGCTGCTCCGACCTGGATCGTAGGTATCAGCTTTCCGCCAGATGTAGGTGAAGCCCTCTTGCAGTACGTCCTCCGCTTCTTTGGCGTCGTTCATCATTCGAAACGCCATTCCGTAGAGAGCAGGCGCCAGGCGACGATAGAGAACGCCGAACGCCCCTTCGTCGCCGTTGGCCGCCAATTTTACTAAATCAGCGTTGTATTGATGCTCGTCCACTCGGCGCATGCAGATTGTCGCGCATACGAGCCAGCCATCATCTCGGCAGCAAAGGATTATTGTCAAAGATTTTCCTGGCGCAATTTGAACGAACCATAAGAAGCCGGCTCATCACACTCTTTAGACTGCGCGCAATTGACGATATTGGATGCATGAGAGCGCCGGGAGCGGCTGGATCGTAAAAGGCGATTCCTATAGGTCGTAGAGGCCTATCAGACTCAGAGCCGCCCGAATAGCGAGCGGTAGCATAGTTTGATTTCCTTCGCGATGATAGGCCATGCGATGGCTAACCTGGGCACTATTGTCAGCACTGTTCGCTGGACTCACCGCAGTCTTGGCGAAAGTCGGCGTCTCGACGATCAACTCGAATCTTGCGACGGCGATTCGCACCACTGTCATTCTGATCTTCACCTGGACGATTGCGTTTGGAACCGGCGGAACGCACGGCATCGCCGAGGTTTCCAGACAGAGTTGGATCTTCCTGGTGCTCTCGGGAATTGCGACCGGGCTTTCGTGGCTATGCTATTTTCGGGCGCTGCAGATTGGGGAAGTCGCTAAGGTAGCTCCCATTGACAAACTAAGCGTGGTGGCGGCCATGTTGCTCTCAATCCTGTTTCTTGGTGAGCGACTCAATTTGCGCGGGGCGATTGGCGCAACCTTGATCGTCTCCGGAGCCGTAGTGCTGGCGCTGCCTTGAACCGGCTCAATTGGTCGGTCCGAGCATAGAACGCCGAGGATAAGACCAATAGGACATATAGGACCCATACGTCTCACCTCTCACCTCTGACTGCCGCCCGAGCGCCAGTCTACGGCGTTCGACGCTCCTATCGAGTTGCACCTCGCCTCTCTCCATGCAACTCTCTCCACCCTGATGGCTGCGCGGAAGCACGATTACGACGAAAGCAAAATAAAGACGCTTTCCTCCCTGGAACACATCCGTCTTAGGACCGGAATGTATATTGGCCGGCTGGGCGACGGCGCACACTACGACGACGGCATCTACGTCTTACTCAAGGAAGTGGTCGACAATGCCATCGACGAATACATCATGGGTTACGGGAAACAAGTGGATGTCACGATCGAAAAAGAGACCGTCCGGGTTCGCGATTACGGACGCGGAATCCCGCTCGGCAAAGTCATCGACTGTGTTTCGCGGATTAACACCGGTGCCAAATACAACGATGACGTTTTCCAGTTCAGCGTAGGACTGAACGGGGTTGGTACCAAAGCAGTCAATGCTCTCGCCGCTCGATTCACCGTTGTCAGTTTCCGGGAAAAGCAATTTTTCCGCGCCGATTTTGCGCGCGGGGTCCTGAATGCTCAGAAAAAAGGGAAACAGCTTGAACCCGACGGCACCGAGATCGTCTTCGAGCCCGATCACTCGATCTTCCAAGACTTCCGGTTTCGGGAAGAGCACGTCGCACGTCGGCTCCGCCTTTACACGTATCTCAACGCCGGCCTGAAAATTCAATATAATGGGACTACCTACAGTTCGGCCAATGGTCTCAAAGATCTACTGGAAGAAGAAGTCGGTGACGAAGCGATCTATCCAATTCTTCATCATCGAGAAAAAACGATCGAGATCGCTATTACACACACCAACCGATTGTCCGAAGATCATTACTCGTTCGTCAACGGTCAGTATACTTCGGACGGGGGCACCCATCTAAGCGCCTTTCGCGAAGGCATGCTCAAAGCAATTAACGATTTCACCCAGGCCAAATTTGACGGTGACGACGTCCGTGAAGGTTTAGTAGGCGCCATCTCGATTCGGTTGAAGGATCCAGTGTTTGAGTCACAGACCAAAAACAAGCTCGGCAACACCGAAATTCGAACGGAACTGGTCACGCGGGTTCGCGAGTTAGTGACAACGCTGCTCCATCGCAACGGTGAAGCCGCCGAACGGCTCGTAGCTAAGATTCAGGAAACGCAGCGAGTACGTAAGGAATTACAAGATGTGCGCAAATTGGCCCGGGAACGCTCCGCTGCGATCTCGTTGCGTATTCCCCAACTTAAAGATTGCAAAGTTCACCTGCATCTCGAAAAAGGCGCTGGCCGCGAATCGATGATCTTTATCACGGAAGGACAGTCCGCAGCCGGCTCGATCACCAGTTGTCGCGACCCGAACACGCAAGCTGTCTTCACCTTGAAGGGTAAACCGCTCAATGTTTGGGATCTTAATCGGACCGTCGTGTATAAGAATGATGAGATCTTCAATTTGATGCGCACGCTTAACGTCGAAGAGACCGTACAGAATCTGCGCTATGGCAAAGTCATTTTGGCCACTGATGCTGATGTCGACGGTCTGCATATTCGCAATCTTCTGATCACCTGTTTTCTTCGCTTTTTCCCCGACATCATTACTCACAACTACGTCTATATTCTGGAGACGCCGCTATTCCGGGTCCGCGATAAAAAGCAGACGACATATTGCTACTCAGAAAAGGAACGTGACCGAGCGATGCAGCAAATCCGGAATCACGAAGTAACCCGGTTTAAAGGGCTCGGAGAAATCTCGCCTTCGGAGTTCAAGCATTTTATTGGGCCCAACATGCGCCTTACCCCAGTTACTGTCGACGACGGACATGCCGTCCAGCCACTCCTGCAGTTTTATATGGGCAAGAACACGCCGCAACGTCGGGAATACATCATGGATCATCTCGTGGTGGAAGAGCCGGTCAGCGCCTGAGAGGAATACAGAATACGGAATACGGAACACGGAATGTGAGATCCGGAATTTAGAGACAGGAGTCGGGGGTATGAATGCACGAGCTTGTTGACCAGCCTATGTGGGACGAGTCGCGATCCTTGCCCAAATGTATCTAGTGTTCACTGGCCTCCCTATTCCCTATTCCGTATTCCGTATTCCTCCCGTTGCGTGAGTTTCCCTTTGCGCGAATCTACTTTAGTTTCCCATGCCGCTCGACTCTGCTGCACTACACTTGCCCGAAGATCCATTGAAGGATCTAATCAACGATAACTTTATCCAATACGCGTCCTACGTCATCCGGGATCGGGCTATCCCCCAGCTGGAAGATGGGCTCAAACCGGTTCAGCGGCGGATCCTGCATGCCCTGTACGAAAAGGATGACGGCCGATTCAACAAGGTCGCCAATATCGTCGGACATTGTATGCAATATCATCCCCATGGGGATGCATCGATCGAAGACGCTCTCGTCAACCTCACCAACCGAAGTTATCTGATTGAAGGGCAGGGAAATTTTGGAAACATCCTGACCGGTGACCCTGCCGCTGCTTCCCGCTACATCGAATGCCGGCTAACCGACTTAGCACGAGACCAGATATTCAATCCGAAACTTACTGAATACGTCCCCAGCTATGATGGCCGGAATCGCGAGCCGCTTTTATTGCCCGCCAAATTGCCGTTGCTGCTGATGCTTGGTTCGGAGGGAATTGCGGTCGGGCTTTCTACCCGAATTCTGCCGCACAATTTCATCGAGCTGCTAAAGGCCCAGGTGGCAGTACTGCAAAATAAACGTTTCCGCCTGCTGCCGGACTTCCCGCAAGGCGGTTTGATGGATCCTTCCGACTACAACAAAGGAAACGGCAAAATCAAGGTTCGGGCCAAGATCGAGCTACGAGACAACAACCGGTTGGTCGTACGTGAACTGCCGTTCGGAACGACCACAGAGACATTGATCGCGTCAATCGAAGACGCCGCTCGCAAAAAGAAGATTAAGCTCCGCTCGATCAGCGATTTTACGGCTGCCAACGTCGAAATCGTTATTACCCTCTCGCCGGGTGAAGATCAGGAGAAAGCGATCGCCGCCCTTTATCACTTCTCGCAATGTGAGATGACGATCCATTCTAATATTGTCGTCATTCAGGGCGACCGTCCCGCTCAGATGGACGTGGATCAGGTGATCCGAGCCAATACTGATCAGTTAGTTCATCTGCTCAAACGTGAATTGGAGATCAGCGAGACTGAGCACCAAGACGAACTCCATCGCAAGTCGCTCATCCAACTCTTCATCGAGCACCGGGTTTACAAGAAAATTGAAGATTGTGAGACTTACGAAGCAGTGCAGAAGGCGGTTCTCCACGGATTGGCTCCCTATCGGCAGCAGCTGACTCGCGATATTACTGCCGAAGATGTGGAGACGTTGCTGGGGCTTGCGATCAAACGCATCTCCAAATTCGATCTCCAGAAAAACAATGAAGAGAAAGCCAAGATTGTTCAGGATCTGAAAGAAATCCGCAAGAACCTGCGCCGGCTCATTCCTTACACGATCGCCTACTTGGAAGAGCTCATCCACAAATACAGTAAGACTCACAAGCGCCGCACGCAGTTAACCGCGGCGGAGGCCATCGACGTGCGCGAACTCACGGCCGAGGAACTGCCGATCGCGTATGACCAAGAACGCGGCTTTCTTGGCTCCGAAGTGAAGGGCGAGACCGCGTTTCGCTGCTCGCCACTCGACCGATTGATGTTGGTGTGGGAAAGCGGGCGTTATCAGATGATCCCTCCGCCGGAAAGGGTATTCGTAGATAAGGATTTACTCTACTTCGGGATCTATGATCGAGACCGCATTTTCACGGTCGTTTATAACA
>DASTDH010000452.1:0-25298 GCA_035710445.1 Chthoniobacterales bacterium
GCCCAGCCGGAACGATGATCAAATTGATTCGCGACAATCCGCGAACCGTTTCGAAACCCCATTCGCCGGGTAGCAAAACGACCAGCGGACCGCCGCTATCCACAGTCACCGGCTGTCCGCCACTTTCCCACACCAAGCCGATCTCGGTATTGGCAAGGTCTTCGATTGGAATCGAAACAGAGCTTGGACATAAAGTGGCAGAATCGCGATCTCGAGTAAGGCCAACAAACTCCACGTGTTTGGCTTGAGGCGATACTCCGACAAAGTCGAGCAGCTCATTGACGGTACATCCGGTCCAGGAGCTCGAGCCGGTCTGAATTAAGGAATGAGTGCGCCACCCAGGCGCCGCAAACTTGCGTTCAGAGAAATAATCCTGAAGGCCCTGAACCGAGAATTGCTGGGTCCGGCTCACCAGACCGGCAACAGTTAAGCGGAATTCGGTAGAGCGATTTTGCTCAGTAGAGCTGCTGAGCATCGGGGAACTGGTTTTCATGGGCGCCTCCTTCTGGCCGACTATACCCGACTGAGCAAGTAGGGCAATCAAAAACCAGTTCGGTGGCGAATTTCTGCATTTACCGCGAAATGCAACCAAAGTTCGCCACTGGCTAACGACCGAGCCTGATACCATCGCCGTTTCCGCTGGCTGCCGGCGCTCGATCTCTCCGCAAAAACTCTTCCGCCAATGCCCGGTAGGCAGTCGCTCCGATGCCATGGGGCTCATATTCAATGATCGGTTTACCGAAACTGGGCGCTTCTCCCAACCGCACCGAGCGAGGAATGATGGTACGGAAGGTTAGGCTTTCGAAATGCCTGCGAACCTCGTCGACCACTTGCTGGCTGAGATTGGTACGAGCATCAAACATGGTCATTACGATACCGCGGATGGCCAGGCCGGTATTTATCACTCGAATTTGTTCGATCAGTTGAATGATTTTGGAAAGTCCCTCAAGCGCAAGATATTCGCATTGCAAAGGGATGATTAGCTCGTCGGCAGCGGCTAACGCGCTGGTCATAAGGATACCAAGCGAAGGAGGGCAATCTAAAAACGCGTAATCAAACGGTGCTGAGACCGGGATTGTCCTTATAACATCACGCAGTCGGGTCAGGTGATCATCAAAACGGGCTACCTCAATCTCCGCGCCGGCCAAGTCGAGATCTCCGGGAATAATCGAGAGCCCAGTGATCCGAGTCGGCTTAATCTTTTCTTCGGGTCGCGCATGCCCGATCAGTGCGCGGTATAAGCTGTTTCCTTCGCCCTCGGTGAATCCGATCGCGCTGGTGGCATTCGCTTGAGGATCAAGGTCAATCAATAGAACGCGTTTGCCTTTTTCCGCCAGGCAGGTCGACAAATTGACAGCAGTCGTAGTTTTGCCGACTCCTCCTTTCTGGTTGGCAATCGCAAATAACTTCATCCGTTGCGGTACTTTGCTGGGCACAGATCGACAAGCAAAGGATAAAGTGGGGTAACTTGAAGGTTCTCAGCGGGTTTCAACGCTGTGAGTGCCGGTAGGGCGATCCGTCCCGGAGCGCCTCAACCCAAAGATGGAACCGAAGCTTTCGGGCCAGCCGGAGAACGTTTCATTGCCGTATCACAAGCTTACCGAGGGGTGGTTCACCTAGGTGTGCCGGCGGTCCGTCCCGGACCGCCGTCCCTCATGGCGCTACCGAAACGATGCTGCAACCCTCTGCGTTCCCGGTCTTGCGGTCCTTATCCAACTATTGTTCTTTACGCTCCCTATGTCGCCGGTTGAACTCAATGAAAGGTTCCTGATGGATACGGGTGGTTGGCAGGCAATGAAGCATGCCCGAGCCCTGCTTGAGATGGGCCGGGTAGTAAGCTTCAATTACACACCACCGATCCTGAAAGGATTAGTCAGAGAAGGAACCACGGAATATCGTGCTGGGTTAAAGATTCGAAGCAGGAGCGATGTCGAAAACATGTGCTCTTGTCAGGAATCGCGGGAGTGGGGAAAGATCTGCCCACACTCTTTGGCGCTCGGGCTCGCTTTCCTCCGGCCACGCGAACCGTCCACGATCAAACCGAGGGCGTCGACAGCAACAAGTCCAAAAGGTCCCTATCTGACCGTCGAGAATGGTCATCCCGGCATCACCGCATTCTTTATCATACCGCCGACATTCATATCAGGCTGGGATCGCGATCAAATCATGCTCGGCTGTGAGGTAGAGTTTAGCGGCAAGCGTTTGCTGGCCAGCGCCCTTGATCGGAGCACGACGTTTACTTGTTCCCGGGAAGACCAGCAAATCCTCGAAAGACTGCGCGAATTCAACAACGGCGGGCTGCCCGGGATGCTGCTGCTGAAACAGGAACAGTTTTGTCGATGTCTTGAATGGCTGGTCGGCCATCCACGCATCACGCTGGGGAAAAAGGATTCGCTCACGGTCGAGCATGAGCCGATCGCACCAACGCTTCTCGTGCAAGAGTTGCCGGACGGCCGCTGGAGAATCAGTACTTCCATAGCAAGCGACGTCGCAACACTGATCGGGCCACTGGCGGCCTGGAGTTGGACGGGGAAAAAATTCCAGCCCATTTCGCCCGGGCTCCCGTCGTCCTACTTGCCGATTCTGCGTGAGCCAATCATATTATCTAGGGACCAGGGAAACAATTTTTTGATTCATGAGGTGCCCGCATTAAGGTCGTTTTTTTCGATCGATGCGATGGCGAACGCCGCGCCGGTTACTCCCGGTTCGCCCGAAGTGTTTGCGACGTTTGAAGGCTCGCTGAATTACCTCAAGGGGAAACTCCAATTTTTGTATGGCAAACGGATGATCACGTTGGGGGCGTCCGCAGCCTCCGAAAATTTTGTGTACGAATCGGTGCAAGGCAAGATGTCTCGCAATCCCCGGTTTGAACGACAGTGCGCCGATCTCATTCATAGCGCCGGATTTCAAGGCCCCGATTCGAACGGCGATTTCACGTTAAAAGGGCAGAATGCGATTCTTCGTTTTTTTGCCCAAGTCCTGCCGGATCTGCAAAAGAGCTGGGAGGTTTCGATTGGAAGCCGTTTTGCCAATGTCACCCGCGAGGTCCAACGCATTTCGCCTCGGTTTGAGATCGTGAGTTCTGGTCTGGACTGGTTTGAACTCTCGTATTCATTGGAATCAGAGCGCGGCGATCGTTACTCGAGCGCAGAAATTCAACGCCTGCTCCAATCGGGCCAGAGCGTCACTCGGCTACGCGATGGCGCTTGGGCGGTTTTTAATCCCGATGACATCACCGAAATCGAAGCGGTGTTGCGGGATTGCGATCCGAAACAAACGCAGCCAGGTCGATATAGAATTGCTCGGAGCCAAGCGGGATATCTTGATGCTGCCGCCCGGGAGGCCGGTGCTCAGGTAATGAGCGATCCGGGCTGGCAAGATTGGACGACCGCGCAGAAGCAGCTCAAGCCGCTCGGGCCGGTACCTTTGGGGAATTTGGAAGAGATCCTGCGTCCTTATCAAAAGGAAGGCGTCTATTGGCTGCATTTTCTTCATCAGAACCACCTCGGCGGAATTTTAGCAGACGAGATGGGTCTCGGAAAAACGCTTCAGATTTTAGCCTATTTGCGGGCAGCAAAACCTCCCTCTCTCGTGGTTTGTCCAGCTTCTTTACTGTTCAATTGGCGGCGGGAAGCAGAGCGTTTCGCCCCGGAGCTGAAAGTACTTTCGATCGATGGCTCGGACCGCAGTTCTCGGTTCGGTTTGATCACTCGGCACGATCTGGTCTTGACCAGTTACCCGCTGCTCCGGCGCGACATCGATTCTTATCAGTCTTTTCATTTTGGAGCGATTGTGCTGGATGAGGCGACTCATATCAAAAATCCGGATACCCAAAACGCGCAGGCGGCCACCGCTCTGCGGGGCGAGCAGCGGTTCGTTCTCACTGGAACTCCAGTGGAGAATTCCGTGCGCGATCTCTGGTCAATTATGAATTTTGTGCTCCCCGGGTATCTGGGATCACGAGAAGAATTCCGGGAACGCTATGAACTTCCCATCGGCCGCGGTTCGGGACCCGAGCGCCAACGGCTCGCCAAACGCTTGCGTCCGGTAATGCTTCGACGCCTCAAAAAGGACGTACTCCGAGATCTTCCCGAAAAACTGGAGCAGACTGCCTTTTGCGATCTTTCGGACGAGCAGCGAGAACTGTACGCGAAGTTACAGGCGGAGGGCCGGAAGAAGTTGGATCTATTAGCAACAGAGAAGGCTGGTAATCGGGCCCGAATGACCATGCTAACCACGCTCTTACGGCTCCGGCAAGCATGCTGCGACCTCCGGTTACTCAGTCAGGAACCGGCGACTCGCTCCGGCAAGCTCGATCTTTTATTGGAGCTCTTGGAGGAAGCGATCGACGGAGGTCATAGGGTACTGATATTTAGTCAGTTCGTTACCATGCTGAAATTGATTCGGCAGGAGCTCGACGGCCTCGACACTCGGTATTGTTACCTTGACGGATCAACTAATGATCGAGCGGGTGTGGTCGACCGATTTCAAAACCAATCAGACATTCCAGTCTTCTTGATCAGTTTGAAGGCCGGTGGCGTTGGCCTGAATTTGGCCGCTGCCGATACCGTATTTCATTTCGACCCCTGGTGGAACCCGGCAGTCGAAGACCAAGCTACCGATCGCGCGCACCGGATCGGCCAACAACGAGCGGTAACATCGTACAAGCTGATTACTCGCGGCACTGTCGAAGAAAAGATATTGTCTTTGCAGAATAAGAAGCGCGAAGTCATCGACGCCACGGTCGAAAGCGAAGAGCCACTGATGACCGGACTTAGCCTGGACGAGATTTCTGATTTGCTGAAGAGCGGCTAGGGAGAAATGGAGATCTCTGTTGATTGAGCGATTTTCGCCTACCATAGTGGCTTCGTCCCACCCAGGTTTTATCTCAGCGCATTTTCTCGTCGACCGTCGCCGGATCTGAATCGCCCATTTACATACCGTCTATACCCCTCACTTATGGCCGTCGTGATCGTCCGAATCCGCGGGTATAAACAGTGCGCCGTGGGGCGCCTGCATACCGGTTACGATTGGGGTTACCAGGCCGGTGCTGAGATCCACCTTGCCTAGGATGCCGTCACTGTCGCTAGCCGAATAAGCGCCTCCGGGCTGGAAAGCGTCACTTGTCACCGCGTAAACTGTGTCGCTTTGGGTGTCGACCACTAGAATCGTTCCAGACGGAGCGGTTGGAAAGACCGTATCGTCGACCGCAATCTGGGTAGCGGTACCGTTACTTAAGTGGAGACGAAGAGCTGCTTGGTCCTTCGATCCGGGAGCATTGATAAAGATCAGATCGCCGTCGCCTTGGCTGTCCAGGACGAGATCGCCGGCCGAATCAACTTTGAGCGAGTCAGGATCAGACTGTTGGGCGACGACCGTCTGTCCGCTCGCGATATCGAATAGCGAAGCATTACCCTGAAAGGCTGGCGTCACAAAAACCTGGCGACCAACCAACCGGGCTTTGACGATCGAAGGATTAATATTTTGGCCGTTTGGCGTTGCTGGAGTGGGCGGTTGGAGAATTGGGTTCGAGGCGCTGATAAAGGTTTCGCCCTTAAAGAAAACGACGTCATCGTAACCGCCGCCATGAGGCGGCTTCTGTGCATAAGTATAATCGGTCTGTGCTCCCGATTTTGGGTCGATCAGAGTCAAAGCTGGATTGGAATCCTCGTCGCGTAATGCCCAGAGCTTGTGAGTATAGGGATCAAACTTCAGTCCGTCCGATTTCCCCAGCACGCTGAACGTTCGGAGCATTTTGCCGGTCGGGCCGTATTCGACGATCGTGCTCGATCCGCCGGTACCGTCCGGTTGGGTGTTATTGGCATAAACAACGTAGATGTTTCCATTCGCAGTGGTGATGGAATCCGGATTAGTAAGACCTTGTGGCGCCGCGGCGAAAACAGTGACCGTATAGGGAGACTTTGCCACCGGCCCCGAGCTTGCTTGTGCGTGTGCAGATGCGGCAGCGGCAACGATCACCGATGCAATCGCCAGTTTCTTGCAGCCTTCGGTAAACATGAATCCGTTCTTCATGGTGTGAGCTGGGTTTGTGCTTTTCCTGGGTCTCGGAAGATCGTTATCATTAACTTTGCGATATCTGGGAGACGATCCCCTGAGTGCGTACTTGAAAATCCGCATTGGCCGACGGTAAGCCGCAATTGCAAAATGTCGGCATCGGGAACTGTTACTTTTTCGTCACAACACGCAGCGAAACGCTCATGTCCCAGCGCCGAACACTCGGCGAGGGGATCATCGTTCTGGCTTTATCTGGGCCACGCCTGAGTCATGTGGCGTGGAACCCGCCGTCGATCTGCAGTGTCAGCGCATTCAACATGCCGGCGGCGTCACTCAGCAAAAAGCAGATCACCGAGGCGACGTCGTCACATTCTGCGAAACGATTCAGCGGTATACGCTGGAGCATAGGCCCGCCTTTGGCTGGATCGCTCCAGGCGCGTTTACCCATCTCGGTCATTACCACGGTCGGGTTAACCGAGTTCACTCGGATCCCGCGCTCGCCTAATTCTACCGCCATTACTTTGGTTAACTGATCTAAGCCGGCCTTTGAAGCACAGTAGGCCGCGTGAGCGCGTAATGCCTGGAATGCGGCCATGCTTGACACGTTCACAATCGAGCCGGCAACACCGCGCCGGATCATTTGCTTCGCAATTATCTGGCTGACAATGACGATAGCTCGCAGGTTCACCGCCATGGTCGTTTCCCAGGCCTCGGCGGTCATATCGAGAAAAGGCTGTAAGATCGCGACGGCAGCGTTGTTTACTAGCAGATCGATGTCGCCGGCTTGTTCAGCCGCTCGCTGAGCCGCCGCCGGATCGCCGAGATCGGCAGCAATCGTTTCGCAGCCGATTTCATCCTGTAGCGTTTTCAGATCAGATTCGGTACGACTGACCGCCACCACTTTGGCGTGAGATCGGGCCAACATTACTGCGGTATTGCGCCCGATTCCTTTCCCTGCGCCGGTTACCAGAACCCGACGATCTTTGAAATCAAAGTTTACTTTAGAAGCTTCGAGGGACATTTCTGACTAACTTGGATATCGATAGAGGCAGTCAAGAAGAATTCCATGAGATTCGGTTCACGACCTACTTCTCCGCTGGCCTCTCGGTGCTCCCATGTTTGGATCTGTTTTCGCGTTCTCCCATAAACCGTCAGACGAGAAACAGTAACGCAAGCCCGAAGACTACTGCGCCAACAAAAAACGACATCACGGTAAATCCCATCACGCGGCGCAGGCTGATGCCGGCGATAGCGAGCACTGGCAATGCCCAGAAGGGCTGGATCATGTTCGCCACCTGTTCACCCATCGCGACCGCCATAGCGGTGGCCGCTTGCGACGCATGTAATTCGGCCGCAGCCTTCACAGTGAAAGTCCCTTGTACGGCCCAATGGCCGCCACCGCTCGGAATGAAGAGGCTGATGATAATGGAAGCAATGTAGTTCCAAAAAGGAAGGGTATGGGCGGAAGAAAAACTCACGAAAGCTTTGGCAATGACGTCCGCCAATCCGGTCGCTTTCATAATGCCCATAATGCCGCCGTAAAGCGGGTACTGCAGAATCAACGGACCCGTGACTCGCGCCGCTTGGTTGACGGCGTGCACGTAGTTAATCGGAGTCCAATGCAGAAGCAATCCAGCCAACAAGAACAGAAATATCACTGAATTAATATCGAGAGTTGGACCGGTTTTCGACCAGTTTATCGCGAAGACTGCGATCCCGGCGGCGACTAAGATCAAGTTCAAGATCCAGGCGTGCTCCAGGTGACGTGCGATGGTCGGGTTCTCGGTACTTGGAACCGCGATTTTGTCTTCTGCCGATAGGCGATCAGTATCAGCCGGAACGGTGTCGCGCTCGGTCGGCTGGATTGCACAATAGAGTAGCGGAAGCAAAATGAGGAGAACGACTACCGGAACCCAATTGAAAGGTGCGAAAATCATCGCGTTCAGCGGAATGATCTGGCCGGTTACTTTTTGCACCAGGTTCAAGGTCGAGCCGGGAGTCGCTTGCGCCAAAGCGATCGAACTGGAAAACCCGCTCGCCCAAATGATCCAACCGGTATAAGCGCCCGCTACCAGCCAGCCAAAGTCAATGCGCATTCGCTTTGCGATTTCACGCGCAAGCAGACCGGCAACCACCAAGCCGCAACCCCAGTTCAAGAAACTGGTGACCATCACCGCCACGATAGTCAGGACGATCGCGGCGTTTCGACTCTGGGGACGTGAGGCGAGCCAGTCGAGAAACCGACGGATGGGCCGAGAGTTGGAAAGAGCATATCCGGTCACCAAAATTAGAACCATTTGAAAGGCGAAGGCGAGTATCTCGAACAAGCCAGAATACCAGCCACTAAGAATCTCCGGCGCTGATCCCTTGGGGGCGCAAACGGCAGCAAGCAGAGCCGTAACGATGGTGAGGACAACCGCGAAAATATAGGGGTCGGGAGTTATCCACTCGAACAGGTAGACGAAAAATGCGGTGATTCGGTTCAGGAGATTTCGTTCCTGAACGGATCCGGCCGGGGGAGCAGCGGGAGCGTCGGACATAAGGAATCTCGAGATTACGTGAAAACCATTCCTCAGGCGATGCCAAAAACGGAACTCAAAACTTTCCAGCAATAGCGTCTCAGCTCTGCGTCAATTGGGAAACGATGAGACTAAACTACGTGGAATGGAGCCGATGTGCCAGATCCTTCCGGGAAAACCAGGACCGAAGTCTGCTGACATAGTGTTGTCACTGTGCCCGAATATCGTGTTGCTAGCACCTCATTAGGCTCACTACGTGTAATCGCTTGATTGCCTGGTGATGCAATCCGAAACCCAAGCGCCGCAAAATGAACTCCAACAGCACACGAAGCGTGAATCGCCACCATCCAATGCGGTTGGCCGAAGCCAGAGACAACGGTCAGCGTGTCAGAGCGAGCCTTGAACCCGTCATCTGGATCGTCAGTTATGTGATGGCGCTCATCGGTTTGGTAAATGCCGCGTACAGCGAGGAACCGTTAGTTTGGCTGGCGATTTGGCCTGCTCCCATCGTACTCGTCTCCACGGTATTCATTTTTTTCCGGCAGGGATTTCATTTCCGAAATGGCCTGCTGGTGCTGGGACGCCGCCGCAATTGATTTTATTGTCGAGGATCTCGGGGGCGATCTGGAATTGAGACGAGGTTTCGGCTAGGGTGAAAAGCGCCCCCGATTGGCACATTCCATTTCCATGAATCCGGTTCCTTCCTCGGACATACTATGGCAGCCCCCGGATACCCTCAGGTTGACCAGCAATTTAGTTCGATACCAAACCTGGTTAGCGGAAAGTCGCGGCCGGATTTTTCCGACTTACGATGAACTTTATCGTTGGTCGGTTACCGAGATCGGACCGTTTTGGCGTTCGGTTGCCGACTTTTTTAAGGTGACGTTTCACTCTGACCCAAGCGACCTTCTGGTTGGAAATAGCCCCTATGGAGCGAAGTGGTTTCCTGGAGCAACTCTCAACTACGCCGAACGCGTGGTCGATGGGCTGAAAGAAATCGGATCGGGTTCGGCCATTCTCTTTCGAGGCGAGTCTCGGGACGGTTTTGAACGACGAGAGCTGACTGGCTCAGAGGTGATCAACGCAGTCGCGAGAGCCGCTCGCGCCATGCGTGCGGCCGGTGTGCGGAAAGGCGACCGGATTGCCGGCTATCTCTCTAATCGTCCCGAGACGGTCATTGCCTGCTTGGCTTGCGTCAGTTTAGGTGCGATTTGGTCCAATTCGCCTCCGGAATTGTCAAGCAGCGGAGTCGTTGAGCGACTTCGACAGATCGAGCCAAAGCTTCTGCTGGCCGGGACCGGCTATTACTACGGCGGTAAATACTATGACCGTCGAGAAGCGATCCGAGAAATTGTTCGCCAGCTGCCTTCGCTCGAGCGAGTCGTCGTCCTTTCATTCGGAACCGGCGAGGAGGTCGATTCGTTCAAATTGCGGGTCGTGCCGGAGGCATGGGCCGATTGGCTCAAAGAGACCGGTCCTGAGCCCACAATCGATTTTGCGCCCGTGCCATTCGAGCACCCGCTTTGGATCCTCTATTCCTCCGGAACTACGGGAATTCCGAAGGCGATCGTTCATGGTCATGGGGGCATGTTGCTGGAGCATCTCAAAGCGTTGTCGCTCCATCTCGATCTGCGAAAGGGTGACCGCTATTTTTGGTTCACTACCGCCGGCTGGATGATGTGGAATTTCCTCATCTCCGGATTAGCTTTGCGGACCTGCATCGTCCTTTATGACGGTAGTCCTAAATATCCCGACTTGTCGGTTCTTTGGCGCTTCGTTGACGATGAATCGATCGATTACTTTGGAACCAGCGCGCCTTTTCTGCTGGCCTGCGCCAAGGCTGGTTTGCAACCCGGACGACAATTTAAGTTGTCCAAGCTCCGCGGGATTGGATCGACTGGCGCGCCATTGCCACCGGAAGGTTTCGATTGGGTCTACCAGCAAGTGAAACCCGATGTTTGGCTCGGATCGGCCAGTGGCGGCACCGATGCTTGTACTGCCTTTCTCCTATCTAATCCTTTGTTACCGGTACGAAGAGGCAGACTTCAATGCCGCGGATTAGGTGCGAAGATCGAGGCCTGGGACGAGGCCGGACACCCCCTGTCAGACGCGGTCGGTGAATTGGTTATTACCGCTCCCTTCCCGTGTCTACCGGTCTTCTTTTGGAATGACTCCGATGGAAGCCGCTTCCGGTCGAGCTATTTTGATCATTATCCCGGAATCTGGAGACACGGAGATTGGATTGAGATCTGCGAGGCCGACGGTCAGTGCATCATTTATGGTCGGTCCGACTCTACTCTGAATCGCGGAGGCGTGCGGATGGGCACCAGCGAATTTTATCGGGTTGTCGAAGCCGTGCCCGAAGTGGTGGAATCCTTGGTAGTCGACACCGCCGGATATCGGTTGAGAGAAAGCAATTGCGTCGATAAGGTCCTGCTTTTTGTCGTCTTGCGTGAAAATCATCAACTGAGCGATTCACTTCGCCAAAAGATAAACGACCGGATTCGACAAGATCTGTCCCCGAGATACGTTCCGGACGAAATCTTCTCGGTGGCCGAGATTCCTCATACTCTGAATGGGAAGAAGCTCGAGGTGCCCGTCAAGCGCCTGTTCCAGGGGCTAGCGCTCGATCGAGCAGTGAGCCGAGAAGCAGTTAGCAATTTCGGTGCGATGCAACCTTTTGTTGAGATTGCGCAATCATTTGCGCGTAATCGTTGAAGAAGCGCGCATTTTCGGCCCGACGTTTTAGCTGGAATTGGCCTCTCTGAAGCGGGTGCGCCGCTTCCGACTCCACCAATACGGAAAGGTTGGCGCAGTCGGAAGCGCGCGCCCTCCGATCGCCGTTGATCGCAACATTCGATCATCGTAATCAGCTTTGATCTTTCCCGGCGCGCCTGAGACGATTCAGAACACGGCCGTTGATTCAACCAAGATCCACTGGAGAAAAGGTGATCAGGATCCAAACAGCTGGCGCCAATTGTCATCGGATTCGATCAAATGCTTGTCGATGTCCTTTTCGAAATCTTGCGCCGCTTGCTTATCGCTACAAAAGTAGAGTTTTCCTTTGTAAATATAAAACACGTTGGGATCGCCGTTTTTTAGCTTCCCTTTTCTTAAGGCGTTGGCGCAATAGCCGCCATAGGTCGGCACATATTTGCCGGGACTCTTATCGAATTCCTTCTTGTCGGCGGCAGAAGCAAAGTAGAACTTAGCCCCTTGATAAGCGCTTTGGTGGGACGGCGAACCCTTCACTGGTTTGTTTTGCTTGAAATAAGCGACTGGGTCGTAGCCTTGGATTGCGACGCCTTGCGCATCTACTACAATCTTTGATTTCTTTGCCTCAGCAAAAACAGACAATCCATGAGTCACGGGTTTCTGCATCTTCCAAACCGGAGACGCGGAAGCCGACGCTGCAATGAAAGTAAACAGAAGGCTCGAGATCGTTTTCATTTTTTTGCAATAGTCACCGTTCCTTTGATGTCCATCGTTCTCCTCACTAACAGATCTTCTACAAAGATGTCTAGACGGTAAGCCAGATCTCCGATGATCTCCGGCTTGCTCAAAGCTTCATTTGGTTTAGGTGAGATATTATGAAAGCCACGTTTCTCGGGCACGCAGCCGCGTACCTGGAATTTGATAATACAAGGATTGTAATCGATCCGTTCTTGACCGGAAATCCGAAGGCGGCGGCGAAGGCGGATGATTTGGATCCCGATTTCATTGTCGTCACGCATGGTCATGGGGATCACGTCGGTGATACGGTTGGTATCTCAAAGCGAACCGGTGCGACGGTAATTTCTACATATGAACTGGCGCTGTGGCTTGAGCATCAAGGTGCGCAGGTTTCCGCCCAGAACCATGGTGGCTGGTGCCGCTATCCTTTCGGTGCGGTCAAGTTCACCCCCGCCATTCATAGCTCGTCGGCAATGGGAGAGAATGGAAATCCGATCTACCTTGGTGCCCCTGCCGGAGTGATTATCAGGGCCGGCAAGAAAATCGTGTTTCACGCCGGAGATACCGCGCTGTTCTCCGATCTGAAATTAATCGGAGAGGATGGTCCAATCGATTTGGCATTTCTACCCATTGGCGAACATTTCGTAATGGGACCAAAAGATGCCGCAAAGGCCGTGGAATTGCTGCGCCCCAAAGCGGTGGTGCCAATCCACTATGGTACTTTCCCGGTGCTCTTTGGTGATCCGAAGGAGTTTGCTCGTTTGGCGGAAGGAAAAGGGGCGAGCGTCCACATACTGGCGCCGGGCGAGAGTGTCGAAGTCTGACCCAACCGCGAACAGTGGATAGTCAATCGAACCGCGAATGGACGCGAATAGACACGAATAGAAGTCTTTTCGCGCTCATTCGTGGTTAAGAAAAATTCGTATCGTTTTCGCGGTTCAATTCAGTGTCCGCTGTTCGCGTCCCTTAGTGGTTGATCTTTCGGATCAAAAGCTGCTTTCAATCGGGTGCTTCGTGGTTCTTGCTGTCCCGAGAAAGGAGAAGATTTTCCGAAAATCGCTTGATCTCTGTTTATTTCGTTTCTATATCAGAACGAAAGCAAACGAAAGACGCCGTCTTATGAGTTTCCCCCGCTCGCTCCCATCACCGAGCCGTTGTCTCGGCTCTCCGCAGTACGTGTCAGAGACTCTTCGCAGACTCTTTTCCAAGGAGGTCATACTATGGATCGCGTAACCCGTCTTACCGCCGGCCAGGCCCTTGTCCGCTTCGTCGCTAACCAGTACATCGAGCGCGACGGCAAGCGGGATCGTTTTATTCATGGGTTCTGGGGTATCTTTGGTCATGGAAATGTGGGTGGTCTGGGCCAGGGTCTGGCTGAATTAGCGAGCGCCGAGGGTTTCAAGTTTTACCGGCCGCAGAACGAGCAGGCCATGGTGCATATTGCCGCTGCCTACGCCAAGCAACGGAATCGTCTTGCTACCTATGCGTGCACGACTTCAATCGGGCCCGGCGCAACCAACCTGATAACCGGGGCAGCTGCCGCCACCGTGAATCGCTTGCCTGTTTTGTTGTTGCCGAGTGATTATTTTGCCAATCGAATCCCCGACCCGGTCTTGCAGCAGGTTGAGCATCCTTTAGAGCACGATGTGAGTGCCAATGATGCTTTCCGGCCCGTGTGTCGTTTCTTTGATCGTATCAGTCGGCCAGAGCAACTGATCGCGAGCTTGCCGGAGGCTTTTCGTGTTTTGACCGATCCAGCCGAAACCGGTGCAGTGACGATCGCGTTGCCCGAGGATGTGCAGACCGAGGCATACGATTACCCGTCCGCATTTTTCGAAGAACGCACCTGGCACTCGCGTCGTCCGTTGCCGGAGCCGGAGTTGCTTCAGGCGGCAGTGCAACTGATTACTTCCGCCAAACGGCCGCTCATTATTTCGGGAGGCGGGATCATTTATTCGGAAGCGAGCGAAGAACTGCGACAATTTGTCGAAGAGTTTGGAATTCCCGTGACCGAGACTCAGGCCGGAAAAGGGGTGCTGAATTGGAATCATCCGATGAATGCCGGTCCGATTGGGTCGAACGGGTCCACGGCGGCAAATCGGTTGGCGCGGGAAGCGGATCTGATTATCAATCTCGGGACCAGACTGAGCGATTTCACGACGGCGTCCAAATCGGCGTTCCAAAATCCATCCGTCCGATTTATCGGAATCAATGTCGCACCGATGGATGTACATAAGCTGCAAGCACTTCCGCTCGTCGCCGATGTGAAGCGCGCACTAGGCGCATTGCGCGGGGCCCTCAGGAGTGCCGGGTATGCCGGCACGGCTTCAGAGTACCGGGATCAGATCGGGGAGAGGAAACGGGAATGGGATGCTTTGGTAACCGATCTCCGCACAGTCAAAGCCGACACTCCAGGCAAGCTGGCCGAAACGGCGGTGATCGGATTGGTCAATGAAGCGTTCGGCGGAAAGGCTACCGTTGTCTGCGCGGCCGGGGGGTTGCCCGGAGAGCTGCTGCGGCTTTGGCGACCGGAAGACCCCAAAGCCTATCATCTGGAATACGGCTACTCCTGTATGGGTTACGAGGTCGCTGGAGGTCTCGGCGTCAAGCTGGCTGATCCGGAGCGCGAGGTCGTGGTGATGGTTGGTGATGGCTCATATCTCATGATGAACTCAGAGATTGTGACTGCGGTGGCCGAAGGTATTCGACTGACCATCGTGCTGGTAGATAATCACGGGTTCCAGTGCATTCTGGGCTTGCAGCGAGCGGTGGGCGTGTCCGATTTCGGAAACGAGTTGCGATTCCGCGGTGACGGAGAGGCTGCTCCAACTGGATCCTATGTCCCGGTAGATTTCCAAAAGCATGCTGAATCGATGGGTGCTCGAGCGTTCTTTGCGACGACCTCGGCGGAAGTGAAGAAAGCACTAGCCGACGCGCGCCAAGCGGATCGCATCGCGGTCGTTGTCGTGCCGGTCGATCCTGAGTCCCGGATGCCGGGTATGGGAACGTGGTGGGATGTGCCGGTGGCTGAGGTCAGCGCGGAAGAAGGAACGCGGAAAAAACGCGAGTCATACGAGGCGGCAACCAGGAATCAGCGCCCGGTAATCGCATGAGAATAGCTACCGCTCCGGTCAATTGGAATAACGCCGATGTCACCGGTTATCGGCCCTGGACTCCATATCCTCAGCTGCTCGATGACATGGTGGCAGCTGGGTATGTAGCCACGGAATGGGGAATGAACATGGAGAAAGATGTGGTGCGGTTACGGGAAGACTTGGGCGCCCGGAAGCTCCAACTACTTGGCGGTTTCGTTGGTCTGGAGTTACGCAATCCCGATAAGAAAGCTGCGGAGATTCAGCGCGGGTTGGAGCTGGCAGCGTTCTTCCGAGACAGTGGAGCCAGCTTCCTGATCGTCGCGGACTCGGGTGATTCGCGGCGATTGTCGGAGGCCGGTCACGTCAATCCGGCCAGCGGTCTCAGCAACGAACAATGGGGCTCGCTGCGCGACGGTCTAAATGAGTTGGGAAACCGTCTCGCCCCACAGGGGGTCAAAGTTGTTTTTCATAATCACGTTGGTACTTACGTCGAAACGCAGGAGGAAACCGCTCGACTTCTGGATGAGACCGATCCGCAACTGGTAAGCTGGTGTTTTGATTGTGGGCACCTGGCCTACGGCGGGGGCGACAATTTAGCGATGCTCGCCGGTTATGGTAACCGCATCGGTTACGTACATATCAAAGACCTTGACCAATCGATCTTGGAGCAGGCGAAAGCTCACGGTTGGAGCTTTGCCCAAGCGTTGAAATCGTACATTTTCGCGCCGCTGGGCGAGGGAGCCGCTGGCATCCCGGAGGTGATTGAAAAATTGAGGTTGGCGGATTACGACGGCTGGCTGGTTATCGAGCAAGATACGACTCCGGGCGATCCCACCGAGATGGCACGAAAGAACCGAGAATACCTGGAAGGCTTGCTTGCCCAACTGCCACCTCCGGCTGACCTGCGAAGTGCCGCTAGCATAGAGCGTTCCGCGGTCGAACCATAACCCGAACCAACTTCCTCAGGAAAAACATCGTTATGACTGAATCTGCTGACTTTTCGGAACTCAAATCATTCGCCCGGCAAGGTCGCTGGCATGTTATCCAAACCGTGTCTGCCAGCGGGGCGGGTCACGTCGGAGGGCCGATGTCGGCCATGGATTTGCTGATAGCTCTCTATTTTCGAGTTATGGCGGTTCGGCCAAGTGAGCCGCAATGGGCCGATCGAGACCGATTCGTTCTATCGAAGGGCCATTCAGCGATTGGCCTCTACGCAGTGATGGCGCTTCGCGGCTTTTTCCCGGTCGAAGAATTGAAGACTTTCGATAAAGGAAATTCTCGGCTCCAGGGCCATCCGGATATGACCAAATTACCGGGTCTGGAGACTTCGACCGGGTCGCTGGGGATGGGGTTGTCGGTGGGACTAGGGTTCGCTATCGCAGCGCAAAGAAAGAGCTTTGATTTTCAAACATTCGTCATGATCGGCGATGGCGAACTTCAGGAGGGAATGGTCTGGGAAGCACTGCATGTCGCTCCACGCTACCAGGTCGCAAATCTTACCGCGATTCTCGACTGGAACGGATTGCAGCAGTTTGGCTGGTTTCATGAACCCGGCGCAACCGGACGCGGGGATAGACGGGACCCATGGCTTGGAGCCGATCTTCCGGTCATCTTGGGAGGACTGGGTTGGAATGTAGTCGAGATCAATGGTCACGACTTTGGGGAAATTATTCCAGCGCTACAAGCATCGAAATCTCGAGGTCGGGTTGGAAAGCCAACCATGATTCTGGCTCATACGATCAAAGGAAAGGGAGTTTCGTTTACCGAAGGAAAATTCGAATGGCATTCCAAAGTAGCTGCCACCGGCGAACTCGAGATCGCTCGACGAGAGCTTCAGATAGAGGAGGTAACTAAATGAAAGCGCTTCGAGACGTGTTTGGCGACACGCTAAGTGAGCTCGCTCAGCACAATTCTTCCATAGTGGTTCTAGATGCCGATTTGGCCAACTCGACGAAGGCGGACAAATTTGCGCAAGCACATCCGGACCGTTTTCTGGAAATGGGGATCGCTGAGCAAAATATGGTCGGCACAGCCGTCGGGATGGCGACACTTGGATTCGTTCCCTGGCTTTCTTCGTTTACGGTTTTCTTCACGCATCGTGCACTCGATCCGGTACGGATGTTGGTCGCGCAGACTCATGCCAACGTGAAGATCGGCGCCGCTTATTCCGGTCTACTAACCGGGTACACCGGTAAGACCCATCAGGATGTCGAGGACCTTGCCATCATGCGAGCAATGCCGGGAATGACGGTGCTTGCGCCGGCGGACGAATTCGAAGGCGCAGCGATGATTCGCTGGGCAACTGAATATGTCGGACCGGTCTACCTACGTTTGGCTCGCGATCCGGGCCCGGCCGTTTTCGGACCGGACTATCGTTTTGAGCTTGGAGCATTGCACCTGCTGCGCGATGGGTCTGATCTCCTGATCATTTCAACCGGAACGCAATCGGCCCGATGTTTGGAAGCAGCGCAGGCTCTTGAGAAAGAGGGTATTTCCGCAGCCGTTCTGCATGTGCCTACGATCAAGCCTTTGCGGTCAGAAGATCTTCTGCAAGTTTGCAAGAAATTTGACCTGGTTTACACGGTTGAGGAACACACCAAGCTGGGCGGCCTCGGTGGTCTGGTGAGCGAGATCCTTTCGGAACATTCCCCGCGTAGAGTGGTTCGCCTTGGCCTGCAAGATCAGTGGGGCGAATCGGCACCGAACGATTTTCTGCTCGATAAGTACCAGTTGTCCGCCCAACGGGTTGCGGAACAAATCGCATCGAGACGAAAGCAAACAATATGACTGACGTGAAACTTCGGGTGGCCCTGCTCGGGGCGGGCCGAATCGGCCAAGAGCACAGCCGCACCTTAATTGCCGACCCTCGGGTACAGGTGGTGGCGGTGTGTGATCCGCGGTTAGAAGCGGCCCGGCAAACAGCGGCCACAATCCCAGGAGCGACCGCGACCGACGAGAGTCGTGAAATTTTGTCTTCCAGCGAGGTGGATGCAATTATCATTTGTACGCCTACCGATAGTCACGCCCAGTTGATCGAAGGAGGGGCTCGCGCGCACAAGGCGGTTTTCTGTGAAAAACCGGTCGCTCTTGATCTGCAAAGAACCAAACAGGCTCTCACCGTCGTCGAGGAAAGCGGGGTGCCGTTTCAAATCGGATTTCAACGACGGTTCGACTCAGGATACGCAGAGGCTCGGAAGAGAATCGCCCGGGGATTGTTAGGGCGCATCGATCAGTTCCGGGCAGTCGGACGCGATCCGGGTCCGCCACCCAAAGAGTATTTGGCCAAAAGCGGAGGACTTTTCCTGGACCAGGCGATTCACGAATTCGATCTGGCCCGATTCCTGGTCGGTGAGGTGCAATCGGTGTTCGCCGTGGGAGCGGTTCGATTTAGCCATGATGCCGCAGACCTGGGAGACGTTGATACGGCGACCACGATCTTACAGTTTGAAAATGGGGCGCTGGGAGTGATCGAGAATTCGCGTCGTGCGGTCTACGGCTATGATATAGTCACCGAGGTGTTTGGTGAGGCGGGTAAGCTGGTCGTGCAAGCGGAACGGAAAACTCCGCTGCGCTTCTTCCGTGAAGGTGGTTCCGAACAAGACCATCATCATTTCTTCATGGATCGTTTCCGGGACGCATTCCGCGCTGAGCTGGAAGCCTTTTTCACCGCGGTCTTAGAACGAACCAAGCCTAGTCCGGGTGCAGCGGACGCTGTGGGTGCTTTGCGGATTGGATTGGCTGCGACGCAAAGCCAAAAACTGGGACGAGTGGTGAAGCTGGCAGAGATTGAATAAGAGCAATGCCTGAGAAAGGACCACACTAAGTGAAAACCGGTTCTACCATTGGGGTTGCCTTCCTCGGCGTTGGTCGCATGGGCGAAACGCATCTTCGCAACTTGGTTGGTCTGCCCGACGTTCAAGTGATCGTTGTGGCCGACCCTCATTTGCAATCGGCCGAATATGGCAAACGGCTTTCCGGAGCGGAGATCGCCACGACCGATGTCGAAGGGGCGATTGATCACCCTTCGGTGGATGCGGTTGTGATCGTAACTCCGACCGATACCCATGCTCGGTTAATTGAATTGGCGGTTCGGGCCGGCAAGGCAGCCTTTAGCGAAAAACCGATCGCTCTGGATCTCTCAGAAACCAAGAGGGTAGTCGATCTGATCGGCCAATCGAAGGTGCCGGTTCAGCTCGGATTTATGCGACGATACGATCCCGGTTATGTTTCGGCCAAACAACGAATCGACGCCGGCGAGCTCGGTCGGATCGAGACTTTTCGAGCACTCAGCCGAGATACCTATCCTCCGAGTCTCAAATTCCTTCGCCAGAGCGGAGGAGTCTTCCTTGACATGGCGGTTCATGACTTTGATCTAGCTCGTTTTCTGGTCGGCGAAGTGGAAGAAGTTCAGGCTTGGGGGACGGTGTTGATCGACTCGCGGTTTGCCGAGGCCGACGATGCCGACACCGCCATAACATTCTTGCGCTTCGCCAATGGCGCCTTTGGAGTGGTTGAAACCTCGCGCCGTTCGAACTGGGGTTACGATATCCGGACCGAGGTCGCCGGGGCCGAAGGAAAAGTAGTGGTCGAAGGAGTACAGAAGACTCCGGCTATTTTTTCGCGCAATTTCGCAGCGAGTTTTGATCATTACGAGAATTTTCCCGACCGGTTCGCTGCCGGATATAAGCTCGAGTTAGAAGCGTTTTTCAAGGCACTGCAGAATGGTCAGATTCCGACTCCGGGCGCGGAAGATGCATTGGAAACGTTGCGCTTGGCCATCGCGACGAACCGCAGTTGGCGAGAAAAACGTTCGGTGAAGCTTGCGGAAATTACTGCATGAAACGCCATTACCGATCCCAACTTACCGGCCGAACTCGACTCGACATTACGCCGAAGACGGCCGAGTGGCGGTACCTTTCTTTTCGAGTTGTCGCACTCGATGCCGGGGGTACGGAGGAATTCGAGACCGGAGCGAACGAAGTAATAGTTGTGCCATTATCGGGAGCTGGAATTTGCTCCTTTGCAAATCAAGATCACCGTTTTCAGCGGAACAGCGTTTTCGCCGGACCTACCGATATTTTTTATTTACCACCACGGACTCAGTGTACAATCAAGGCGAGCCAACCAACGGAATTAGCGATCGGCGGAGCGCCGGCGGAAGGCCGGCTACCAGCTCGGGTCATTCGGCGTTCCGAAATTACTGTCGGCGTCCGCGGTGATGCTAACGTTAAACGCAGCGTCAGCGCCTTAGCGGATTCCGATCAACTGACCGAAAGACTCACCGTCTACGAGATTCACACCCCGAGCGGGAATTGGTCGAGTTTTCCTCCGCATCGACATGATACGCGCGATCACTCGTCCTATCACGAAGAAACTTACTATTATCGATTCCAACCCAAGAACGGGTTTGCCATCCAGCGAATCTACACTCGGGATACCGAACTCGATGTTGCCATACCGGTGCAAGATGGCGATATCGTACTCATTCACGAAGGTTATCATCCGGTGGTTAAGGCGCCGGGCACCAATGCTTATTACCTGAATTTTCTGGCTGGCGATGTTCGACGGATTTCGGCGGTGAATGACCCGGAATACGACTGGATCGCAACGAATTGGAGCGGAAACCCTATCACCGTTCCGATTGGAGCCACGTAACTGATCCCGTTTTGATAACGTGGAAGAATTTGGAATGACTGCCGAAGCGAGACGTCGAAGAATCCTGCTTTCGCTGGAGGAGACGGGAAGCGTCCGGGTAGAAGACTTATCTGAGCGCTTCTCCGTCAGTCAAGTCACTATTCGGAAAGATCTAGCTGAACTCGAAGAGCAGGGACTTCTGCAGCGAACTTATGGTGGTGCCGTCTTTTCTCACCGCAGTCGCTTCAACATCTCTTTCATGGAGAAAGTGAATTTGCAGGCCGGACAAAAGGAAGCAATTGCCCGCACCGCCTTGGAATACATCCATGAGGGCGACACGATCATCCTGGATGCAGGGAGCACTACGCTCTCCTTGGCCTCGGCCCTAGTCGGAAAATTCCAATCGCTCTACGTGCTGACTAGTTCCGTCCCGGCCGCAATTGAGCTTTCCCGGGCCGGTTACGAATTACTGCTGGTGGGCGGGCAGGTTCGCAATCATAGTTTGGCGTTGATCGGTCCGACGGCAGTTCGGACCCTAGAAAGTTATCACGCGGACCGAGCTTTCCTGGGATCTTCCGGCACGACCGTTGCCCATGGACATAGCACGCCGAATCCTTTGGATGCGGAGGTCAAGCGCGCGATGATCCGCTCGGCGGATGAGGCTTATGTGCTAACCGATGCATCCAAGTTTGGGCATGCCTGTCTGGCTACTTATGCGCGGTTGGATGAAGTGGCCCTGATTATTACCGATCCGGGTATTCCAGCTCATTTTTTAGAAGCTTTTGCTCAGCGTGGTATTCCTTGTCGTCTGACCGGTTCTGATTCCGGCCCATCGTCGGAGGCATCTTTGGCCGAGGCTGTCTAGCAACGGCTAGTTTCATCACAAATCCAACCCCCCAATCGAACACAATGATAAAACTAACTAAATTGCGGTCATACGTAGTACTTACCGTCGCCGCTTTGGCGATCCCGTTCTCGGCTTATGCCCAGAAAAAACCACACATCATAGTCGTCACCCACGGCCAAGTCTCCGACTCCTTTTGGGTCGTAGTGAAAAATGGCGTAGAGGCGGCAGCCAAGGAGACCAACAGTACCGTCGAATATCGGGCGCCGGAGAAATTCGATATGGTCGCGTTGTCGCAATTAATCGACGCCGCCGTTGCCTCGAAGCCCGATGGTCTAGTGGTATCGATCCCGGACGCTTCCGCTTTGAGTAAATCAATCCAGGCGGCCGTCGCCGCCAAGATCCCGGTGATTTCGATTAATTCCGGTTCGGATGTTTCCAAGAAGCTGGGTTGTCTGCTTCACGTCGGCCAAGAAGAAGAATTAGCCGGTCAGAGAGCCGGTGAACGGATGAAGGCGGAAGGTGTTAAGAAAGCAGCTGTTATTAACCAAGAGGTTGGTAACGTCGCCCTTGATCTGCGCGCGAAAGGATTCTCGGAAGGGCTTGGCACCAACGCAGAGGTCGTTGCAGTTACCATGGACTTCACGGCCGCTCGCAACGCCATCGCTGGTTATCTGCAAAAGAATCCTGATGTCGAAGGGATTCTCGCGCTCGGCCCCACTGGTGCTGAACCGGCGCTGCAGGCTCTGGAGGAATCAGGTAAGTCTGGGAAAGTCAAATTTGGGACTTTCGATCTGTCCCCGACGGTCCTGCAAGCGATTGACAAAAAGCAGATGGAGTTTGCGATCGATCAGCAGCAGTACCTGCAAGGTTACTTGGCGGTGATGATCATGGCCAACTACATCAAGTACGGGCTCCTGCCCGCCAATGATGTGGTATTAACCGGTCCCGGCTTTGTAACTGCGGAAACCGCCAAACAGGTCATTGACCTGAGTAAGAAAGGGATTCGCTAGATAATGCAATAGATTGATGGGTAAATCGGTGGTGATCAGTAATCGGTAATCAGTGTTCAGTGTTCCGTATTCGGTGAAAGAAACGCGTTACTCACTCCGAGCAGCAAATACCGATTACCGAATAGCGATTACTGATTACTGATCGCCACCCAAGAAGCAATCCAGCCATCTTCCAAACTGTTCGGGAGCGCTTCGTGAATCTGCGAAAAATATTAATTCGACCGGAACTAGGTGCAGTTATCGCCGCTGTCGGAATCTTTATCCTTTTTGCTGTGGTCGCTGGACGACAGGGATTTTTATCACCGCAAGGCACGATCAATTATCTCGAGGTTTCCGCGCAGTTGGGGATTTTGGCAACTGCGGTGTCATTGCTGATGATCGCTGGCGAGTTTGATCTTTCGGTCGGCTCGATGATCGGAGCGGCCGGAATGGTTATTGCTATTCCGGTCAGCCTATTTGGTTGGCCGCTTTGGTTGGGGATTATCGTCGGATTCCTATTCTCCTTGGCAATTGGCTATATTAACGGCTGGCTGGTGGTGCGAACCCGGCTGCCCTCGTTCATTATTACTTTGGCTTCGCTTTATTTGCTCCGGGGATTGACGATCGGTTTCACGCTTTTGATTACTAACTTTACTCGAGTGTCCGGCCTACGCAGCTATATCGAAGGCGATCCGTTAGCTCTGATTTTTTCCGGGCGCCCGCTCGGGTTGCCGGTTTCCATCTGGTGGTGGGCTGTCCTCACGATATTTTTGGGTTGGATCCTTTTCAAAACCCCTTATGGGAATTGGATTTTCGCGGCTGGAGGAGACTCGTTGGCCGCCCGCAACGTGGGCGTTCCGGTCGCGCGAGTGAAGATCTCGCTCTTTATGTTGACCGCTGCCACCGCAACTCTCCTGGCGGTTATTCAAGTGCTCAACACCGGTTCGGCCGACGTGCTGCGAGGCGAGCAAAAGGAACTGGAGGCGATCGCCTCCGCGGTCATCGGCGGCTGCCTTTTGACCGGCGGTTATGGCTCGGTTTTTGGGGCAACGATCGGGGCGTTGATCCTGGGTATGGTTCAACAAGGCATTTTCTATACCGGCATTAATACCGATTGGTTCCGGGCCGTGCTTGGCGGAATGTTATTAGCCGCGGTCTTATTAAATAACTACCTACGGCATCAGGCATTGCGTGCGCGTTAAGGACTGTGCTTATGGCCACTTCACCAACAGCAGAGAAACGAATGGATCCAATTATCGAACTGCGGGGTATCGATAAACTTTTTGGCAAGGTAACCGCGCTTCAGGATATCTCGTTTAAATTGTTCCCGGGGGAGGTACATTGCCTGCTCGGGGACAATGGTGCCGGAAAGTCGACCTTAATTAAAATACTTTCGGGCGTGCATCGACCTACCCGCGGTGAGTTCCGATTTCTGAACGGCCCGGTTGAATTGGACTCTCCCCGGCAAGCCCTCGATCTTGGTATCGCAACGGTGTTCCAGGACTTGGCCATGCTGCCGCTCATGAGCATCACTCGAAACTTCTTCCTTGGTCGTGAACCGAAGAAGAGCTTCGGGCCGATCAAAGTTTTCGATTCTGTCAGCGCGGAAAAGACCACGACGGAGGAGTTAAGAAAGATTGGGATCCGGTTGCGCGATCCCGATCAAGCGGTTGGTACTCTATCGGGAGGTGAGCGCCAAGCGGTAGCGATTGCACGGGCTGTGTATTTTGGCGCCAAGGTGCTGATACTAGATGAACCAACCTCGGCCTTGGGAGTAAAGGAGGCTGCGGTCGTCCTGAAGTATGTCGTTCAATCCAAGGCGAAGGGGATTGGTGTGATCTTCATCACCCACAATGTTCATCATGCTTGGGCGGTAGGGGATACGTTTACCGTTTTGAACCGTGGCCGGAGTTACGGCACCTTCCGCAAGGCGGAGACGCATCGCGAAAAATTGTTGCAGATGATGGCGGGCGGCGAGGAATTGGATGAGCTGGCAGTCGAACTCGATCTGATCGCAAAACGAGATTCCGGCCCGATGAGCGAGCTCGAACACCGAGTGGCGGAGGATTTGGAAGCGAAGGATACTTAGAAGGATATTGTAGTTATGACACCTAAAGCGTTTTTAATCGGCGGGGATTGGGTGAGCTCCACCCAGTCCTTTGAAATCAAGAACCCGTATAGTCACAAGCCGGTCGGCAGCTATTTTCAAGCAGGTCCTGAACAAGTGGAACAGGCGTTTCAGTCCGCGCACGAAGCTTTTGAGCGTAACCGCGAACTAACCCCGGCTGCGCGATCGCTCTTTCTTGGCCAAGTAGCGGCGGTCATCAAGCGTCGGAGTCAGGAATTCGTCGATTTGTTGATCCGGGAAGCAGGAAAACCGGTGATCCAAGCTGAAACCGAAGTCGCCCGTGCCCAATCTACCTTTCTTTTTGCCGCCGCCGAGTGCCTTCAACCTAATGGCGAACTCATCGCGTTAGACGGAAGCGAATGGGGCAAAAAACATGCCGGTTCGGTTCACCGTTTGCCGATCGGGGTCATCTTTGGAATTACGCCGTTTAATTTCCCACTGAACCTGGTTGTCCACAAGGTGGCTCCTGCTTTAGCGGCAGGAAACTCGATCGTTATTAAACCATCCCCCCGGACCGTGCTGACAGCATTGCTGCTGGCGGAATCATTGCAAGAAGCCGGTGTGCCTGCCGGTCTAGTGAATATCGTGCCATTCGACGTCAGTCTGATGGACCGCTAC
>DASTDH010000453.1:0-8379 GCA_035710445.1 Chthoniobacterales bacterium
CCAGAGAAGGGGCGCCGCAAGGACTTGAAGAAAATCGATAGTCTTATCGACGAATTGCATTTGATGATTGAAAATTGGCGCTAAGCGGGTTGCTAGATTCCACCTGGCACTCGCACGCCCTTCCTTTCTCTAGCCAAGTCCTAGGTTCTCCGTCGTCTGCCGACGGTATCCGGATCGCATTCCCATCGCCTAGGGCGCTCCGCCTGAGTTTTTGCGTAGCCAGCATCGCATCGCTGCCCGCAGCCAATGTTCCGCGGCCCATATTGGGCGCACCCTACCTCGATCGCTCGTACCGCCTCGCCCGGCAAACGGGTCACCGCCTCCGGCGAATCGTGAAAATCGCCTTCCTAACGATCGCCGGACTCGCGCGCTTCCGTGCCGTTCATGTCCTCGATAATATAGCACCTTTTATTCTTGTTGTATACAGTTTTGGAGTCGCCATTGATTTTTCAATTCACTTTGATTTCGTTACAGGGTCGTCTATCTATTTCGCGGCCATGCTAGCTGGAATCATCCTGACTCTTTCTGCCATTCTCTATCGGCTCCTTTACGTACTGGCCGATTCGCCCGCTCATTGGGCGAATTTCTCTCCAGTCGCCGCCATATTCCTTTGTTCAGGCGCTTTCCTCTATCGGCGAGGGGCGTATCTCTGGCCGCTCCTCGCCCTCCTCGTATCCGACCTGATTATCAACGCCCATTATCACGTTCCGCTTTTGGATACCCGGATGCTTTCCGGGTATTTTTGTTTCGGTGCCTTGCTTTTCCTCGGTCGCTGGCTCGGTCAAAAACAACAGCGGAAAGCATTCTGGATGCTTGGTGGCGCTATCGCCGGTTCGCTGCTGTTCTATATTGTAACCAATACGGTCGATTGGTTTTTCGACTCGGCCGTGCCGCTACCGGTCGAGCTCTACCCGAAGACACCCGCCGGATGGCTGCAGGCCTTAACCGTTGGCCACGCCGCTTTTCCCCCTACCTACCTCTTTCTGCGCAACACCTTGGTGAGCGATTTTCTGTTCACCGCGGTCTTTCTACTCGCCCAATCCATTTTCCCCTCCGCCATCCGAGAAGCCACTCCCTCAGCTGCACATCAAGAACGCCAAACATTTTAACACTATTCGTATGTATTCCGTGGCTGATCAGTCGTCCGACATTGCCGCCCCTATCAACCGGCAGCTCACGAATGAAGACAAACTGCGCTTCCTGCAGGACATGTATCGAATCCGCCGGTTCGAGCAGACCTCCCTTAAATATTACAATCTGGGTCGAATGGGAGGGTTCCTCCACCTCTATTCCGGACAGGAAGCGGTGGCGGTCGGCACCGTTTCTTTGTTAAGCGAAAATGATCATGTCATTACAGCTTATCGAGACCATGGACACGCCCTGGCGGTCGGAATGACCATGAACGAGTGCATGGCTGAACTTTTCGGAAAAGCTACCGGTTGTTCAAAAGGCAAGGGGGGTTCTATGCACTTCTTCGCGCCTGATAAACGGTATTGGGGCGGTCATGGGATTGTGGGCGGACAAACGCCCTTGGGTGCGGGCATTGCTTACGCACTTAAGTACAAAAAGATTCAAGGCTGCTGCCTCTGTTACCTCGGCGACGGTGCGATCAATCAGGGCCCGTTCCACGAGTCGCTAAACTTAGCCGCGCTCTTCCAGCTTCCCGTTGTCTACATCATCGAGAACAACGGCTATTCCATGGGTACCAGCCAAAAGCGCTCCTCCGCTTTCAAGAATTCTCTCGCCGAACGCGCCGAAGCTTACGGTATGGCCTGGGATGTCTTCGGGGGAGAAGACATTTACGAGGTTCGTGCTCGGACCCACGTCGCGCTGGAGCGAGCCCGCCACGAAAATCAACCTACACTGCTCGAAATCCGCACCTATCGCTACTACGGCCACTCTGTCGCCGATGCCAATGCCAAGAAGTATCGGACACCGGAGGAGATCGAAGAATACAAGAGCAAACATGACCCGATCCGGATCTGGTCAAAGCGTCTCACCGATGAAGGCCTGCTCAAAGAATCGCAGGCGGAAGAAATGGATCAAAGGGCCAAAGATGAAGTTAACGCGGCAGTGAAGTTCGCGGAAGAAAGTCCCTATCCCGAGTTGGATGATATCTTCGCGGGCGTTTACTGGGAGGTCGACAACCGGACTGAGGCGGCCCGCGGCACTCACTTCTTCAATGACTGACTACTGCAATGCCTGAAATCACTTACCGCGAAGCGCTTCGTGCTGCGCTCGATGAAGAAATCCTCCGTGACGAAAATGTCGTCGTTATCGGGGAAGAGGTTGCCCAGTACAATGGCGCATACAAAGTTACCGAAGGGCTCTGGAAAAAACACGGCGATCGCCGGGTAGTCGATACGCCGATCAGCGAGGCCGGTTTTATCGGGATGGGTATCGGCGCGGCGATGCTCGGGCTGCGACCGGTAATGGAGTTGATGTTTTGGAGTTTCGCCTATGTGGCCTTTGACCAGATTGTGAATAATGCCGGCTGTATCCGCTATATGTCAGGCGGTCTGATCCATTTACCTATCGTCATCCGGGGACCGGCTAATGGGGGAACTAATGTGGGTGCTACTCACTCACACACACCAGAAAATCTCCTCGCGAATAATCCCGGGCTAAAGGTCGTCACTCCGGCAACGGCTTACGATGCAAAGGGCCTTTTGAAAACCGCCATCCGCGACAATGATCCGGTCATGTTCATGGAGAACACTCTGCTCTATGGCGAGAGGTGGGAAGTCCCGGAATCCGAATATCTGATTCCTCTTGGTCTGGCCGATGTGAAACGCGCGGGCGAGGACGTGACTCTCATTGGTCATGGACGCGCGGTCTTGACCTGCTTGAAAGCGGCGGACCTTCTCGCCGCTGAGCATGACATCAGCGTAGAAGTGGTTGATCTCCGCTCGATTCGGCCGCTCGATGAAGAGACGATATTGCAATCCGTCCGCAAAACTCATCGAGTGGTCGTCGTCGAAGAAAACAAACCCTTCTGCGGTGTTGCCGCTCAACTCGTCGCGACTATCCAGGAGAAGGCTTTCGACGATCTTGATGCTCCGGTGGGCCGAGTTTCGGCTCTTGACGCTCCGGCCATCTACAGCCCTCCGCTGGAAAAGCGCCAACTGCCTGATCCGCAGCGCGTGATCAGCAAGGTTCTCCAGATCTGCTAACCCATACGTCAACTATGTCCATCCCGATCGAGATGCCAAAACTCAGCGATACGATGACCGAGGGAACTCTTCTTCGCTGGATCAAGAAGGTGGGGGACTCGGTTGAAGTTGGTGACGTGATTGCTGAGGTCGAGACCGACAAAGCCACCATGGAAATGGAAGCATTTGACGAAGGTACTCTGGCTGAGGTGTACGTCGAAGAGGGACAGAAAGTGCAAGTGGGTCAGAAATTAGCTATCCTCACCGGAGAGGGAGAAGAGGTTCCTAAAGCGCAGACCCAGTCAAAAAAAGGTGGCTCAGATAAGGAGAGCAAAGACGCTACCCCCGAAACGGTTGCGAGCGATAAGAAACCGCTGGTGCAGGAGCCGGCCGGCTCGGCTGGAGGAGTTGTTCCGGAAAGCCTAAAACAAACTGCGCCCTCTGCAGAAACCTCCCAATCGCGCACGAAATCGTCGCCGCTCGCCCGCAAAGTGGCCACTCAACTGGGTGTTGAGCTGAGTCAAATCTCCGGGTCGGGTCCGGGCGGCCGGATCGTCCGCAGCGATGTACTAACAGCGGCCAAAGCCGCGCCAAAAGCTCCGCAAACGCCTCCTCAACCGGCGGCTGCCAAGGCTGACCAGCGCATTGCTCTTTCCGGGATGCGCCGAACCATCGCCAACCGACTGCTCGAAGCGAAAACTACTATCCCACACTTTTACCTGCAGGCGGAGATCGACGCGCAGCCGTTGGTCTCATTGCGTCAGCAGATCAATAGCGCTGCCGAAGCCGCCGGCCTACCTAAGATCACGGTCAACGACTTTATCCTCAAAGCCACCGCGGTTGCGGCGGCCCGGGTCCCTCAGGCGAACGCGGCTTTTGCCGGCGACGCGATTGTTCAGTACGCCGACGTTCAACTGGCGTGCGCTGTCGCTATTGACGAGGGTTTGGTGACTCCGGTGATCAGAGAAGCGCAACGCAAAAGCCTGAGTCAAATCAGCTCTGAGATCAAGGATTTGGCGGCCCGCGCTCGCTCGAAAAAACTCAAACCAGAAGAGTATCAAGGCGGAACTATTACCGTTTCCAACTTGGGCGGATATGGGGTCGAACAGTTTTTCGCGATCATCAATCCTCCTCAGTCAGTGATTGTCTCGGTTGGTGCGATCGTTGCAAAACCGGTTGTGAACGCTCAAGGTGAGATTGTCGCCGGTCAACGTATCGTTCTTGGGCTCAGCTGCGACCATCGCGTAGTCGACGGGGCCATCGGCGCCCAACTGCTCGCCGAATTGAAACGTCTCCTGGAGACTCCGGCGCTGATGTTGATTTGATCGGCGCAGACGCAAATGTCGTGTTCCGCATCTAGTCGGTGCGTCCACACTTCTAATTTATGAAATACGATTTGATTGTTGTCGGCGGCGGGCCTGCTGGGTATGTCGGTGCCATCCGCGCCGCCCAACTCGGCCAAAAAGTGGCTTGTGTGGAAAAAGAAAGAGCCGGCGGTACCTGCCTCAACTGGGGCTGCATACCCACCAAGTCCTTACTTCGCAACGCGGAGCTTTTTCAGCTGATGCAAAAGCGGTCAAGCGACTTCGGGTTCCACTTCGAAAAGCTTTCTTATGATTGGCCCAAGATCATTTCCCGGAGCCGCTCGGTAGCAAACAAACTCGCCGGCGGCGTCGAATTCCTTTTCAAAAAACATAAGATCGATTATCTGCGCGGTGAAGCAAGCATTCCAGCGGCCGGAAAAGTCACCTACAAGGATAGCAACAGCAAAGAAGAGACTATCGAGGGTTCCTATATCCTGGTGGCGACCGGGGCGGTGTCTCGGGAAATGCCAGGGCTTCCCGTAAATGGCAAAACCGTCGTGAACAGCCATGACGCTATGATCATCGATCCTCAGCCGAAGAAGCTCATCGTCATAGGTGCCGGCGCCATCGGCGTGGAATTCGCCTACTTTTTTAACGCTTTCGGCACCGAGGTTACGCTGGTCGAAATGCTCCCCAACGTCTTACCGGTCGAAGATACGGAAATCAGCGTGGCTCTGGAAAGGTCGCTTTCGAAACAAGGCATTAAGGTCTTTACCGATACCAAGGTCGGCTCCGCCAAGGTTGAGAAAGGCCAGGTCCGGGTGAGTCTGGAAGGAAAGCAAGCTCAAGAGTTGGAAGGAGACTGTGCATTGATTGCCATCGGCGTGAGCCCAATTGTACCAACCGGAGTACCTATCACCCTTGATAAGAAGGGATTCATCGCAGTCGACGATAATTACCAGACCAACGTTCCCGGTATCTTCGCTGCCGGCGATGTGATCGGACCGCCCTGGCTCGCTCACGTCGCCATGTGGGAAGCAATCCAGACGGTTGAAGGCATCTTGATCAAGGGCTTTCGGCCGCAACGCGTGAAAGAGTTTCCAGGCTGCACTTATTGCCAGCCTCAGGTTGCCAGCATCGGTCTTACTGAGCGAGCAGCCAAGGAACAGGGGCTCAAATTCAAGGTCGGCAAATTCCCGTTTTCGGCTAATGGCAAAGCCCTGGCCGCCGGCGAAGCCGAAGGATTCATCAAGCTTCTTATTGCCGAGCCGCACGGCGAAGTCTTAGGAGCCCATATTATCGGAGCCGAAGCAACGGAGCTGATCGCCGAACTCGGACTCGCTATGAAGCTGGAGGCAACTTACGAAGAAATTGAGGCAACGATTCACGCACATCCGACCCTGAGCGAGGCGGTGCATGAGGCGGCCGGCGCGGCTTTTGGCGAAGCGATCCATATCTAACAACAGCTAACGCCACCGAAGGACAATGAACACCAAGGAGCGCCGCACCGTTGCTCGTTCTTAGCGAGTCGCTCCCACCGGCAAGCGATCCGAATTCACCTGCGCAGCAACGGCGCCGCCGACCATCACCAATCTCAGGGTCACCCGAAACACCGTCCAACTTTCACGAGAAGAGACTAACGTCACATCCCCGCCATGAGCCCGAGCAAGCTCTCGAGAGAGGCTTAAACCGAGGCCATGTCCTTCGGTTATTCCTCGCGGATCACTTCGGAAAAAGCGTTCAAAGAGTTGCGGAACCAAAACCGGTGAAATCCCCGGCCCGCTGTTACTAATTTCAATCCACACGAGTTTTTGTGCCAAATCAGTTCCCGCTCGAATCTCCACCTTCCCGTTTGTCTCGTTATACTTGATTGCGTTATCGAGCAGATTCCAAAGAATCTGACTCAGACGCCCGGCATCGACGCCGGCAGTTATGTTCTCTGGAAGTCTTTTCTCGATCGAAATTCCTCGCTCCTCCGCTAAGATTTCCGCGTCTTCGGCGCAAGCTCGGACGATTTCGCACACATCCTGTACAGCCAGGTCCAATTGCAGGCGTCCAGTATCTGCTCTGGATAGCAGGAGCAGGCTTTCGGTTATTGCCGACAAGCGCCGGGTCTGTTCCAGTAGGCCTGCAACCGCCTGGCGGTCGTTCTCGCCCAGCGAAGGCGATTCCAACAGGTCCTCTATGCTATTACGCAGGACGGTCAGAGGGGTTTTAAGCTCGTGCGAAGCGTCCGCGCTGAATCGCTCGGTTTGACGAAAGCTTTCGTTTAGCCGGGTAAACATCTCATTCAAGACTCGAGTTAAACGCCCGATCTCATCATCGACTGGTGGCTCCTCGATTCCAGCGTCCAAACGCTGAGCAGTCATCTTCTCGGCCGCTTCCGCCATCGCTGAGACTGGGGCCAGGGCTGTTCGCGCTATCCACCACCCGCTAAAACCGCTCACCAGCAGCAAAAAAGGTATTATCCCTAACACGGTCAAGGCGCGGGCACCCGCATCGTGCTCAATTTCTCGCATATCTCCCGCTAAGCTCAGGATAAGCTCATCTTTCTGAAAGGTCCCAAGCCGGTAGTTCTCCCGATGAAGCTTGACCGTTCGCATACCCAGGGTCGAGACTGGTAAGTGCTCCTTCGGACTTTCAAAAGAACGATAGAGCAATCGCCGTCCTAGATCCCGTATTTCGATCAAGCGCTTGTTGGCGGAGTACGGAATCAACTCCTTAATCCGGGCCAATCGCTCCTCCGGCGAAAGTCGGCTCCGATCTTCCCATTGTGCGAAAAAATACTTCGCTTCACCCTTGAGCTGCGTGTCGAGCATGTCCGTCTGGGCACGCTTCAAGTAAATTCCGGTTCCGATGGCACAGGAAAGTGCGGCGATACCGACGAGGAGCATCGACCAGATCGTAAGCTTGGTGCTGAGCGGCCAACGCTTCATTCCGGACCTTTAAGAATATACCCGACACCCCGTACCGTCTGCAGCAGTTTCACTTCGTGGAAATCGTCAATCTTACGCCGCAATCGATTGATGTACACATCCACTACATTCGTACCGGTATCAAAATGGTAGTCCCAAACCTGCTCGCAAATGCTTGTTCGGGAAAGCACGCGACCCGGGTACCGCATCAGAAACTCCAACAAAGCAAATTCCCGCACCGCTAAATCAATCTTCTGGCTTCCGCGCGTGACCTCGCGGGTCAGCAAATTCATGCTCAAATCGGCTACTCGCAACGTGGTTGCTCGATCACCACTACTTCGCCGGCTCAGCGCGTTTACCCGTGCCACCAATTCCCGCATCGAAAAAGGTTTCGCCAGATAATCGTCGGCTCCCAACTCCAGTCCCTCCACCCTCTGCGAAACCTCGCCGCGCGCAGTTAATAACATCACCGGAGTTGCGTTTCTCTCTTCTCGTAGCCGCCGAAGGACTGCCAACCCATCCCTGCCTGGCATCATGATATCAAGAATGATAACATCAAATGTTTGCTTGCCGGCCTGCTCCATTGCCTGGTTTCCGTCGTACACGGTCTCGACCTCATAGCCGGCCTCTCTCAGCGCCTTGCGAATGAAATGGCTTACCTTCTTTTCGTCCTCGGCCAGCAGGACCTTCATTGATTCCGTTCTATACATGGCTTGGACGCTTTGACCCGCTCTGAGCTCTCATTTTCCACTCACACTTCACATTCGGATTACTCATTTTGACCTTTTCTTCATCGGCTGATAGCGCGCGAACCGGCCAAGTCACCGACGTTGTTCACACAGTGATGAACTTTATCTTTCTTCCAATGACCGAAACTTAATAATCATCTGTGTGTGGACAACTACGATTCTCACTCGCCAATCGGCTTCAACACTGGAACCGCGGCCAGTCGGATAGTGTGAACAACTAACCCACTACGCACCAACATGCACGAACAAGCGAACGGCA
>DASTDH010000454.1:0-5901 GCA_035710445.1 Chthoniobacterales bacterium
TGCGATCGCGTTGGGGTGATGACTAACTATGGCGAAAGATACGACCTCCCAATTCATCCTCGATAACTTCGAACTCGAGGACCGGCTTGCTGTTGTGCTGATCGATCGTCGGTCCGGCGTCGTCACGCAGCGGATTGCATCGGCCAGCCAGATAGCATCGCAGGAATTTCAGATTTGGCTAAAAAAAGAAAATCGTTCTGGGCGCGACGTGTTTGTATCAATGAACGCCCTCGCTGACAGCGCCCGCACGAGAACCCGCGGTGATGTGACAACCATCCGCCATCTGTACCTGGATTTCGATGAATACGGAACGCGGGCCGTCCAGCATCTGCAAGCTCGCGAGGACATTCCGAAACCGAATTATCTCGTCAACACATCGCCCGACCACTGGCAGGTTTCGTGGAAGGTGCAAGGGTTCGGCAAAGAACAGGCGGAAACGACAATGCGGGAGCTGGTCCGGGAGTTCGGCGCCGATCCGGCCGCGACCGATTGTGCGCGTGTAATGCGGGTTCCGGGTTTTGTGAATCATAAACGCCATCCCCCACATCTGGTTCGGGCGGAGCGACTCTCACCTACGGTTTACACTCCCGATCAATTCTCACGACCTGAGCAGGAAGATCGCCGTACTGCGACGCCCGAAACTGAATTTGGGTCAGCTGGCGGGCGCAAATTGCGGCCAGGCCATCTATCCCAATCCGAGCTCGACTGGGCGTATGCCAAACGTGCCCTGTCTCGCGGAGATTCTCCAGAATTGGTGATCGCCGCTATCGCCAACTACCGGCGTCGTGACAAGGCGGATCCCGAGTACTACGCTCGCCTCACCGTGGGCAAGGCCGCTCAGGTTCTCGGGTACCCTACGTTCCCACGCGAGACTCTTGGACCTGACCGCTGATGCAGTTTTCGCATCGCGCCTTGCCGAAATAACATAACGATTGGTCCTTTTCTGCGGAGCTCATCGCGGCGTGCTGAAACCGCGATTTTCTTTGGGTCGCCCGATCCTCGACGAGCTAGCCAATTAGGAAATGAGCGTATCGTCGCCACAACGAAGATGCTGTGTCACGAGGGAAACGAATTCCGCGAGGAATTTCCACCGATGGTCTGCCAGGTAGAGGAGACCGGTCTCCACAACCAGATGCTCTTCTGTAAAGGGTCGCATGACCAGCCCTTCCGGATGCAGCTGGAGCTCTGAGGCCTTCACAAGAGAAACGCCGAATCCCTCTCGCACCAAACTCAATGCCTCGGCAACGGATTGTGCCCGCAGCGAGATATTCGGGATGTACCCGGCTTTGCGCAAGAGGCCGACTAGGTGCTTGGAAACTATCGAATCCTGTTCACCGAACGCCCAGATCACAGGGTCATCCGTTAGTTCCCTTGCGTGAATGGAATGACTCTCTGCCAGCCGGTGTGTTGACGGCATCGCAACGAATAGATTTTCGCGCAGAATACATGTCTGGGCAATCTCATCGACCACTGGCAGAATTCCAATGGCTGCATGGCTAGTGCCATCCAACAGCCTTTCTGTCAGCTTTTCGGTCGCAACGCTTTGGAACTTCAAGGGTACGCGGTTTTGTGCCACCTGGACAAGACCGCTGATTTGGGCTATCAGATGCACACTTACGATCGGCGAATACGCTAGACGAAACTCCTGCGCCTCCCCACGAGCGATCGCCTGCGCGAACCGTTCGCCGTTGCTGGCGGAAAACAAAGACCTCCGAGCGTGTGGCATGAAGCCCTCGCCTGCTTCCGTCAGTTCGACTCCGCGGCTGGCACGGACGAACAGCTTGATTCCGAGCTTTCTTTCCAATTTTTGAATGTGCCGTGAAACTGCCGATTGATCCAGGTGCAATCGCTTGGCCGCGTGCGTAAAGTGGAGCTCGTCAGCAACTGCGAGAGCACACCAGTACTCGATCAACTCTCCCATCGGCAAAACTTCGGTGAAAGTCTCTTCAGGGCCCAGGTTCTTCGGCCGGGAACGCGGGCCCAACGGCTCCAGAGCCGCTTGTCGATCAATAGTCATCTGCGCCAGCCAACCGCCGCGCTTCCACGGTCGTTCTCGTTCCGGCGTCGGTCCGCTTTCGTGCTCGATGGTATGCCGGCCTGTCCAATAATGAACTCCATTGCAAGTTCGACTGAAACTATGGTTCTATCCCCGAACATAGGAAGTTTAGAGCCAAAGACGGATTCCGAAGAAGTTAAAGCACGTTTATAACTGGAAGTGCATAGCTTTTACCGAATTACAAGTGGGTTAAATATGGCGTCACTTCATTTAACAGAGATTTCGAGCCAGGTAAGAGGTTCCGGCCAATGCTAACCATGCAGAATCAGCGCTCCAACATCGAGCGTTTATTAGGGATCTGAGCCATGGCTACAGTAATACCGGCTCTAAAGACAAACTCCTTGCTCCGCCTTCGGCTCTCGGTTGACTACCCGGGCAAGCCCGGTGTCCTCTGCAATGTATCGCTCGATATCGAGGAGGGCGAGATTGTGGGCTTGATCGGTGAGAGTGGCTCTGGTAAGAGCACACTGGCGCTTGCCGTTTTAGGTCTGTTGGAACATAAGGGTGGGATTAGCCGAAGTGAGATGATTTTCCGCGGCTGTCGTCTGGACCGGCTGACCCGTCGTGAGATGCAACAAATCCGCGGAAAAGAGATTGCCCTTGTATCGCAGAGCGCCCTAGCTTCGCTGAATCCCGCACTGCGGATCGGAACACAGCTCGCCGAAGCGTGGAAAGCTCACCGAACTGAACGATGCGACGAATGGAAGCGGAGCGCTTTTGATATTTTCGAGCGGGTCGGACTTCCGACCGACGAGAAGTTCCTGCATTTATATCCACGCCAGCTAAGTGTGGGGCAGGCGCAACGGGTCTTGATCGTAATGGCTCTACTACACCGACCTCGTCTTCTAATCGCAGACGAACCGACGAGTGCGCTTGATCCCATTACGAGGGCCGAAGTGATCGGCCTACTGAGAAAACTCAATCGCGATTTGAATATTGCCATCTTGTTCATCTCACACGAGCTGCTGCTAGTTGCATCCCTATGCGAGCGCGTCGCCATTCTTCAGAAGGGCGAAATCGTAGAGAGTGGATCGGCGGAACAGATTTTCTATGATCCGCAGCACCCGTATACGCGAGCCCTAATAGGTGCCCTTCCAGTCAAATTGCCCAGTGCAAGCGCTGACTCTCGTATGACTCAGAACCGAGCAGAAACATTCGTGGTCGATTTCAGCATTCCAAGCCGACGCCGGACTGTTCGGGAATAGCTGGGTCAAGGCGGCTTAGAATACGCCAGCGGGGCGTTGACCGAACCCGGCTAGTTTTTCCGAACCATAAGACCCGAGCATTTGCGTTTCTTCGACAAATGCCGCTCAGAGTCACCTCCTTGTTCTAGTACTGTTTCGACCGACACCTCTGATAACGATCCGCAAAAACGCGGTTTGCGTTTCGCGTCACTGGAACTAACCTTTCGTTCCAAATAGGAAATCCTAGGACGGAATGGGGATCGTGATTAGCTGAAACGACATATATAACAGGATTTAGCCCAGCGTTGCGGTCGGTCTTGCATTATGGAGAAAAATTAAGGCGAGATGTCAATGAAACACACGAGTGTGGCCGTCGACCCTTCGGAGTTAATCCGCGAGCACCTGGAGGAGGTATTGAGCTCGAAGGCTTTCCAGGATTCCGCCAAGTTATCCCAGCTGCTTCGATACTTGGTCGAGGCCACTCTGACAGGATCCTCGGACCCCATTAAGGAGCAGGTGCTTGGAATCGAGGTATTCGATCGCCCGAGCGACTGGGACCCACAGGTAGAAAGCATTGTGCGAGTGGAGGTAAAACGCCTCCGGGACATGCTAACGCTCTATTACCATAACGAGAACCCCCTGACGCCAGTTCACTTCGAAGTCCCGAAAGGTTCCTACAAAGCGCTATGCGTATTGACTGCGCTCAACAGTTCGCGTCCACAAGAACCGGACCGGTCTTATGACAAACAAGTCCGCGGCCAAAAAGATCGTCAGGTTGCCCCGGTAAGGCCAGTACACTCTGATACCGGCCCTTATGGCATACGGTTGCAGCGGCTGACGTATGAACGCGGCGATGTAACCAACGCAGCTTTTGGTCCGGACAGTGAGTCGGTCGTCTATAGCGCTCGGTGGAGCGGTGAGCCCGCCCGTATCTATACCCAGAGAATCGGTCAGAAATACAGCCGGCCTTTAGGGCTCCCGTATGGCGAACTGCGCGATGTATCCGCCACTGGCCAACTTCTGTTCACTTTGGGAGAAGGTTTCATCGGAACCTTGGCGCAGGCGGAGTTGAGCGGTGGACCGTGGCGGGAAATCGTAGATGGTGTGTTGGACGCGATCTGGCTGCCGGACAATAAGCACATCGCTGCCGCCCGACTGGAGGACGGCGAAATGCGAGTGGAGCTTCCTCTCGGTAATCCGATTCATCGCCTGACAGGCAAGCAGACTCGTATTCGTCTCAGCGTCGACCCGGCCGGAGAGCGCGTGGCCTTCGTCGACAATTCCCTAGGCCCGCTGGATTTCTGTATTGCGGAACGTACTGGCAAGCTACAGCGCATTTCCCAAAACTGGCGTGTATCAGGGAACATCCTTTGGTTTTCACACAATCAGCTGGTGCTGTCAGGAGCTCGTCGAGGCGCCGCCGCTATTCACTCCGTCGATCTGGACGGCAATGAAAAATCCCTCTATCCAACAGCCATTGCCTTTGATCTTCATGATTGCAGCGCAACCGGACGAACTCTGGCGTCCTGCGTCGATAGCCGCCTGCATGTCGCATTTCGCACTCCCTCGATGGAGACCGAGCGGCACATGTATCCGCTCGTAAATACCAGGCTCGTCGGCCTGACTCCTGACGCACGGTACGCCGTGCTGATGGATCTATTGGGCGATGGCGTGGCTCGAAACAGTGCCGTGTTGCTCGCCGACCTACCCACCGGCCAGCCTGTTCAGATTGCCGAAGGGTATCATCCTCAACTTGCGCCCGACGGAACGGCTGTGATCTGCTTAGAGCGCGATCAGTCGGAAAGTGCGATCGTGGTCACACCCATTCCCTCAGGCTTACCACGCCGCTATCCCCTCAACCTAGGGCCGAAGTATCATTCTGCCGAATTTAGTGGGAGGGAGAACCGGTTCTTAATTCATTTGCATCATGACGACGGTGGCCTGCATACCCATATTTTGGAGACTCAATCAGGCAGACTGTTACCAGTACCTGGAAAGCTTCACGTCACTAAGATAGCGCCAAATGGAACCTGGGGTGTAGTCCTTCCTGCAGGATTGGAACTTCGTCTTGCGCATCTGGAGTCCGGCGAAATTAGGACGGTGTGTGGCTTGCACGCCGGTTGGTCGCCAGTCCGTTGGTCAGCCAATGGTGGCGAGATCTTCGTGTTTGAACCAGGCAAAGACTACGCAACGGGTAATATCATTCGAATCAACGTCCACACCGGCGAACAGAGTCCCTGGCTCACCTTGCACCCGGCCGATGCCGTTGGAACTTCTCTCCTGCGGTGGTTAGATATCACTCCTGATGGCCGATCTTACGCCTACACGTATCAACAAGACCTTGGTGACTTGTATATTCTCGATGGTCTGATCTAAACCCTAAGAAGTTGGACACACCTTGTCTAGGGTTTGTACTTATGTAAACCGGACCCTGGCCAGCAATGCAAAAGGCTAGTCGCTTCGCCAAGCTCTTAACCAGAGTTCGAATCCAAGCCGGGGACCCAAACGAACAGGCCCACCCTTTAGTTAACGCAATTTGATTCGACCTCGGCCAGGGGCTGTCGGACCAGATGAGATCGATGATGCCTGGGTCTTCCTGCCGTTGCCGCGGCCTCAATCAGGTCCTCCTTCGCTTCATGGGAAGTCCGAATTCTAATCACG
>DASTDH010000455.1:0-17793 GCA_035710445.1 Chthoniobacterales bacterium
AGTGGATTCGCAAACAGCCCTGGGGAGCCATTCTCGAGCCGATCGGCGGAACTGAGCTGCTGCAAAAGGTCTTAGGCTCAACCGTACAGCCGGAGGTTCCGAACTCGATGGCCAACTTTCTGGCCTGTCTGGAAAAAGCGGAGGTTGCCGCCCTGTCTCAAATCCTAAAGCGAAGGCCGATTGATGCATCGGTTTGCGCAGAATATTGGACAAAGCTCGCATTCGGAGAGTTGCAATCTCGTAGGCTACGCCTGGTCGGAGTGCTTAGATTGAGCGAAGACTCGGCGGATAAAGATTTTGCTAAATCGGTCGAAATGAGAGAAGTGGATGATCTCGAAAGTCTCATTAGTCACGCCGAGAGAGAATGGAAATATGCTCAGACCGAACGAATCCCCGGGCAATGAGGATTCCGACGGATTGGACGAAGGCAAAGAAGTCCTTGACCTAGAAAGTCTGATCACTCATATTTCGCGACTTTCGAGCCGGGCGTCTTGAGTTGTGTTAATCCATCGTCTCATAGACAGTCACTTAGCGACGGATAGGATCAAAGTTTGATCGAGCGCGGATATGGCAAAGGTGACTTCCTCAAAAGCAAAGAAAGCTCGGCCAGCAAAATCGAGGACAGCAACCGACGCTCCGAAGCGTAAAACCGGGCACCCCCCAAGATCACCCAAGGTGAACAAAACAGACGTCCCTTCGCATAAGAACAAAGCGGAAAAGCCCGCGATTCCGTCTTTACCCGAACGAACGGTCGCCGAGAACGGCACCAACGGAACTCATCCCATCAATGGTCGATTGCTACAGTCTGACTCGGGTTTTGATTTGCAGGAACGACTGCGTGAACTGGTAAAGCTGGCCAAAGAACAGGGCTACCTTACTTACGACGATATCAACGAAGCGCTTCCGGAAGGAATGGCCGATCCGGATGAAATGGAGCAGATCCTTGGACGACTCCGCTCGATGGAGGTCGAAATTATTGATGCATCCGAGGTCGACCGGTTCAAGGATGGCAAGAAGGATCTCGATGATGAGGACGACGAGAAGGACCAGAAACTTGATATTCTCGATGATCCAGTCCGAATGTACCTCAAACAGATGGGACAGGTCCCCCTGTTGACTCGGGAGCAAGAGGTCGAAATTTCCAAGCGGATCGAAGATGCCGAACTGATGGTCCAGAAATTCATCACCCGATTTGGATTTATTGCCCGGGCGCATCTGGATCTCGCTCAAAAGCTAATTGAAGGCCGCGAACGATTCGATCGGGTTATTCTCGACAAGAAGATTGAGAGCCGGGAACGCTATATGAAAGCTTTGCCCAAGCTCTGCGCTCAAGTGGAACGTGCCGGCGAGGACGCCCAGGCGCGTTATCGGACTTGGGTATCGGCACGTGGAACCAATAAGGAAAGCGGGGCCCGCACCGAGTTCCAGCGATCGCACACCGCACTGATGAAGCTCTATCCGAGATTTTACTTCAAACAGAAAGTCACGGAGGAATTTGTCCAGTTAGCGGACGATCAACAGCGACTATTTTCTAATCTTCATGCTGAAATCGCGCGAGCCGAACATGCTGGGACCGCCGCGAAAGAGAAACTGGCACAATACAGGAATCGACTGCGCGAGATGGAATGCAACGCTTGGCAGCGCTCAGAAGAATTTCTTGAACAGTATCGCGAACTGAAAGGCTGGCTGCGCAAGGCGTTAAAAGCGAAAACGGAAATGGTCGAAGCCAATCTTCGATTGGTCATCTCCATCGCCAAAAAGTACACGAACCGCGGCCTTTCGTTTCTCGATCTGATTCAAGAGGGCAACATGGGCCTGATGAAGGCGGTAGAGAAATTCGAATACCGGCGCGGCTACAAATTCTCTACCTACGCGACCTGGTGGATTCGCCAGGCGATTACTCGGTCGATTGCTGACCAGGCACGAACCATTCGCATCCCGGTCCACATGATCGAGACCATCAACAAGCTGATGCGAGTACAAAAACAGCTTGTCCAGGAGTATGGGCGGGAACCGACGCCTGAGGAAGTATCGGAAGAGATTCAACTTCCGGTCGAGCGGGTACGCGCTGTGCTTAAGATGGCCCAGCAGCCGATCTCGCTGCAGTCGCCCGTTGGCGATAGCGACGACACGAGCTTCGGCGATTTTATCGAAGACAAGGGAGCCGATAATCCCAGTGACATGACGGCGATCGTTTTGCTTCGCGAGAAGATACGCGATGTGCTCGATACGTTGACTGAACGGGAGCGACAGGTGCTGGAGCAGCGCTTTGGTTTGGTCGACGGTTATAGCCGCACACTGGAAGAGGTCGGCCGCCAGTTTAAGGTGACGCGTGAGCGGATCCGCCAGATTGAAGCAAAAGCGCTGCGCAAAATGCGCCATCCAACCCGGATCCGACAACTCGAGGGCTTCCTCGAGGCCGGCGAATAGAGCTTTTTGTTTACTACGAGCCGAAATGGCGCTCTTTTACCCAATTGTCTAGAAACTTGGCGTTCGGAGCGAGGGGCGACGAAACTTTCTCCTCCGACCTGGGTTCAATGTTGGAAGATGAAGGATCCAGAAAACGACGATCTGTGGGAGTTGCTGGGAAAAGCCAAGAGATCCGTACCTTCTCCCTTCTTCGCAGCCAAGGTGGTAGCTGCGGCCCGACGCGCCGACGAGAAGCGAAGGTCGCTCTGGCGTAATTGGCTGCGTTACGGGCTTCCCGGGGCGCTGGCGGGCGCAATGGCTGTTTTCCTCGCTCATTTTTCGCTCTCTTCACATCATCCGGCCGACCTTCCGCCGGTGGTGGTTGCTCAAACTGAGCCGGGTGATCTCGAGGTTATTGCCGATCTCGACGTTGTAATGTCGTCAGAAGAATCCTCGGTATGGCTCGATTCTTCGGCGCATTGATCCTTCTTACCGCAGGGGCCGCCAGCGGATACGGACAAACGCCGACTCCAACCGCGACTCCCCAGGCCGTGGCTTCGGTCAAGACTCCTACTGCCACCGCGCAACCGTCTGCATCGGTCAAACTGGAAGATCTAAGGAGGTCCATAGAGCAATTGACGCCCGAACAGCAGCAAAAGGTCCTGCAGAACCTTCATCGTTGGTTAGCGTTGAGCCCGGACGAACGGGACGTACTTCGGCAGAGACAGCGAGTGCGCCAGCAGAAGGAAGAAGAATCGGTGACCGACGCCTACCAAAAATCCGGGCTCCGTTTAAACGAAGAGGGACGCGAGATATTTCGTAAGCTCTATCTGCAAGAACGTAGGAAACTGGAAGAACAGCTTGCCAAAGAGAGCCAGGAAAAGCGCCAAAAAGGGGATGCCGCGATCGTCGAAAAGTTGAAGAAAGAATTCGCGAACTCGCCCAACGCTTCCGCCACTAACCCCCAGCGCTAGTTACGGATCTCGACCGCTTCCTCGGTTTCCCAACTCAATCTCGCACCCCTTCAGGGTGGACCGTTACGGGCGACATGAACCCAGGGTGAAACCCTGGGCTAAGTCCTGTAACCCTTCGCGGTAAATCCGACACGCACCTAGGCTTTCCTGAGTCGCGGCGTCCGAAATGCGCAAGGCTAATGTCGGACAAGATGGCGGATAGGTCGGGACGAGTTTGCTCAACGGGCCGTCCGGTACTTTGCCAAAACGCGGATATACCGGAGCGTGTCTCGCATCGGTTTGATCTTGCTTCGCTCGTCCCGATAAATCGTGCGAACCGGCTCGAATTCGATCTGAAACCCATTGCGAACGGCCAGAATCAAACTCTCGGTTTCAAACGCAAAGCCATCGCTGGATTCCCGCAACAGCGGAAGCAGGTCGCAGTGTGCCATCCGGTAGCCGCACTGGCTGTCCGGCAGGTTTTGCCGGCATAATTCACTGATTTGCCACGACATGAACTTATTCGTCCATCGGCGAATAGCCGGCATAGTAGCGGGGTTCCACATCCGATTGCCGACAATGAGGTGCGCTCGTGTCGCCTTAGCTTTCGTCAAGAATCTTGGGATTTCCGCCGGATCATGCTGACCGTCCCCATCCATGAAGAGAAAATAACCAAAACCGTCCGCAGCTTTGCTCAGCCCGGTTTTTATCGCCGCGCCTTTTCCCAAATTCTTGGAGTGGCAAATGACTTCGGCCCCAGCCTCGCGCGCGACTCGTGCAGTTTGATCAGGCGAACGGTCGTCAACAACCACGACATGATCGAGATGCTCCAGAACGCCGCGCACCACCGATCCGATAAACCTTTCCTCTCCGCAAACAGGAATGATTGCGCAAACGGTTTCCCGGGTTGCTGGAACCATGAAGCAAAGCAGCTAGCCGACACGCCTCCGGGCTATTGGATGGTAATCGGCTGCATGATAGGAACTTCGGACCAGCGGACCGGAAGCCACGTAGTCGAAGCCCTTTTTGAGAGCAATCTCGCGATAGACCTCAAAAGTTTCTGGCGCGACGTATTCTATCACCGGTAAATGTTTCGGACTTGGACGCAAATACTGGCCCATTGTTAGAACTTGCACGCCCGCTTCCCGCAGATCGTCCATCGCCTGGAACAGCTCATTCTCGGTCTCTCCCAATCCAAGCATAATACCGCTCTTGGACACTACTTCACGATCGATTTGTTTCGCTTTTTCTAAAACCTGCAGTGACCGGCGATATTTCGCCCGAGACCGAACCGCTGGCGTTAACCGTTCTACCGTTTCGAGGTTATGATTAAAAATATCAGGCTCAGCCGACAGCACTGTCTTAATTGAAGCCTCGTTTCCGTTGAAATCCGGGACCAAAACCTCCACGACAATTCCTTTTTGAACGACTCGAATTGCTCGGATCGTGTTAGCGAAATGAGCAGCTCCACCGTCCGCCAGGTCGTCCCTGGCCACTGCGGTAACCACTACATGTTTCAATCCAAGTCGACGCACGGCTTCGGCCACCCGCTCCGGTTCATCGGGCTCGAGCGCAAACGGTTTAGCGGTCGAAACAGCGCAAAATCCACACGCTCGAGTACAGCGCTCTCCAGCGATCATAACGGTCGCTGTTCCCTGGCTCCAGCACTCCCAGCGATTTGGGCACTGCGCGGATTCGCAGACGGTGTGCAACCGCAAGTCCGAAATCAATGCCTTCGTTGAGAAGAAGACCGGATTTGACGGTAACCGCACTTTAATCCAGTTCGGTTTCTTGGGTTGATGAAGCGTCGGATCAATCTTGGAAGACATCGTTAGCGTTTAAGCTAGCGACGTGGCTGCCCAAAAGCAAACAGCGGCCAATAAAGTAGCGCAGCTTCTAGCTGCGTAAGTGGTCAGGTTTCGCACCTGGAAGCCCCCTTTGCAGGCTACGGCGCGCCCAAGAGTTCAGAAACACGCGTATATCGGACGCGTAATCGCGGTGCGTCTACTCTCCTAACGTTTCGAGAACTGGAAACGTTTGCGTGCACCCGGCTGCCCCGCTTTCTTTCGTTCCTTCATTCGCGGATCACGGGTGAGCAAACCCTCTTCCTTTAATGCCGGTCGCATCGCAGCGTCGACCTCGAGTAAAGCACGCGCGATTCCGAGGCGCACCGCCCCCGCCTGTCCGGTCGGACCCCCACCGGAAGCTCTGACCTGCACATCAAATGCGTTGGTGGTCTTAGTCACTTCAAACGGCTTGAGCACTGTCAACTGGAGCGGAGCCGTCGGGAAATATTCTTCAAAGGGACGGCCGTTCACTTCGATTTTTCCCGAGCCACGGGAGATGCGGACCTGGGCAACAGAGGTCTTACGGCGACCGGTAGCGGAAAATGTCTCAGCCATAAAATGGTTGTTTTCTGATGCTTTTACTAGGCAACGGGAATCGGTTGTTGTGCTTCGTGTGGGTGCTGATCACCGCGATAGACCTTCAGTTTAGTAAAAACCGATCGACCCAGCCGGTTGTGAGGGATCATGCCCTTGACTGCCCGCTCGATCAACAGCTCCGGACGACGCGCACGCCGCCGTTGGACGTTCTCGGATTTATGCCCTCCCACATAGCCGGAAAAGCTCGTATACTCTTTCTGTAGCTCCTTCTTGCCGGTAAGCAGCACCTTTTCTGCATTGATCACTACTACAAAGTCGCCGGTATCGACATGCGGCGTAAAAATCACTTTTCCTTTGCCACGCAACAGATTGGCAACTTTGACCGCAACACGCCCAAGAGGCTGGTTTTTCGCATCGACGATGTACCATCTGCGATCCACGTCGCTCGCTTTGGCTGAAAAGGTCTTCATTTCTAGTCCGTAAAAAAGAGCATGGAAGCTATTGTCCCCCACCCCGCCTGTCAATTCCTTTGTTTTTGCCGTTTTCCCTTCCCGGCCGATTACCGAGTACTAGATTCCAGCCGGGAACGGTGTTATCCGGAACAGATGGTGTGCGGTCGATACTCAGCGGCGTTGTGCGGGCTAGGGCTGGTCCTTTTTTCGCAACTCTCCCGCGGCGCCGCCGACATCGGGACCGAACTGCATAAGGCCGATCAACTGGAAGATTCCGATCGTCCGAGGGAAGCGCTCCAAGTGTTGAAGACGGCGGAACAGAGCGATCCGGAGAATCCCGAAGTTCTCTACCGGATTTCTAATGTAAACGCGGAATCAGTCGAGGTGACGTCAATCGAGAAGGAAAAAAAGGCTTACGCGCAAACGGCTCTGAACTATGCAAAACGAGCGGTCGAACGGGGCCCTAATCTGTCAGAGGCTCACCTGTCGCTCGCCATTGCGTCAGGGAAAATTACCGACTTCGTCGATAACCGCACTAAAATGGAGTACTCGAGGATCATCCAACGCGAAGCAGAGAAGGCGGTGCAGCTTGATCCAAAAAATGACTTGGCTTATCTCGTTCTGGCAAAATGGAATTTTGAAATGTCCGATCTGAATCCGGTCCTCCGAGGAATCGCTCAGATGCTCTACGGGCAGGTTCCCGCCTCCTCACAAGAAAAGGCGGTCGAATACTTCAAAAGGGCGATTTCGATTGCTCCAAACCGCATCACTCATCATTTCGAGTACGCCCAGGCGCTCAATCGGATGGGCAAGAAGGAAGAAGCGCGGGCGGAATATCGAAAGGTCCTCCAGCTACCAGCAACCAATCGAGAGGAACGGGAGGACCAGAAAGAAGCCGCCAAGGCTCTGAAACACTGAAATCGGCCGGTTAGGCTATTCTTCGCTCGACTTCAGGCAGAGCGCGAACCACCCAGCCAGCATGGCGAGGCCTCCAAGCGGGGTGATCGCGCCGAACCAGCGGAATCCGGTCACGGCGAGTATGTAGAGCGACCCGCTGAAAATGATTACCCCGATCAACAACAGCCAAAAACTCCATTTTGGGACCGGACGCCAACCGCTGAGTACCAACAGAACGACGGCGTGAACCAGATGATAAAGAACGCCAGTCTGCCAGGTCTGAGTCGTACCGAGGCTGTCCAAATGCGCCCGAAGCATGTGGGCGCCGAAGGCTCCCAAGGCGACTGCAGAGAACCCAACTATTGCTGCCGTTCTTCTCGCGAATTGAGGATGGATCATAAAATCGAATGGCCAAGCGCGTACTTCTGCGCAATAGGTACGCTGAAGTCTTACGAATGAGCGGGTCCCAAGGCCAGGGAAATCAGGCGGACTTCTCGTTCGGCAAAGTAGGGGAATACATGCATGAAGCATTTGATCGTTTTCTTGGCCGTTACTGCACTATGTGAGCCGGCGCTCACCCAAGAGGTGGAACCGCTCATTCAGCAGGCAGATCAATTCGAGAATCAAGGAGAGACTGAATCGGCCATTAAGGTGCTGAAGCAAGCGGACAGCACTTCCCCAGACAACCCCCAGATCGAAAAACGGCTGAGTAGATTGTATGCGCGGCACATTCAGGAAATCTCGGACCAGGCAACGAAAAGAAAAGATGCGGAGTTAGCCGTCGAACTTGGCAAAAAGGCCGTCGCGAAAGTCCCCAATGATGCGCAGGCGCGGATCGCCTTGGCAGCGGCTTACGGCCAGATTTGCTGGTTTGTCGATGAAAAGACGCGAGTCGAGTATTCGAAACAAATCTATCAACAAGTCACCAAAGGCTTGGAACTCGACCCCTCCAACGACTACGGCCATTTGATCCTGGCCCGCTGGAACTTTGAGCTGGCAACGCTCAATCCGGTTCTCAAAGGAATTGCTGAATTAGTATACGGACAGATGCCGCCCGCTTCGGCCCAAGCGGCCATCACCCATTTCAAGAAAGCAATTGAGATTGCCCCGCAACGGATTATCCACCACGCCGAATACGCCAAAGCTTTGGAAGCTTTGGGTGAAAAGTCAGAGGCCCGAGAAGAGTGGACCAAGGTTACTCAACTCAAGGCCGTTGGCCCACAAGATCGACTCTACCAAACGATAGCAAACCAGCATCTGCGTTCCGGATCGCTGGCCGGATAAGGCCACATGGCCGCATAGAATGACCTTTTGTCGTCCGGAGAGCTAAAAGGCTCGATTTGAATTCCGGCTTATCCGGGCCGACCCACGACGGTAGGGCGACAACCGCCGATAAGCCTCCAGCACTCGGTCCCGGATCGGTCGCGCCTGCTCCGAGATCTTTCGTTGCAACCGGACATACTCGGCACGACCTTCAGCGGTTTCTACGCAAATCGGCTCAAAGCCGAACTCCCGCAAATTGTACGGGCTGGCCCTCATATCGATCTCGCGCGCAAATCGCGCGAGCCCAAAGGCGTCAGCCAGAAGATTTGAGTCAATCCAGGGCGCGATCTTATAGCAGAATCGATAGAGATCCATGTTCACATGGATGCACCCCGCCTGGTCCATTTCGGTGGTAGTCTCCCGGCGTAGTGCAGCATGATTCCGTTTTCGCGCCGGCTCCGTGAAAAAGCGAAAAGCGTCAAAATGCGTGCAGGCCAGGCTTTGAGAATCAACGAACGATACGATTGCCGATCGCTCGAGGCGAAGAGGCACCTCCGAATGGCGAATGGACTCCTGGCAATAAACCATCGCCCACTCGTGCAAGCCGAAACAGCAAAAGCTCGCCTCGCGCCCTGCGGTTGTTTCAAGGAAACGAATGGCCCATTCCAGGTATTCGTGACGAGCTATCGGGAATGTCACGAGTTTCCAGCCATCGCCGGCGCGTTCCCACGAATCAGGCGATCCGGGCAAGTCTTCGATTCGCTCGGCCTCGATGGTCACATCGGGACCGGGCGACCATCGCGCCAGCTGCCCTGGTCGAAACGAATAATACTGAAAAAGAAAATCATAAACCGGGTGCTTGGCCTGGCAGGATTTCTGTTGCAGATAAGGCGCAATCCAGGGTCTTACTCGCTGTTTATACAGCTGGACACAATGTCGGCAAACCGCAGCCGGCATCGTAACGGATGCTTCCGAATCGGCAATTCTCATCGAAGGTTAATCAACGTTTGCGTTCTAGGTGCACGCCGGAAACCTAAATTGGAGAACAATTCCCTCAGCTTGCCATTGGATCTTCATCAACCGCCTCGGTGATGTTTGCAGCAGAAAGCCACGTACAGGCTGTGCCTTGTTCATTCCATACACCAATCGCAACTCCAAACGGGCCAAAGCTGATGTGGTCCCTGGTGGGCACGGTAAATTCGCTGCCGGAAGCAGTTTTAAGTTTGAATGGTCGAAAGCTGGAACGGCTGGCGATTCGCCTTATCTGATCGGTCAGCATGGTTTGTTCATTCGCCAAGGATCAGAGGAATATTCCCACAAATCTTCGCATACTCAACACATTTATTGCGCGCGTTATATGTTCGGATAACCGGAAGAAAGTCGCCCGATTCTACTATCGATTGTCCGTGATTCCCGCGCCGTGGAAAGCCCGTTGGGCGTGGACCTCAGCCCAGTCAAGCTCTTCCTCCAAGTAGTGAAAAGCATCGTCACCAATATCGCCCTGACTACGCAACGAATCCAAGGCGCGACGCTCCGCGGCGATTGCGCGGCTTTGAACGATAGCTAGTTCTGACGTCGTATTCTCGGTGGGCTGCTCGCCGGTTGTCTCGTTGGCCAATCGATCTTGGTACTCTCGACGAACAACGGCGGTTGCCTCGGACACTTCTTGTTTATCGAGAAGATTCAACGCCGCACGTGCGATTTCGGCCCGAGCGAACCGCACCTCTTCCTCAACAATTCGGTCATCGGCAAACCTGAGCGCGGTCATCAGAGGGCGCAACGTCAAACCCTGTAAAACCAGCGTTCCAAGTACGACACAAAAAGCGGTGAAGAGCAGTACATCGCGATAGGGAAAGGTGTTCGGCAGGGCGAGAGCCGCCGCCAAAGTCACTATCCCTCGCATTCCACACCATGATATCATAATTCCTCCCCGAGCCGTAGGAGGGCTTACCCGTCGCGGCAGTCGAAAGCCAAAATGACGATTTTTCCAACGTACAACCGTGTTATATGACATGACCCAGGCGATTCGGACCAGGATGGTGGTCGCACAAATCGTTCCGCCAATCAGAACGTAGCGGCCAAGTTCCCCCGAATTAAGCCGTTGCAGTAACGGCTTAAGTTGGAGGCCGACAAAAATGAAAATCAGGATATTCAGCACGAAGACGATCACCTCCCAAACGGCGTAAGAAGGAATCCGAAGCCGCGCAGCCAGTTTCATCGGAGCGCTCCGGGCAAGCGTGATCGCATAACAAACCATCGTGATGATCCCCGACAAATGCAGTTGTTCGGCCCAGATCCAGACGATGAACGTCGAAAGAAACTGCATCAGAACGGCGGTACCCACCTCTTGAAAACGGCGAGCGATCAGTAGGTAGAACCGAGCCAGCAATATACCGGCAAAGGCACTGGCAACACCCACAAACAGCAACGACGGTATTGCGGTGAGAAGCGTGCCGCTGGCGGTCACACCGACTGCGGCACGATAAATCAGAAGCGCGCTAGCGTCGTTGAAAAGGCTTTCCCCCTCCAGGATGACGAGTACTCGATGAGGCGGGCGCAGCATTCGCAAAACCGCTGTCGCTGCGGATGCATCCGGCGGAGCCACAATTGCGCCGAGTGCAACCGCCGCCGGCCAGGGGATATCAGGAAGGAAGAGCCGAATAACCAGTGCTACTGAGACAACCGTCAGCCCGACCGCGATCAAGGCCAGACTCGCCACGGGGCGCCAATTGTCCTTCAGATCGCGCAGAGACGCATCATAAGCCGCATCCAGCAGGACCGGAGCAACAAAGAGAGCGAGTGTGAGTTGCGGATCTAACGTCAAGTCCGGCAAGTTGGAAGCAAAAGCCAACGCGACCCCTAGCAATGCCAGCAAGACAGGATACGGCGTTTTAAGCCGTCGGGCGATGCTGGCCAAAAGGGTTCCCACCAAAAGTAAGCCGATAATCAGTTCGAATTGCGCCACCGCTCGATTCGATTTTCTTAGCTCCGCCTCATGACTTTGGCCAGATCCAAAGTTTGTGGAAAGGATGGCGATGATCGACGAGTAGAATTGATCGGACCATGGAGAACAGTTGCTAATGTATTCGATCTATTTCGCTGGTGAGCTATTCACAGCCAAGCATTTGATTGGTAACTCCGGGCTAGCGGCCGCGATCGAACGACAATCGGCCGGCGAATTTGTTGGTCGGTTGCCGCAGGTACTGGAACAAAGAAGCAAGTCGGCCCGGCAAATCCGAGATCAAGACCTTGAGACCCTGATCGAATGTGATCTTGCCATTTTTAACTTCGACGGCACAGAAATTGACTCAGGGACGGTCGCGGAATTCATGGTCGCCAAATTCGCCGATATCCCCTCGCTTCTCTTGCGGACCGACTTTCGGAGGGGAGGCGACCAGGGGGAAGATCCCTGGAATTTGATGATGAGCTTTTATCCGCGAACCCGAAGCTGTTTGTTGGATTGTATGAGTCTATACAAGGAGGCAATGGCTAAAGGTCATGACTACCACCAGGCCAGTTTGGCCATGCTCGAAAATATAGCGCGACGCGTCGTGGCGGAACTACGCTTTCTTCTCCAGGCACCACCCTCTTTACCCGCTCCTCTGGCTGAACCGGTTTACGATTGGTTAGGTACCTTCGCTCAATTTGAGTCGGCTGATTCCACTGAGAAGATTCGGGCAGCGTTGAGAAACAAGAGGGCTCGCGCCCTTTTGCGCTGAGCACCGCTTTTGATGGCGACGACGTCGACCACTCGCTCCGATTCAACGCCATGCGTTACTTAATCGCTCCGGACAAATTCAAAGGGACGCTAAGCGCATGGGAAGTGTGCGAAATTCTGGCTAACGCGGTATGCGCGCACGATCGCGACGCCCAAATTGATTTGGCTCCCATCGCGGACGGTGGTGAAGGCACTGCCGAGCTGCTTGCCTTCCAGCTCGGAGCAGAAAGAAAGTCAATCGCAACGGTAGACGCGCTGGGTCATTCCATATCCGCTGAATTCTTCGTTCATCAACAGGAAGGGTTTATTGATATGAGTTCCGCATCGGGACTATGGCGGATCGCTCAGTCAGAACGTCGCCCACTCGAATCGGACACCTTCGGCACCGGCCTGATCGTACGCCATCTTTTGGATCTGGGCGTCGAACGGATCTCGATTGGTCTAGGGGGAAGTGCCACAGTCGATGCTGGGTTTGGGTTAGCAGCTGCTGTCGGTTACACTTTTCTCGATAGAGAAGGGAACTCGGTCCGGCCGATTCCCGCGCATTTTGGGTCTATTGCAGAGGTCATACCGCCGGACATCAGCCATTGGCCTGAGGTCATCGGCCTCGCGGACGTGGAGACCCGGTTGCTTGGTCCGGAGGGAGCAATTTACCTTTTTGGGCCACAGAAAGGTCTACGGCCGGCCGAGGTAGAATCACTCGATCGAGAGCTCGCTGGTTTGGTCAATCGAGTGGAAGATTCGCTTGGATTTAATCATTCGGAAACGATCCGATCTGGAGCAGCCGGAGGATTCGGCTACGGCATTTTGACATTCCTGCGGGGCAAACTGGTTTCGGGTTTCGCCGAGGTGGCCCAACGTTTGCAATTATCGCAAAGGATCTCGGCGGCGGACGTTGTGATCACCGGAGAAGGCAGACTCGATCGTCAGTCATTGCAGGGCAAGGGCCCTTTCGGGGTTGCTGAGATCGCGCGCCGCGCGAGGAAACCGGTCTGGGCCATCGCCGGTGCGATCGAGGACGCAGAACAGATTCAACAACACTTCGATAAAGCGGTTTCAGTCGTAGGCGAGTTGATTTCGCTGGAGGCGGCTCTGAAAGATCCGGCCGCAGCGCTTCGGCAGCGAGCCGCTGTTTTTTGGGAATAGACATCCGCAGATTCCTCTGATTACGCAGATTCGCTCAGATCTGTGGTTGAAGATTAGCCCCTAAATTTGTGATCTCGTCGGCCAGGATCGTCGACTTTTCAAGGTCGATTATCTAAAAGCCGTAACTCAAAAAATCTGCGTAATCTGCGGATATTTACTCCCCAAAATCTGCGGAAGCGACCGAGTGGATCCCTTTCCGATGAAACGCCGGTGAAGGTTGGAAAGCAGGCGGGAAACCTCCTCGGATCCTACGGCGTATAGGTCAATTGCGCCTTCATCAGGAAAGTATTGTAAGGTCCAAACTGTGACATGACGAAAAGCAGGGTTCGTCCCTGGTCTCGCAAGAAGGATGGCGTCATGAACGCACCGTAGAGCTGCGGATAATCTCTGGCGATAGCCAGCACGTGCGGAGCTGTCCACGGTCCCCATAAATGGTCGGCTTCGCGTAGCTCAAGACAGGCGGTATTTTCACTCAGATAGGTGTACATCCAGCGTCGCATGGCTGGATTCCAAAGGACGGAAGCTTCACCGACGGGAGCAGGCACGACTTCAGCGGCTCGCCTAAGTTCCTTTGTCCAGGTCGGCTCCGTCCCGTCGCCGTCGGATGGAGCCAGATTTCCCACGCCTGACCGTCCAGGATCCGCTCCTTAGATACTCGGCCAAGCTTGGCTGCCCCGAACCGACCACAAGGTGTCCCGAGCGCATACACGTATTTGCCGTCGGGATTATCCGGCGTTACGGCGGCAGTAAGAGCCAGCATGTTGAAATTTGGGGCTTGATCGCCAAAAGGCGCCGCACATTTGTGCCAGTTCTTGCCCCAGATCGCTGGAATAGACCCAGCTCGAGTAGTTGCATTCCCAGACCCCGCCTTTGGCGGGAAATCCGCGAACGGACATGTAGTGTAGATAGATGGTGCCATCAATGCTCACCATGTCAGTTGGAATCTTGGTCTCTTCGCTCGCTAGCAAAAGGCGGTTGATGCGCACCCTGAACAATCGCAATTGCGCGGCCGTCTGAACCGCGGAGCCAGTCGGTGAGCCTGACCCCATACTCGGGGTCATGATCCGCGGTCGAAGCAAAGCAATTGGACCGCCAATTTGGTCCATTGATCCCGCGACAAATATCACCCTCATAGCCAAACGTGTCACCGAAAGCAAAATAGATCCGGCCGTTTAGCTCGGTCATTATTCCCAGGTCGGTTCCACACACATCGAGGCTCTTTTGATCGACTAGCGCCTGCGGACCGGTTAGAGCGCAGATCCTGGTTGTGCTGACGGAAGCGATCCGAGGTTGAATCGGCGCAGCGCAAGTCGAGTGAATCACCATACAAATGACTAATGGCAACAACCGGCCCAACGCAAAGCGGGATAGATCGATTTTGGTCATCCTATAACTCATTACGTCAAGCTCACAGATCCTGCTCGCGCCGACTCTGTTTCGCTTTATCATTCGTGCTACATTCTGGTGATGGCGCGCAAGATCCTTCACCTGGATATGGATTGCTTTTATGCGGCAATCGAGATTCGCGACCATCCGGAGCTCGTTGGTAAGCCAGTTGCCGTCGGTGGAGCCCGTGACCAACGGGGAGTTCTCACCACCTGCAACTATGAGGCCCGGAAATTTGGAGTTCACTCCGCAATGCCAACCTTTAAAGCGTTGCAGAAATGTCCATCGCTGATCGTGATGCCAACGCGCTTTGACGTCTATCGTCGCGAGTCCAGCGTGATCCGCGAGATTTTGCTAAAGTTCAGCCCTAGAATGGAGCCGCTCTCCTTGGACGAAGCCTTCCTGGATCTCTCCCAGCACCCGGGAGAAGCTGCAGCCGTTGCTGAGATTATTCGCCGCCTGATTTTTCAGAAGACAGGTCTCACCGCTTCCGCTGGAGTCGCTCCCAACAAGATGTTGGCAAAGATCGCCAGCGATTGGAACAAACCGAATGGACAGTTCGAGATCAGAGAGGATCAGATCGATGCGTTCATGATTGATCTTCCGGTCCGGCGTCTGTGGGGAATTGGCCCGAAATCTGCCGACCGACTCGCGAAGTTAGGTGTCCAAACCTGTGGCGATCTTCAGCGTTACACCCGTTTTCAATTGTTCGAAGAATTCGGCAAGTTTGGACCGGAATTGTACGATCTTTGCCGGGGAATTGACACCCGGCTGGTGGAACCAGATCGTATTCGGAAGTCACTGAGCAGCGAACGAACATTTTCACGGGATCTCACCTCGCTTGCTCAATGCGAAGCGAGATTGCCTGAACTCTTTGAAGACGTCATGACCGACTTACAACAATCGGAGTATGCCGATCGAGTGCGCACGGTTTTTGTCAAGATTCGGTTTGCCGACTTCAGCCGGACCACGGTTGAACGAGCGGAACTCCCGTTGAAATTGGAGAGTTTTATCACGCTGTTGCGCGAGGGGTTGAGCAGAAAAAAAGCAGATGTCCGCTTGCTCGGGCTGGGCGTGCGGTTTCAAGAACCGGCCCTAGAACCGGCCCAACAACTCGATCTGCCGTGGTAAGCACGAGTACTCGATCCGTCCCGATCGTGATAAGATGCAACCGCGAACGGACCTGTTTGGAACCACGAATGGACACGAATAGACACGAATCAAGGAAGAAGCGGTGAGCCGGTCGCCTGATTCGCGGCTATCGGCGGTTCGTCCACGGGTGGAACGAATGGCCGCATCCCGCGAACCGTAGGATCGACTCATCACTCCTCCTTTTATTCGTGTCTATTTGTGTCCATTCGTGGTTTATCAAGAGGTCCATTCTTGCTTCCAAACAGGCCCATTCGTGGTTTCACCCAATTCGAGGTTCAATCGTCGAACTTGGCATTCTCGCCAACCGTGACATGGTACCGCTATGATTTCGCCGTACGCTTTTCGTCCACGCGGCCGGTTGCTCGACATTATGCGCCAAGTCGGGAATCCCGATCTGATCAACCTAGCGGCCGGCCTTCCCTCCACGGAGTGCGTTCCTAAAGTCGCCCTTGAGCAGGCGTTCGCCGAGACTCTGCGCGCCCATGCGGACGAAGCTCTCGGCTATCACACTCCGGACGGTGATCTCAGGCTAAGAGAAATTTTGGTCGACCGGTTCCAACGCCGGGGGATTCAAGCCGCCCCCGATCAAATGGTCATCACCACGGGTTGCACTCAGGCCCTGCATGGTATGATTCGGCTACTGGCTCGACCGGGAGATGTGGTTGCTTGCGAGGCCCCCGCCTACTACGCAACGCTGGAGATTTTAGGTGATCTCGGGATCCGCGTGCTTCCGATACCGCTTCGGGATAGCGAAGGCATCGATCTCGATCTGACACGAACTTTGTTCCGTAGATTTCGCCCGACCTTGTTTGTCATTTGTTCGACCCTTTCCAACCCATCGGGATCCACCTTGTCTAACGAAGCTCGGATTGAATTGGTCAAAATCTGCCGCCATTCGGGCACCCGGATTCTGGAAGACGAGATTTACGGTGAACTTTCGGAAGTACCCGACCTCAAACCGATCCGCGCCTACGATGACGGCTCGACCGTGGCTTACGTAACCAGCTTTTCTAAATCAGTGGCGCCTGGATTGCGAATTGGCGTGTGCCTTCCGGGAACAGATTCCGATTCATTCGCGCTGCTGAAGTGCCAGCAAGACATGCACTCCGCGACTCTTTGCGAGGTGGCGTTCCGAAATTATCTGGAACGCGACGAACTCGACCGGCATCTTGAATTTTTGCGCGCCTTCAATCGAAGACGGCGCGAACTGGGTATTCGCCTGGTCCGTGAATGTTTCCCTGCATCAACGCGAATCTGGGAGCCAGCCGGAGGATTCATGCTGTGGGTAGAATTACCAGCAGGGATCGACATTGAGCGAGTCTACCAAGAAGCGATGGAAATGAAGGTGGCATTTTGTCGAGGAGCAGTATTCTTCACTTCGGAAAATGAGCATGTGGAAGCCATGCGCCTGAATTGTTCACGACCGACCGAGACCGCCTTGGTCAAAGGGCTCACGATTCTTGGACAGATAATGTCTTAATCCCCCATCGTATGTTTCGCCGATTCATGTTTCACGGAGTATACCTTCTCTTAATTGCGTTCATCGCCGTGCTTTACGATCCTCATTCCGGAAGGTTCGGATTTAATCCGAGCGCAAAATCCGCCTTGATCGCCGGAGGCATTTTCGCATTTCTTTCTTTTCTCTGGGCCTTCTTCGATTCGCGCGGCGCGATTAAGATCCCGGTCATTGGCGGACTGATTTCCACGGGTGTTCTCTGTATTGTGTTTCTGATCAGAGCAGTCCCCGCCTGGATTGACTATTTCCACGGCGACTCAGTCAAATGGTTCTCCGCCACCACAATCACGCTGATGATCTTTGGAAGTCTGCCTCTATTCTTTGCCTGCTTGGGAGGCGTGCGTGACCGGCAGGGGTGAGACAAATTGCCGGTTGCAGGTTGCAAGTTACGGGTCGCGAGTTGCGGGTTGCAACGGTGAAGTTAGTTCGGGCCCGTGCTCCGGATTCCGATTCCTACTTGGTGCCTCCCGTTTCTTTCATAGAAGTAATTTGCAACTTTCTTTATTCCGGGCGTGTA
>DASTDH010000456.1:0-3168 GCA_035710445.1 Chthoniobacterales bacterium
CCGCGAGTCCGGCAGCCGATAAAACGAGCCAGACGTGCATCAGAATGAGCAGTTTCTTGCGGTCTACCATGTCCGCCAACGCGCCTGCCGGAAAGGTCAGGAGAAAAAAAGGCAGCGAAGCCGCAGTGGACAAAAGCGAGAGCATCAGAGGCGAAGCCGATAGCGTATTCATGACCCAGGTTGCGGCCATATCCTGAGCAGAGACGCAGCATCCCGAGACCACGCTAGCCACCCACAGAGTACGGAAGGTGCGGTTGCGCAGCGCGGTCCAAACGGAGGTTGAGCTCATTGTCTGGGCCGATCGTGACCTAAATTGGCTTCCTTTTGCGTACTCAGCGCTATCGCCGAGGCCGACGCTGCGGGCACTATTGCGCGCCGCGATAGTTTAGCTTTGTGAGACCGCAGGGCTCGGCTCCACGTTGTACCGAAGCCATACCATGCCACCTTTCGTGGCAATATGCCGAAGCGCTTGACTGGCTGCGGGTTGTTCATTGGGTTTTCCGGCGGATTCGAAAATGCTCGGTATACCGGCGAGACCATCAATTGCGGGATAAACAAGAAGGCTAATTTCGTCGATCAGTCGCTCTTTCAGAAACAGGCCATTGGTAATGCCGCCTCCCTCAAGAAAGAGAGTCTTGACGCCAAAGGTGTCGCCGAGGATTTCAAGTGCACGGTTCATATCATTGCCCTTCGCACCAGCAAAGAGGTGGGAAACGTCGTCTTCTCTCAATTCGGCTAGATACTCGTCGGAAACCTGTTCACCAAGGATAGCGATGATGTGATCGCCCTCGGCGTTGTCCTGCCCGTAGTGGAGTGTCCCACGCGGATCGATGGAAACGGCAACATCACGATCTTTCCGAGCAGCAATGTGGATGTCGCGCAAGTTACCTTTGACTGTGCCTGGAGTTCGCGCTGCTCCTCTGGCGAAATACTGCATTGTCTTTCGGCCAACAATCCAGCCATCGGCATGAAAACGTGTTGGAACCTCATTGTAGTAACTGGTCAACATATCAGCTTCGATTCCAGCGGCTTGCTTTGTCCAGCGATCGACAAGTAAACATCCATCGATCGAGGTAACCATATGGCAAATTATCTTAGGGCGCATTGTTCGGGATTCATTTGGCATCTTGGTCGCGCAGCTTGTAGCCCGCGTATCGCACTGTCAGGATCAATTTGGGATTAAAAGGAGTCATCTATCTTTTCCACCTAATCTGACAGGAAAGAGGCAACGGAGAAACCGTGCCGAACGGGTCGGAGGCCGCGGATGGCGCTCCTTAGGTGGAAGCATTCGTGACGGGAAAGAGGAAATTTGACAGCAACAAAGTGGGCAGCTATGACCCCTGATCAAAGATGGGCAATCAACAAGGAATTCCTTGACGAGGCAATTGTAGCTGACGAGCAGATCATTCTAGCGACGCCTCCCGAAAAAGTAGCATATAATGCTGCGCCGATTGTTACGTCGCGTAATAAGATTCGCGATACGCATATGAACGGAAATATTATGAAAGAACAAAAGAGCGTCGGCTTTATCGGTCTTGGCAATATGGGACACGGGATAGCCTCTAACCTGCTTAAGGCCGGTTACACAACACGTGTCTACAATAGAACCAAAGAGAAAGCCAAAGATTTAGTTGAACAGGGAGCAATCTTAGTAAACCAGCCGAGCGATGTCATCGAGTCTGGTGGCATAGTCTTTACGATGCTTTCCGACGATTCCGCACTACGAGAAATCGCCGAAGTCGACGAAAACTTCGTGAAGAAACTACACCCAGGTGGAATCCACGTCTCTGCACCGGTAATTGGGCGACCTGATCGAGCGGCCGCCGGAACTCTCTTTATCCTTCTTGCCGGTTCAGTCGAAGCCAAGCAGATCGTTTCTCCTTTTTTGGAGAAAATAAGTCAGAGAGTTTTCGACTTCGGCGATCTTCCTTGGTCGAGCAATATGGCCAAACTCGCTTTTAACTTTAATATTGCTGCCGCCATCGAGGCTATGGCGGAGTCATTCACTCTCGCAGAAAAAAACGGAATTCCTCGCGCCAAGATAGCGGAGCTGCTGTCGGAGACGCTTTTCTCCGGCGTAGTGTACAAGGGATACGGCGATCTCATTGCCCATCACTCCTACCAGCCAGCGGGAATCCGGTTAATGTTGGGATGGAAGGATATCAGGTTGGTATTACAAACCGCGGCCGACAGCTCGACTCCCATGCCGATCGCATCGTTATTGCGAGATCGTCTGCTATCAGCAATATCAAAGGGTCGAGGTGACTTGGACTGGTCTGCTCTTGCATTAGGTGCGTCAGAAGACGCCGGATTGGGAAAATAGCTCTGGAATATGCAGAAAGTGCCGCGGCCATATAGTGTCATCGGTCGAAATCAAACCAGCCACGAATGGTCGAAATGACCCAGCCAGTGCATTCTGCGTAAGGCACTTTGAAAACAGAGGCATTTTTCAAACAAGCCCGATATTTTAGCGACCCCAATGGAACTCCCTCGTCACCTGCAAGAATTCATTCTCGCACTAAACGAGGAAATAGAGGCGTCGCAGTTCTGCGTCGAGGAAGCCGAACCCGTGCCTTGCCGAGTGCGTCGATTTGCCGTCCCTACGGATTGACACCTACCTCTTTTAACGGGATCAGGGATGTTATATTATTATTGGTATAAATGGATACTTAGTGTTTCTCAAAATGCCTAACTGAGTATCAAGAGAGAGCCGAGATTGGACGCTTAGCGTTTACCGAACGGTGATCGCCATCGACAATCCTTAACCCAGGAGCGCCACGCTATTCGTCAGGCGCTACGCCAGCCCAACAGTCGAGCAGCGCATCAAGCGCTCCGATTGCTATCAAGATGAACAAAGCGAAGCCGACTAACACGATGACCCCGACAACCATCCCGCAGGCCCAGTCGAAGTTCTCTTGCTCGGTTCGCTGTGCCTAGCCGATTTTCTGCGACGAGCCAATTTCGCGAGACGTTTTTCGTGCCGCTGGATTTCAAGCGCCGCCAAACCGCCCGAGTAGGCTCGCCATTGGCTGAGGTCGTCCTTCTCCTCATAGAAACATGTAACGAAGAGCGGCGCTGTCTCGAGCTGGTGGTTGGATAGAACCTCATCGAGTCGGCGTAAAAGGGGTTCTACCTCCGGGCGCGATCGACGGTTGGGTTCTTTGCCGC
>DASTDH010000457.1:0-17539 GCA_035710445.1 Chthoniobacterales bacterium
CCTTGGAAGCCGAATACGGGGAGGAAGGATCGTACGGAGTCGACTCACAAAAGAGTCCTTCCGATCCGAGCGAACCATAGACCTCATCGGTCGAGACATGAACGAAACGGAACCTCTCTCTGTCTTTCCCACTGAGGCCCGCCCAATAGCGCCGCGCCGCTTCGAGCATCGAGTAAGTACCAAAGATATTCGTGTCGATAAAATCGCGCGAACCTGTAATCGAACGATCCACATGGCTTTCCGCGGCAAGATGCAAGACTGCATCCGGATGCACTTCGTCGAACAAGGAGGCAATGAGCGTTTCATCGCAAATATCGGCTTTGAGGAACCGATACCGCGGATTGCTGCTCACCGATCGAAGTGAATTGAGGTTGCCGGCATAGGTCAATTTGTCGACATTGACGACCTCGGCCTCCGTCTCACTAATCAGATGGCGGCACACTGCTGAGCCGATAAAGCCAGCGCCGCCGGTTACTATTATTCGCATAGGAAAATTGGGACTCTGAAGAAAGACCGCTCTGTCGTCGTTTAACTAGTCGGTTATCGGCGTTGCATTAGTAATAAAAGACGTCCGGCAGATCACGGAGACGCGGATGCTGCTGATCCTTATCGGAAAGCACGATAGAGTGGACGTCGACCGGCCAATTGATTCGCAGGTCAGGATCATTCCAAACAACGCCGGCATCGTGGCTCGGGCTGTAGTAAGCGGTCACCTTGTAGACAACTTCGGTTTCGTCTTCGAGCGTGCAAAAGCCATGCAAGAACCCGGGTGGTACCCACACCTGGGTACCCTCAGACGCATCCAGCGTCACCGCAACATGTTGTCCATAGGATGGCGAGTTTCTCCGGATGTCTACGGCCACATCATAGATTGAGCCGCGCACAACGTGCACCAACTTTCCCTGGGCGTAGGGTGGCTTTTGGAAATGAAGGCCGCGCAAAGTTCCTCTCTTTGCAGACACTGAACAGTTGTCCTGTACGAAGGTCACGTCCGCGACTTCCTGACGAAACCGGCGGTCGCTCCAAGTTTCGGAGAAATATCCCCGCGCATCGCTGAATCTCTTGGGAGTAACCAGTTTTACCTCTGGAATCTCCAACTCAGCAATTTCGCCCGGTTTTTTTTGGGTGAGATCGGTAGATAACATTAGCCTGGAGAGTTAGAGCGGCGCCCCGAATTCAGGAGGAATTCAAAAAGATAACCGGCAGTTTCCGTAATCATTTCCCTGGCCCGGTCGCTGGATTGCCACCAAGGCGCCGTTTCGGTGTCGGCAGGTACCCAACTGATTACGCCGACCTCTGTTCCCGGCCCATACACCTTAGAAAGAACCAGACGACTGCGTCTGGCGTGAGGACCATAAGTAAATACATTGATGCTTTTGGGGTTGATGCCCTTAGCCCGAAGCGCCCGAAATACACCGACCGCCGACTCGTAGGTTCGTTGATTCTTTGCCTCTTTGGCCGCAGCAATGATGATTTTGTCTATGGGAATACCTGATCGAATGAGCTCGCGGGCCGCCATCTCGGCGTAACTCGAGTGATCCTCACTCGGACGATCGGATATCTGACCACCGGCGGCGACAATGTAGCGGTACCCGCGCTGAGCGAATTCCGCTGCGGCTGCCTGCATGCCATCTCGCCCGATCCAGCCCTCCACCACGAGGATCTCGGCCGGCGAGCGCTCGGTCAGCGAGAGAAAGGATTCTCCGTAGACGCACCACCAAAAAAACGGGATACTCAACAATAGAGCAATGCAGATTGTGCCCAGCCAGGTCGGCAACCAGATCGTCCGGCGATGAACCAAGTTCAGTCGTCGGCTCCACAAAGACGGGACACCTTCTTGCGAATCCATCATGATAAGAGACCTGCTCTGCGCCACTACGCTTTCCAAAGCTTTTCCGGCGCGATGTGGGTTGTCACCATCGCGTTCCGGGTATCGACGATACAGTGCGCCCAATCGGCGAGTTCCTGATAGTTCACGCATGCGTGCGCGGTGGCGATGACTACCGCATCAAACGCTGCGATTGTTACTTGATCCCAAGAAACCGATTCGATTCCTGCCCAGTGGGGATGCTCGCGCGTCGGCCGGATCACCGGCACATACGGATCATAATAGGCGACCTCGGCTCCGCGCTGCTTCAGCAATTCCATAATCCGATAGCTTGGCGACTCGCGTTCGTCGTCTACATTCGGTTTGTAGGCGAGGCCAACAATAAGTACCCGCGATCCGTTGATAGGCTTACGCGCAGCGTTCAATGCGTCACCCAATCGCGCGACAACATGGACCGGCATCGAGGTGTTGATCTCGCCAGCCAGTTCGATGAACCGGGTATGGCGATCGAATTCCCTTGCCTTCCAGGTCAGATAAAAAGGGTCTATCGGGATGCAGTGACCACCCAAACCGGGTCCGGGATAAAACGGCATAAAACCAAAAGGCTTGGTCTTGGCTGCTTCAATCACTTCCCATATGTCGATTCCCATTGCCCCATAGACTAGTTTCAACTCATTGACCAGCGCGATGTTCACGCTACGAAATATATTCTCGAGAAGCTTGGCGGCTTCGGCAACACGGCAGGATGAAACCGGCACAACGGTCTTAATCGCCCGGCGATAGACTTCCACCGCCTTGTCCAGACAAGCGGCAGTCAGTCCGCCGACGAGCTTAGGTACCTCACCGACCTTACTGGCCGGGTTTGCCGGATCCTCGCGTTCCGGGGAAAAGGCCAGATAGAAGTCTTGGCCTGCCGTCAGACCTGACTCCGCTTCGAGCACGCCGCGCAGGTCGCCGTCAGTCGTTCCTGGGTAAGTGGTTGATTCGAGGACTACCAATGCACCCGGTCGGAGGTGCGGAGCAATGGTACGTCCGGTCTGCAAGATGAACGAAATGTCCGGTTCGCGGTTCTTGTTGAGTGGCGTCGGAACGCAGATGATCACGGTATCGACCTCTTGCACGCGAGCAAAATCAGTGGTGGCAACCAATCGCCCGGCTGCCACCTGTTCTGCCACGGTTTCCGCGGGAACGTGCCTGATATAACTGCACCCTTGGTTAAGGGCATCCACCTTGACCGGATCGATGTCGAGACCAAGGACTTGCGTCCCGGATCGGGCGAACTGCAGCGACAACGGTAGCCCAACATAACCAAGACCGATTATGGCAACTTCTGGCCGGGGAGGTTTATCCATCTGCTTGTATAACGTGTCTGAAGACTGTTAGATCGTGTCTAAAACCATTTTCCGGCAATAAAAAGCTTCCGCACGGCCGGTGGGCGAGACGCATTCGATCCCGCGAACGCGATGCATCGCCTCGAATGTGTCCGGAGTAAACCAGTGTCTGGTCGACTGGGTCTGGAAGTGTTTCATCAGCAACTCGATTTTGCGGGTGCAGAGCTGCTCGGGGACAGGCACGAAGACATTCGGACAGCCAACATCGCCATCGTATTTGAGTATTTCATATTCAAGAATCAGATGATTCCTGAAGGTGTTCCAGGCCAGGTCCGACAACACTCGATGATCCTGATGCCGGTCATCGCGGTAGTGGGTGAAAATGACCTCCGGATCGAAACTTGCCTTAATTTCCTCAAACCAGTCTTTGATTGCCGGCCACTCGCTCGGAAAATAGCTCTCCCGAAACGTTCCAATCTTGACGTGTTTGCGTTTGACGCCGGAGAGAAATTCATCGGCGCTTCGGCTCGCTTCCTCGCCCCGCAGCCCTGAAGCACTGAAGACCACCCACCAGATTTCCAAGTCGGAAACTTGTGCCGACAGCTTCAGCAAAGTACCTCCCGCGCCAATCTCGATATCGTCCGAGTGTGCGCCAAGGCACAAGACCCGTCGAACTCCTCCCAAACTGAATTGCCTCATAAGGTTGTTTGCCGGTCCAACCTCGCAGCAACGTTTGGATCGACATATCCCTTCTCAGCTCCTGGATTTATTCGGTCAGCGTTCTCCATCATCACCTTTTCGCCGCACCATTCCATACCGTCCAGGGAGCTTTTTCTCGCGCGAACATGTCCTCAAGGTCCTGGCGCTCCTTGTAAGTATCCATGCAGGCCCAGAATCCATCGTGCCGGAAACTAAGCAGTTGTTTTTCCGCGATCAGGCGGTGAAAGGGTTCTTCGACCAATTCCTCGCCGTCTTTGATGTACTCAAATATTTCGCGTCGAAACGCGAAAAAGCCCCCGTTTATGCGAGCGCCCGATTTTCGGATGTGTTCGATGCTGCCTACAATTCCCTCCGCATCTGCCTCCACGAAGTGGAAACTTGCTTTTGGCATAACGCTGACAAACAAGGCGATTTTCCCGCTCTCGCGCAGCTTAGCAACTACGTCGTTCATAGAGATATCGGCGAGACCATCGGTGTAATTGGCCAGGAAGATCTCGTCGTCCCCGAGCAGCTTTTCGACCGCCTTAAGCCGTTGGCCGATGTTCGAGGTCAATCCGGTATCGACGAAACTGATGCGCCAGTCATGGATATCCTGGTTCAGAAGCTGGACATTTTTTCCTCCGCCAGAAAGGACAAAGTCATTTGTAACGCACTCATCATACTCAAGAAAATACCTTTTGATCACGTCCGCTTTGTATCCCAGGCAAAGGATGAAGTCTTTGTGGCCATAATGCGCATAGTATTTCATCACATGCCAGAGTATCGGCCGATAACCGATCGGTACCATTGGCTTGGGCACGGCCTCTGAGTACTCACGCATCCGCATACCGAGGCCCCCGCAGAAAAGAACAACTTTCATCGAATCACTCCAATGCTGAATCAGGATTGCACGACGCTTCTTAGAGACGCCGGCGAGGCAGAAATGAACTGGGCGGCTTGTTCGGCTCGAAGTTGGTCGCACACTCGGCCCTTGGGAAGCTCCACGTCCGAATATGCGATCACGTCGTCCTTTGCCAGGTCGCGCAAAAGGCGGCAGCCTTCCGCGATCCCCATCGGCAACAGATTTCGGTCGGCGAACCCGGGAGCATTCTCAATCACGCCGTAAGTCATGAACCCGCCGACGCCGTCGAGCACTTCCCCAGCCTTAAGATCGCGTTTTGCTGTGGCGCCTACCTCGCAGAGCGGTGCACCAATCGGAGTCACTGTCGCATCACTAAACAGCGCCGCACGCGCTATGGTCGAAACAATCTGGATGTGCGGCAAATGGTAAGGTGTGTAGAACGCGTAGAGAGGCCCGTCGCCCATCTTGTAATAAGCCAATTCCTTTCTCTTTTTGGGATGCTCTTCGTAAGCGAGCACGAAGGCCCCGGTATGAGGTTCTGCCCCGAGCGCATAGTCGATCAGCCCGCCATCGAGAAGCTGATCCATCGGCAGGAGATTCACCATCTCTTTCACGTGGGCACATTTGGGACCATACATGCCGCGCTGCCCAACCCGAAAACCGGAAGCGTTGGCTAGAATGGTTGCTTCCATGGAAAGCTTGGTACCATCGGCGAAGGACGTCACCTTGGCCGCGTCCTGATTGTATTTGGCAGCAAACTCGCGCTGGGTTTCTGGTGTTCGATATCGATCGATCAGTCCCTTCAGATTGCCGGCAGCCACCGGCCGAAGACCGACGCTCTTGACATATCGGAGCAATGTCATCGCCACGCCCGGCTCATCGCCATCGGTATTCGTAATAACTACTCCGGCGCGGTCTGCGTAAAACTTGAGGATCGGGCCAACGGTTGAGTCCAGTTCGGCATTGACCAGGACGACGTGTTTGCGATGGCGGATTGCATCGATTGCAACGCGAGCCCCAAACTCCACTGTACCAGTTGCTTCAATTACCAAGTCAATGTTTGTCGCTTCGCAAACGACCGCCGGGTCGTCGACAACGGCCGGTCTCCCTTCAGCCACTCTGTCTTCGAGCGCCTCTACCGTGGATACCGCTTTGACCTCCTTGACCCCAGCATTGGTGAAAGCCTGCGCCGCACGGTCTAATGTGCGATTGGCAATTGCTACCAGACGCATGCCCGTGATCGGGGTTAACAACTGCAGGGCGATCATTCGCCCGGTGACACCCGCTCCGACCATCGCCACTCGAATCGGGTTGCCCGCTTGCTCGCGCTCAGCCAACACTGTGTCGGTTATTACCATAAGAGTCAGTCTACTTTTGAAAATGTATGTCAGTTGTCCGATGGGCTATTTCCCATAGTCAGGCCATCGTTGGTCCGCCTCTGACACTACGGTAATCGGCAAAGGCCAGCGGATATTAAATGCCGGATCATTATAGCGCACCCCACGCGCGCCCGAGGGCGAATAGAATGCGGAGGTCAGGTAATACATCTCCGCGTTATCCGTCAGAGTCTGGTAACCATGGGCAAAACCCTCCGGCACATAGAGCATCAGGTAGTTCTCTGCCGAAAGCTCAACCCCCATCCAGCGGCCGTGGGTCGGCGAATCTGGCCGCAGATCGATGATGACATCAAAAATCGAACCGCGCGTGCACCGCACCAGCTTCGCCTCCGCATCTGGAGCCACCTGAAAATGCATGCCCCGAAGAGTGCCTTTCCTCAAGCTCGATGCGAAATTGATCTGTGCAAGATTCGGATTGAGTCCGGCCGCCTCGACTTCCTTCTGGCACCACCCGCGAGCAAAAAAGCCGCGCTCATCCTCGATCTTCCGGATGCCAACCAGGAACGCGCCCTTAAGCTCGGTCTCCGTAAACGTCATAGGCCGACACCGAGATAGTTTTTGACTTTCTGCTTGTCCAATTGCCGCCGACCATCCACGAGGATCGGATGCCGACGAAGCGTAGTCATGAGCTTGGGTACTCTTTCAAACTCCTTCCACGAGGTCACCAGCAAGATAGCCTTTGCTCGCTTCACCGTCTCTTCGAGGGATTCGCAATAGCTGACCTCACGATCGGTAAGAGTCCTTCTGGCCGCCGGCATAGCCACCGGATCGTAGGCCAGCACTCGAGCACCTTCCTTTAGCAGCAGATCAATCAGGCGAATCGCGGGACTTTCCCGCAGGTCATCGGTCTCCGGCTTAAATGCCAGTCCAAGCACCGCCACCGATACGCCTCGAAGATCGGCTATTCGGGTCTTTAAGAGTTCGATCATTCTGCCAGGCTGATCCTCGTTGATCCGAATTACCTCCTTCAACAATCCCATTCGGCTATCGACCCCGTTGCCGCGCGCGATCAGCGCTTTGACATCTTTGGGTAGACAACTGCCGCCAAATCCGCAACCCGCCGCCACGAATGAAGCGATCGGTGCCCGCACGCGGCCATTCCCCGTGGTCGGCGTCAGATATTGACTCAGGTGCACTCCCTGCATCACATCCACGCAATCAACCCCGCCAAGGTCCGAACACAGATTACCGATCTCGTTCGAAAAGGAAATGAGCGTCGCGAGCAGCGCGTTCGAAGTATACTTTATCATCTCCGCCGTCTTATTGGTCGTCCGGAGAATCGGCACACCATCGAAGGAGCGGTAAACCATGGCCAAGCTCTTCCGAGTCCGCTCATCAACACCGCCGAGCACGATGCGATCCGGCCGCATGAAATCGTGCACCGCTTCACCTTCGGATAAGAACTCCGGGTTCATACCGACACCGAAATCTCGTCCGGCGCGCTTGCCGGACTCCTTTTCGAGAATCGGTTTTACTACGTCGTCGGTGGTGCCTGGAACGACCGTGCTCTTCACGACAACCACGTGGTAGGTCTTCTTCTTTCGCAGTGCGGCCCCAATCTGGGCGGCACAGGCGCGAACGTAGGTGAGATCGATCTGATCCCGGTTGAACGGCGTGCCTACGGCGATCAAGGTGAGACTGCTCTCGCGCACCGCCTGTTCCAGGTCAGTGGTCGCGCGTAAGCGGCCGCCGGCGACCTGTCGCTCCAGGAGCTCTGGAAGTCCTGGTTCGTAAATCGGCGTCTTGCCGGCGTTGATTTGGTTCACCTTGCTCTCGTCGAGATCGACGCAAACTACGGAATGCCCCTTCTCGGACAGGCACACCCCGGTCACCAGGCCCACGTATCCAGTTCCGATAATTGACAGTTTCATTACGCTTCGGCCGCTTCGCGGTTTTCCGTGTACCAAATCAGCGACCGCCTCAGACCTTCGTCGAGCCCCACAACCGGATCGTAGCCCAGCTCGGTTCGCGCTTTGGTGAGCACAGGGCAACGCCGGTTTGGATTGTCCACCAAGTAGTCCGGGTCCTGACTTTTCTGCAATATCACCCGGCCCTGGTAGCCGAGATCCCGGGCAACACCGATCAGTTTTTCTGCCAATCCGGCCATTGAGATCTCGGGATTCTCCACCCCGATGTTGTAAGGTTCACCGGGCCTCCCGCGCACCAGGATCTTGTAATAACCGACTACCGCGTCTGCAACGTAACAAAACGTTCGCTGCGGCGACCCATCGGAAAGCATCACTATATCCCGGCCCGCCAAAATATCGCGCGCGAAATCCGGAATCACACGGCGATCCGTGATCTTCAACCCTGGTCCATAGTTGTTAAAGGGGCGCGCCATTTTGACTGGGACCCCGCGCTGTTGGGCGAAGTTCACGCAGAGCGTCTCTCCGTAGCGTTTGGACTCGTCATAACAGGCGCGCGGTCCAGTGCAAGACACGTTGCCGCGATAAGTCTCCGGTGTAGGAATGTTTTCCGGGGTAGGATCCCCATAGATTTCGCTGCTGGAGTAAAACAACATCCCTTCGATTGTCTTTCCTGATTCGATCTGCGCATGACAGTAGTCGAGCATGTGCCGGAGACCGTTGACGTTGGCATCCATGGTTTCGATCGGACAACGGCGATAGTAGATCGGAGAAGCAATCGAAGCCGCGTGGATCAAATACTGGTGGTCGCCCAAGTCGGTCGGAAGCGGATGGGTGATGTCGTGCCTTTCCAGCCGAAGGTTTGGATCTGAGCGCAACGCCTCGAGCCAGGCAGGCATGCCACGCACGAAGTTATCCAAGATTGTGACGTGAATTGGAGGATGCCCATGGTTCAGACGGCCCCAATGCAGAGCACCCTGGACAAGATAGTAACCGAGGAAACCTGCTCCTCCGGCGATGAGCACGTTTCGTCCCGCCATCTGAGCGAACTCAGCGCTGAGGTTTTCCGCGATTAAATTTAGGTCGGCCTGTACAACGTCTTTCGCAGTTTGCATCAATTTTCAGTGTGAAAGGTTCTGTTTCTGGGCGGCTCTTTCGAGCCAAATCTCTCGCCAATAAGGATAGGTAGCTCGGGGACACATGATCATCTTCTTATTGTAGCGGGCTTGGCATATCACTCCTTCAAGGATGATGCAGGCGTTTTTCATCTTCAACATCTTGCCGGTTTTCTCATCGATGATCTGGTTCACCCGGCTGTGAACGCGATAGGTGCCGCCACAGTAAGGAGTCATTTCCGCACTGAACGACATTCCTCGATTCCGGCGGAAGACGTCCACGGTTTCAAGAATCGCCTGTTGATCTTTGACCCGCACCAGGTCCCCGGGTTTCAAGCCGATCGAACAAGACGGTGTTTTGGCGCCGGCCGGAATCTTGCCGGGGCCGGCCGGAAACGGTATCCCACCCCGCAGCCTTTGGAATCGGTCATAGATCCATCGAAGGCTCGGGCCAATGCCAATACCCAAATTAACCAGGTTGTCGTACATCCGAAAGGCGAGACGCGGGAAGAGTTTCCAGACCGAGCTCACGTTCCCGGAGCGACAGTCTTCCAGGTATTGCCGGACGTCCCACCACGCCACCGGTTGAGTAAATCGGGGCAACTGAGTAGCTTGGCATACGTAAGTTGGGTCAGGCGAGTTAACGTCTTCTCCAGGCGCTCGAGTTGCCGCCAGAACGTCTTTTTCCGTGCAACCCCCGGCAGTTCGGCACGAGGAACAGGAACTGGGACCGGAGGCAGGAACCGGTGAGGGATCGGAAGCAGCCGATTCGTTGACTCGTTTCAACCACGCATCTTTCCAGAAGAACAAGCACTCCGCTTGGCAGCCGCCATGGGCGGAGCCATCACAGCGCAAGCCCTCCAGATGCACCGCGCCAACTAACTTTCGGATCCCGGTCTTGTTGACAAAATCACATGTTTTGTGAGCGCGCTTGTATACTCGGAAACGGCGACCACAATACCCGAACATCTCGGGCATGAATGGCATCTCCTCGAGCCGTCCATTTCGATCCAGGGTACGCAGAATTTCCTCTCTGCTACGCACCTCTACGAGTTCGCCAGCGCGAAACTCCGACGAATCATACATAAATTATGAGGGTAATAAGACCACCTGCGATCATCGGGTTACGCTTGCTCCCGCAAGTTCTAACCACCGTTTTTTATATCGGCCACCCAAGTTGCGGAATTGGCGGAAATACCAAACCGATAAAGCAGTAGCATAGCAAAAGAGCTTTTCTGGCTGTTCCAGGGGCATCCGCCGGATCGAACGCAAGTATTCCCAGCCGAGCCGCATCATCGGAGACACCAAGCTTCCGTACTTTTTCTTCGAAGGATCCCACCACTGGAGCAGCTCCTTCACGCCGCGGTTGGCTTTGGTTGATGCCCCGGGATGCACTCGTCTCTGAAAAAGCGTTTCCGGAACTTCCCAAAATTCTCCCAGCATGGCGAGCTCGGCCATCAGAACCCAGTCGGCTGCAATCATCCGATCGAACAACCGCGTTTTTCTGAGCGCCTCGGGCCGGATGAGGCCGAATTGAGCGCAGACGATACTCATGCTACGCAACACAAAAGCCAGCCGATCATGGGGCCGGACCGCCTTGGTTTCGAGAGATTCAGGGTGATACGTCGGGATCGGCTTGCCCTGTTCATCGATCACTTCTGTCCGCGGATAAACCACTACGACCGAAGGCGGCGCCTGATCAAAGACCTCTACACAGCGGCGGAAAAACCCCGGCAAACAGACGTCATCGTGGGCTTGCCATTTGAAATATTTTCCGGTGGCCAGTTCAAAAACGCGATTGTAGTTCCAAGCGCCGCCACCATTCGTTTCGCACCGATAATAACGGATGCGTTTATCGCGGGCGGCATACCGTTCGCACATCGCGGCGGTCCCATCTTGGGAAGCGTTGTCTGAAATGATGAGTTCAAAATCCTCATAGTCCTGGTTAAGCACGGACTCAACAGCCACACTGAGGAAGTTCTCGCCGTTGTAAACTGGTAACCCGATAGAGAGCGTTGGTTTGCCTGACATATTGGCTTAATTGCGGGCGATTTCCTGTAGTGGAACGCTGTCTTTCGGCTGTTGGTGAGGCTTCCGCTGAGGAACGAGTTCCATGATGATTTTGTGATAAAAATTCCATTGTCCGAGCACGAATAAGAGAATCAGAGCGTAGACCAGGAACATCACGGAGCAACCGGTGCCGGCCAGAAGCCACTGCCTAACCGATGCACCCAGCAGCATTTTGGTGGCTAACCCGGCCGCTGCCGCCAGTCCGACCGCGACGAGGGGCGGCCAAGCGGTATGCCACGCGTCGCGAAGTGTGACCGGCGTGTCTTTGAAGACTCCGTAGGTCATCGGAACGCAGCTGAGGGCTTTTGCCACAAAAAAGCCCACCGCGACCCCCTCCGCCCCGTAGCGAAGCCCGGCACAATAGCCCACCACCACGCAAACGGCGTCGAGCAGACCAAACACGACACACTTGGCCGGCAACCCCATCGCGAGTAGCAACATGCCCTGGGGATTCAGCAGCCCGACGAAGATGCCGGCCAATGACAACCAGCGGAAGACTCCCACTGCGGCGAGCCACTGGTGACCCAGCAATACTTCAACAATTTCGTCAGCATATACGGCGCACGTGACAACGATCGGTAGAATACAAGAGATCACCACGGAATAACCGGCGAGAAAATATCGCCGCAGCCGCGGTCCATCGCCTTGCAGGCGGGACATGGGAGCAATCGCAACAGCTGTGACCGGGGTCTGGATTTGATCGACGGCGAACATGAGCAGGGCATAAGCACGTTGATACAAACCAACCGCGGCCGCGCCCCAGGCCCATCCGAGAAGTACGCTTGGCGCGTTGCGGACGAAGGCATACACAAAACGGGTGCCAATGATGCCTCCGCCAAAGCCGATCATCGGCCGCACATCACAGCCGCGACGTGGCGGCCCGGGGCGCCAGGGCATGGCAATCCAGACGGCCACAGCATTCACCAAAGAGGATACGACCGCCATACCGACCAATGCCCAGTAGCGGAATCCAAGGAAGGCCATGGCGATGGCCGCTACCAGACCGGCTCCGAGGGAGATGACGTCGATTATCGCCAGTTGTTTGAACTTCATGTTCCGGCGCAAAAGCGCCTGATGCTGGACGGTCAAGCCGCTGAAGAGAAACGTTCCCGCCAGGGCGACTGTTACCAAAGCAAGCCGCGGCTCGTGATAGAACGTCGCCACCAACGGAGAGAGTGCGATAACCGTCAACATCAAACAAAAACTCAAGCCGACATTGAGCCAAAACAGGGTAGAAACCTGATCGTTAGTGATCCGCTCTCGTTGGACGGTCGCCGTTGATAAACCGGCGTCCTTGAACATCTCCACGAAACCGGTCACACCGGTGACCATGCCAATCAGGCCGTAGTCCGCTGGGGTTAGCAGCCGGGCCAGCGCCACGGTTGAGGCCATGTTGACCGCGACCTTGATCACTTGGGCCACAAACGTAATCGCGCCACCGCGAACTGTGCGCCCCTTGAGGTCTGCTGGGGGCAGCTCGCTTCCGGACAACTCGCTGCTCACGCCGTGTCCCTCACTTCCAGATTGAACACCAACTGCGCCATTGCCCACCGCAATTTGATCGGTCATTTCGTTAATTTTCACTGCTATATCCGTTTTAGGAAACCGAGGCGGGGGCTTTCCGGCCCGTTTCTCGCAATACATCATCCAGGAATGCTTCCATACGATTGGCCGCGTTCGCCCATTCGAATCTTTTCACGGTCTCGAACCCGCCTTGCACCAAACTCTGTCTGAGCGTCTCGTCGTGAAGGACCAGCCGAATCTTCCGGACAAATGCGTCGAAATCGCTTTTCGGCACAATCAAGCCATTCACGCCATCTTGGATCACCTCGAGGCTGCCTTCATTGTCAGTACTGAGAACCACCGCGCCGCAAGCCATGGCCTCCAAAACCGGCCCAGGCAAACCCTCGGTATGACTCGCCAGAAGCCAGATTAAGGATTGGCTATAGATTTCACGCACCCGCTCAATCGGAGGACACCGCTCGTAACTACAATCGCCCAAGTCTCGCGGCCGGCGCTCGGTGCTGAAAACCAGACGTGGAACTTCCGGAAAAGCCTCAGCAACGTGATTGACTAACCGAACGATATCCCGCGGCGCCTTGTTTGGATGCAGACTGAAGATCGTTCCGATTGCATCCCGCTTAACCCCGGCAATGGGATAGTATTGCGTCGGGTCGATGCCATTCGGAATCACCGCCCGCACTGGCTCGCCGGTCAATCGTTCAAGCCGTGGCACGAGCGTATTCGACACCGTGATGGTCGGCATACGTAGGGACCAGGCCGCCTCATATTCCTTCGTCATCGTTGCGGGAAACCCGTGGTTATAGCGAACCTTCGTTATATGCTCGGCCCGAAGCTTCTGTAATTCCGGGACTACGTACGTTCCGACTCCGATGACAATCTCGCCCTGTTCGAATTCAATTTCATTGATGTCCTTATAGGGTTCGATCGTTCCCGCGAAACTCCGCAACCATCCACTCTCGTACCGGGCGGGGAAGACTTGTTTCAATCTCGACGTTAGCGACGACAGAGTACCGGGGGGGAAGCATCCTGTTTTCGGAAGAACAATCCGCACCCGATGTCCGCGGTTGAGCAAAAGATTAGCCATGAGCACCGTTACTCGGACACCGCCCGACCAATTGTTCCCGGGCAACACGAAGGTTACGACCGCCTTTTTCATGTCATGAAAGGCCGTCGAGATGGCGGCCCTTGGCAGAAACCACCTTCGGCCGGTAACGCATACGGTTCGTCAACGGGGTAATCCGGTCTCTGGCTTCAGAGAGCAAACGACGGGCAGCGATCCCGAGGCTCAACCCGGGCGAGGCGATCGTACCGGGATCCGTCTCGTCGCTCGACGGAGAGATCAGTTCAACGGTACCTCGGTTCCCGGAGACAGATACTATGCTGCTGTGTCCTGACCGCTGCGTGACAAAGGCGCGACTTCCTTGCCGGCAGATGAGCCGCTCCGGTTCCGCATCCGGCGCAATCCACGGTTGCTCAACAACGATTTCCTGGACGGCTCCGTCCAGCGGCACTGCAACCCGGCGCGCCAACATTTTTACGAATAGAGTCTCGGATTCGCGCCTGGTCAGATAGTTTGACCTGCTGATCGACGTCATATCCGACCAGATCACCTCTCCGAGACTATTGATTTCACTGGCAACGTGCGCGAGCAGGTCGAATCCACCGGCACAGTCCTGGTGATGGCCGTGCGGGATGATGGGTTGATTTAGAAATGCAGCGAGGCGATACGAACCCTCATGACCGTACGCCATAACGTGCCGAGGAATGATCGGAGCACCGGCGCCGACGAATTCCGCCACTGAATGTCCAAAGGTTGACGGCCAATTCTTTTCTTTGTTCCAACTGGTAAGCGACGCACGAGACACACAGGCCGCTTCGTAGCCCAAATTTGTCATGACATCCGCAACGATCTCGCGGAAAGCTCCATAGGGTGGCGCCATAACCCGCGCCACAGAGAGGCCTGAGCGCCGCTCAAAACGCTCGATTCTGCGTATCGCCTGGGCCAGTGACCGTGCGAACCGATCGGCGCTCTGCGCCGACCCAAACTCGGCCTTGGCATGATTGTTACCGTGCATCAAAAGCGAGAGATGTCTTTGATTTTGTTGTAACAATGATGCCGCCCTGGGATGCACAAACCAGCCGTCCAGCGGCACCATGGCAAAAGCAGCATGGTAGTTGGACTCGCTGGCGTGCCGGGCCAGCTTCGCGAAGTCGATGAATCCATAGCTCTTCCAATGAAGATTTGGATCGTCAAACATCAGGCAGGCGCGGAGCGGCGGTGGTGTCCAGTCGACCTCTTGCGTGAGCTGTTTCAGAAAGTGAAAGAAGGGCAGCAGCCGCAACCAGAATCTGCGATTGAAGCGCTCGTAAACAGTGGTCCGCTCCGAAATCTCCTCTGGGCCCAAAGCGACGACTGAGACAGGAACCGATCCTGAATCCCGTACGAGCCAGTACGGCTGCGATTCCAGAGAGCACACCACCTCGTCTCCCGGTCGGATCCGGAGCGGCGAAAATTCGCGGACTCCTTCCTCTATTATCGTCTGACCACGAAAATAGCGATCGAGGGAGGCGGTATTTCCGAACTCGGTGAGGCCCTTCTCCACCGCGGTCATTGCTCCTTCGGCCTTGCTTACCGCGAGACAGCTTAATCCGCGCGCCGACACCGTCGCGATCTCTTCCGCCGTGGCATCCCAGAGAATTACCCCATCACATGGCGTGGGCGGTTCTTGCGACCAGGTTACAAAATCCACCGGGTAAAGATCAGCGAACAACTGGAAAAGGCGGCGATGCCCACGAAACTCACGGTCGCCCCCGACCGCGACGGTCTTTCGTTGGACGGAGCTTTCCCGGCTCCCTTGCATGATCGTGGAGCTATTCGTTTCCATTATGAGAGGTTGGCAAACGAAGTGGACGAAAGTATCGCCGCGAAAGCACCCTTCGAACGGTTCCTAATGTAGAGCGCATCTTTCCTCCTATCGTCAACCGCCGCCAGTTCTTAAACAGAGAAAAGCCACGGAGCCGGGGTGCAGGCAGGCCAAGCATCTTCAGTATTGCAATGCGCCCGCCAACAGAACCGCGTTTGGCCATCAAGTTTTTCTGCGAGTTCAATAATTTCCAAGGTTCGGCCGGGGTGAGCGTGATATAACCGGCTTCGATCGCGTCACGCAGAAGCTGGCGACCTCTCTCCGTCCGCACGACGACCAACGACGATCCCGGCTCTCCCGCCTTCACCTCTCGATACCACGGATCGCCGCAAGAGATATCCGCATCCTCCCCTGAACCGTCCGGGCAAAGGTGAGTGGAGAATTGCCGGTATGCCTGAACAAAACCCCAGGATTCGGCATAAGTCATCTGCCCGACCGGTTTGGTTTGACCTCTCAGGGTAACGGCGAAGTTACCCGGCCAGCCATTGCCTCGGTATCTCAAGTCCTGGACCGTTTCCGGATCGATTCCCTGGGAGGCCAATAACGCCAGTGTTCCCTTTCTGGAAGGGGATCCGGCGCAAAAAAACGAAATAGTCAGTCCCACCTTATCAGCGAGGGCCGGCCGCAATCGCTCGGCTTTCTTCAAAGCGGTCACCTCGCTGGGCTGTCCGACAAATACGCACTTGGCCGGTGCAGACTCGATCAGATGCAGGCTATCACAAGCAGACGCCGGTGCGTAACGCGAGCCGGTGTTGGCCAATAGCTCGTCGCGCGTCCGGCTCATCTTCGTTTTGTTCAAGGTCGGCCGCGCCGGGTCCATCCCTATATGGAGCACTCCGTGCATGCTCTGCCGCTCGAGGCAATACAGGCAAAGCGCCGTAATGGCTCCGCCTGACGATCCGGCAAACCGAATTTCGGGATCTGCGGCATGACCTTCCCAAATCTCCATTACCGGACCGCAGTATTCAGTCAGTTCGGGAATGATTCCCGCACGGCGGTTGATTTCCCGGTGGTCGTTTTCAATTGCCGGGCAGACTTTGAGGCAGTCGGAACAGGCGGCACAGGAATCGGCGTCCAGAACTGGACGGATGCCCTCCTCTACAAAATTGACCAAGCTGATCTTATGATCCGGACAAGCGTAGGCGCAGGCGCCACAACCCAGGCAGAGCCGCCATTCGGCAATGTCTTGCACGTTGCTAATTCGAGGCATGAATTTACACCCTTTTTAAAAAGCCAAAGTCTTGAGTAATCAAAGGAAGAGGCGCACCAAACGCTAGAGATTTGGACATTCGGCGCGTCGCGCTCAAACCGCACTCGCCCTACGGATGCTGTGGTCGGAAAGGCTCGATCGGAATCAAGGGCGAATCGAAATAACTAACGAGTCCCGGTCGCTAAAGCTTCGTACTACTGGCGACATCTAGGGAGTAACTCGTAAGTTTGTCGGTGCTGGAGGCAGGTTCGCATATACGTACGCACCAATGTCCCACGCACCGCTTGCCCCACGCGATTGGTTATCCGGATCGACGTTATAGGGCGGTCCTAGATTTTGACCTCTGCTTCTTACTCCGGACCCTGCAGTGATGTGATAGTTGTAGATCACCGAGCTCACAAACGGATTACCGCCATTGGCAATTCCGTGCGGTTCACTAGTCGATCCGCTGAAGAAATTATAATCTTCCGACGCACCGCGCGGGTTCTGGATACCGGTCTGCCAGAATATGTTGTTTCTTACATCAGATCCTGCGTGGTTACTTCCGGTAAGCAGGACCCCGGCTTGAGGCAGCGAGACAAACGTATTGTTGTAGATCCTGATGTTGGTTCCGCTGGCGGAGGTATTAAACTGTATCCCGCGACCGGTGTCCGGTGGAGTGGAGCCCTGGTAGAACAGGTTCCCGTAAATCAGAATGCTGTCGTTACCCGGGTC
>DASTDH010000458.1:0-3917 GCA_035710445.1 Chthoniobacterales bacterium
CGCGAGCAGCGCTGCATACACCGGGTTGAGCTCCGGCTCGTAGAGGTCCGGCCGGATGACGCCCTCACGCAGATTGTCGAGCACGACGTAGCGGGTCGAGCCGCCGAAGGCTCTGAACGCCTCCTCGTGCAGCCGCGCCCACACCTCCTGGCTCGTCTTCCACACCACCTTGCGGAAGCTCTTGCCCGAGTACTTCAGCGTCATCACGAACAGATACGGCCGGCGGTAATTGCCGCGCGCCGTCCGCGTCAGCGCCCCCTGGCCGTAATCGACCTGCGCTTCTTCCCCGGGCGCGAACTCCAGCACGTCAAAGCGCTCGGGCTCGCGCGCCTTGAGCCGCCGCACGAAGCGCTTCACCGAGTTGTAGCGCTGGCCGAAGCCGTACCGCTCGACCAGGTCTTGGTAAATGCTCTGGGCGTTGCGCCCGAGCTGCACCTGCGCCTCGATGAACTCGCGGTGCGCCTCGCACGCCGAGGGCGTCGTGCACGGCAGCGCCGGTGGCCGGGGTGGGGGATTTTGCTCCACCGACCCCGCAGAGCCGGTGGCCACCCCGGGGGAGTTTGCCGCGTAACGGCGGATCGTCTTGCGATCCACGCCCGTCCGCCGCTCGATCTCTCCCGCTGACTCGCGCCGTTAGCCAGCAACGTCGCGATCGTAATCCGCAAATGCGCCTTCAAGACGTTCACTCCTGCCTCCCTCGGCCATGCCGAGGGATCAGCGTAACGTCCGGTTCAGGCCTTTCCCCGCGCACCCGCGCGGCGTCAGACCTCGATCAGGTGGGGGATTTTGAGGCGGCCGTCAGTGGAGGAATTTGGGTGGCCGCCGGGGCCAGCCAGTTCCCCACATCGTTCGCACTCAGCGCACGCGCCCTGTGGTGTCCCTGTCCCGGGACATCATTCCTGTCGGCTTGGTGAACAATGTGATGGCGTCTCGAAATTAGCTGACTGAGCTGCTCAAACTCCTGATTCAGTGCGATCGGTTCAACGCCAATCTTGCGCAAGAAATTCGCGATGTCAGTCGTGTTATTGATCGTGAAGTTATTTATGTAAGCCCGGACCGACTCGTTGATAAGAGCTTGAACCGTCTTCTGCCGATGAGCGGTAAGTTTGCCGAGAAAAAATTTCTCGGGTCGGCCATGTTCGGAACCTACAATAGGTACCTCATTGAGGACTGCTACATTGGCCGCCGGATACTTCCAAGTCGCTATGCCTCGGAATACCTCTTCAAGAGCTGCATGACCAAACACCGTCGCGGCACGAAGTATGTCTGTTGAGTTGACGGGACGCCGCCCTTGACCGACTCCCGCAATACCTCGGTACACTGCAAGCAGGTTCTGCGCCCTTGCAAGGTTGTCAGTAAATCGTTGACGTATTTCGTCGCGCATTGTCGTCAAGCCCGCGGGCAAGAAAGCCCACGCCCCTTCTTGCCCTCAGGGTGAATTCCTTCACCCGATATTATTCGTAATAGTCCTCGGCGAAGGAGGAATCGCTGCGAATGCAGATGCGGTGCAGTGGTTCAACTCACACCGGTAGACTTTCGGTAGACTTTGGCGCCATTCCCGCGATCGACCACATCGGATTCCGATTTTTGCGCCGATCCCGATTTCCAGTTGGGGCGTCATTAGAATCGGGGCTTCCAAAAAGAAGGCTGAGGCTGATTCCGCGGCCTCAGCGGCGTACGGTAGCGTCGAGGCTTTGCAAGCAGCCACGCGTATTCACCATCGCGCAGTGCCTTGCACCCAACGAGTTCAACACTTCCGACGATACACCCAACCGGCAGAGTGCCCGATGTGCACCTGACGTGGTACTTCTTTGCGGCCCACTCATAGTTGCCAGGTTTCAAACTTGCGTATAGATACACCCGACCTCGGACGTGAGTCCGTCGCGAGCGGTATTCCTCTCTTTTCTTGCCACGCAAGATCAGCTCCACGTAGGGCTGACGAATCGAAAGTGCTCTCTCCAGCTTTTCGGCCATTGGCAATCCCTGATCCGAACCATTTATTCTGTAATGGTCACCTACTGAAGAGCCAAGGCAATCCTACAGGTCCGGGTACTGGCTTTTTACTGCTCGAAATTTAGCCAAAAATGCGAGCACTATAGCAAGGGCGTCGTCGAATCTATGCTGCCGGATATCGTTCTTCATCTGTTCCAGCATCGGAAACGTTTTGCCCATGATGTTGCGGTCGTGGCCGAATACCTTCACCGTCTCGAGAAGCACCGCTGTAGCCATGGTAAAGCTTTTCTCCGCGTCGCGCTCAACGATAAAGTCCCTCAAGGACTCCAGACTCGCAATGAGCTCATCCATCGGTTCGATACCTTCTCCAGATATCAACCAAGCAGGGGCAACGTGCCAGCATCCGTGACAGCCCGAAAGCAGCGAATCTTCTCAACAGACTGATTCCTAATACGCAGAATTTGTTTCGCCCCTTCATTCCCTTGCCACGACGGTATCGTAAAGACCGTAACGGGAAAGTCCTTCATGGCTCTCGATGCCTGTGTACCGAAGCGACGCGTCCTCGTATCGACGAAACGCAAAAACCGCTTGGTTCATTTGCTCAGTATTGAAGACCTTCAGTCGCACCAGCAGATGGAAGTCCTTCACTGTCAGGCCGGTGACAGTGAGGAATAGGTCCGGCTCCAGCTTGGTGATCACGTCCTGAAGCGTGTTCTCGCGGAAGTCTGTTAAATACATGAACGCAGGAATGCGCGTTGCAAACTTAATCAACTTCTCCTGCACCAGCTTCCGCTTTGACTTGTATTCCTTCTCCTCGTCAGTAAGACGCCTTTTCTCTTTTGCCGATAAGTCCGTTTCCTTCGCCTTGTCCTTTAGATCCTTCACTATCTCGCTTTTGTTGATGATTGTTTCGATGACGTTATCGCCAAGCGAGCGCCAGCCTTCGATACGCTCGACGGCGGCCATTGCCTCGGGATTCTCGAGGATGCGACGCAGGGTGTCGTTATCCACGTTCACGAGCATGGCAGATTCCCACTTGCGCGCGAGCAGCGTAGCCGAGGTTCCGGCCATGGCGATGTCGAGGATTCCGCCCGCATCGATCTGCGTCATGTTCGCGCCGTCGTAGGCCAGTACCGGCAGGAACGACACAAGGTCTCTCACGGCGTTCTCCGGGTTCCGCTCGCCGGGCGAGAGCCCGATTCCGTATTCGGAGAGCTGCCGTAGCGCGCGGGTGGGCGCGAAGTCGAACACGAAACAGGCCGGCTTTAGTATCTCCTCTTCGTTTGGGTTGTCTCCGTTCGGGTTTTTAATGGACCATGGCGACTGCACACGAAACGCCGCCTGAAAATAGCTCTCCGGCGACTTGAGATTGCGCAGCATCAGGATAGACGACCACTGTGGCACGGTGACCCCGGTGGTGAGTTTGCCGCAAGAGAGCGTGATGGTCTTGGCGTCGAAGCCGCTGCCGATGGCCTGGCGCACGGGCGGCAGCGCGTCCAGCCCGATGCCTGCCGAAGAACCAGCGACGACGAGCGCATCGTAGTCATGCCAGAAAATGTTTTGCTTCTCGGCCAGCAGGTTCGCCATCGCGTGACAAGCTGCTACGTTGGGCAGGAACCAGAATGAGTGCTGAAGATACGGCAGCAAGGTGACGTCAAAATACGGGAACGGTGCTCTCGTTCCGGTCTTGAGTTGCTCCAGAGTTTTAGGCACATACGCACCCCGGATGATGTCCAACCACTTCTGCACGTCGCTTTTGTGCTTAAACTGCGCCAATACACCCGTGCCCGAAGCCTCGAAGAACGCATTGAGGTCAAACTCATCAAACTCTCCGGCACTCGCGATCGCCACCAACTCCGGAGGCATTTGATACGTTAGCAGATGTAGCCGAGGCAGCGCGCCGTAAGGATTTTGTTTATCAGGATTTCGCCGCGCAAACTCCTCTTTGGCACGTTGTTCATCGG
>DASTDH010000459.1:0-3862 GCA_035710445.1 Chthoniobacterales bacterium
GACCGAAACTTAATAATCATCTGTGTGTGGACAACTACGATTCTCACTCGCCAATCGGCTTCAACACTGGAACCGCGGCCAGTCGGATAGTGTGAACAACTAACCCACTACGCACCAACATGCACGAACAAGCGAACGGCACCGCAGAGTAATGCGAGTTATTGACAGCTTATCCGGTATTCTTCAGAAATTCGTTCACAGTGATTTTGCGTCGGTTGTGATCGAAAACGCCAGGTTTGTCCGGGAGGGACAGATGAAAGTAGCCCAGCACTTCAGAGCTGGGTTTGGGTTCTCCATCCGCGCGGCGGACGGGGCTACTTTCTTGCCGGCCCTCCGGGACGTAATTGCATCGCTACATCACTGGACCCGTAGGACGGCCGACGCAAAAACCCGTTAGGATAGATCCAGAATCGATCCGAATCCGGGATCGAACAGCCTTTTATAGGTGCGAACAGCGAACCCATCAGTCATACCGGCAACGTAATCGCACAAGACCCTTGCTTTACGTTCTGGTGATCCTTGAGTCCGGACAACCTGATCAAATGCTTCGGGCAAAAGGCGTAAGCCTTGATCTTTAGCGACCAAATAGCTCTCGCACAAAGCTCCGAAGATCCCTTCCAGGATCACCCGGCCTTTTCGTTCCAGTTGATGCAGTTGCGAATGGTCGAATACCAAATCACGGGACAATCTTTTGTAGAGATCGGCTTCCGCCCGGACGGCTGGATCGACAAACAGAGTAAAGCGATAGCGATTGCTGGAGGACGACAACGGTCCATTACGCTCTGTGAGTCCGGTAGCCCGGATAAAGGCACCGATTTTCCGGCTAAATCTCGCCTCAGCTTTCCGGTCCTTGATCGCCGCTATCACGGTTCCGGCATGCTGGAGCTCATCCCCGCTTAGACGCGAATGTTTGGCCCAAGCTTCGACTCTTTCGCTTCGGAGAAATCCAGCATTGATACTATCAACCAAATCATTCAGGCAATAAGCGGTGTCGTCCGCCCAATCCATGATTTCGCACTCCAAAGAGCGAAACCGGTTCCAGTCCTCGACGGCCAAAAGCTCGTTCCCGCCGCAGACGAATCGTCGCAGATAGTCCTGGTCGTTATAAATAAAGTGATTACGGGCGTCCTCCTTTTCCTCGAGCAGGCGTTTATATTTGAGGATCCCATCGACAAAAGCACGCGTCGGGTTCATGCCGCGGCGCCCGGATTCTCCAGGATAAATGGTTTCGGTGAGAATCCGCAGGCTTTGCGCGTTCCCTTCGAATCCACCATAGGGCTGCATTAATTGATGCAAGGTTCTTTCGCCGGCATGGCCAAATGGGGCATGGCCCAGGTCATGAGCCAGGCAGACGGCTTCGACTAGGTCTGGATCGATAAAAAAATCGGCTTGCAAAATTTCGGAGCTCTTTTGCAAAAAAGAACAGATCGAGCGCCCAATCTGCGCGACCTCCAAGGAATGGGTCAGGCGCGTACGATAAAAGTCAAACTCGCCGGAGACAAATACCTGGGTCTTTGCCTGCAAGCGCCGAAACGCCGAGCTGTAAATGATGCGATCTCGATCAACCTGAAAAGGGGACCGAAAATCGTCGGATTCCCGCGGCCGAAGCGACTCAAGGTCGAATGAATTGTAAAAGCCGTTTCGAGGCGAAGCTTTCAACGTCATTGCGTTGGGCTCCACTCTGCGATGATCCGAGGTTCCTGGCCAGGCTCAATCCTTGTTTTTCTTTGGAGCAGCGGTCGCCGTCGCGGTCGCATCCGGGCTGGGCGAGAGATAGACTCGCGGAGTATCGGCCGGCGTGGGCGAAGCTACTGCCGGCGTAGGCAAAGCTGCCGTCGGAGCCGGTGCAGATGCTTGGGGTGTCGGAGAAGGCTCCGCCTTTTTCACAAAATCGGTTCGAGATTTCAGGAACGGCTCCAGGCTCCAATCGCTCACCAGGAAAACCCAGTGTTCCAGCTTTTGTTCGTTGGCTAGCCGAGTCTTCCATTGCTCCAGCTGCCGGTTGAACTCGTCGTCCTTTTTGGTTTTCTCTTCGGCGCTCTCATTGGCAGCCGGTGTCCGGGTCTGGGGAAGATTTGCGCTCACTTTCACCCGTAAAAAGTGAGTTTGTTCGGGACCTGAACCGCCAATTTCCAGCCGGTAATGAAATCCATCGAAGGTTTCCAACTCCACCACCAGCGGTTGCTGTAGCCCGGTTTCGCTTACCGGCGCGTTTTCCGGACGAACGTCTTGCAAGGAAATAGAAAGAGACGAGAGCGGATTGGCGTTCTCTTTCTCCAGGCTCTCGTTAGCGGCAGGATCTTGCAGCTCCCAATCGACGTGCTCATCTTTGCGACTCACTTTCCAACCGAGTGCGTTGCCAACATTACCGCGGACTACCGATCGCAATTTCTGCGTATCAATAAATTGTTTGTTAAGCCAAGCGCTCGGATTCAGTGGATCAAGAGTCGGAAACGTCTCATCGATCAAGTACGCTTGATCCTTTTGCTCCGGATTAGAAGCGAAACGACCTGAGCCCAGCGCACTTTCAGTCCCGGATGGCTTCTTTCCGAGAATCAGCGTGGCGATCCTTTTGTCGCTCGTACCGACCAGATCAATTTCAGCACCAGACTGATCGCCCTGACCGGGGGGGAGCAGCTGAAGCCTGCCCAACTGAGACGGTCCGATCTCTAATACCCGGACGTATTTCAGATCCCAAATTGAGCGAAGTAGCTCTCGAATTTTCGCGAAGTCAGCTGGGTATCCGTATCGTTCGGCCACTTGCCAGGTATCACTCGAGGCCTGCAGGGTCAGGTTATCCTTGCCTGCTTGTACATGAATCTTAGTGACGTCATTGACCGCGAGGTTGGGATAGATTTGCCGTTCATTTGTCGCTTCTTTCCAGGTTGAGGATTGCCTCATTTGGAAAATCGTCCCGGCGACCACCAACACCAGAGCGATGGTAAGTAACAAATAGGCCTGTTTTCGTTTCATCGAGCAGCACGCCTTTGACGCTTGAATATCGCAAATCCCAAGCCTGCTAGCGTGACGAGCAACGGCATGGCGGCGATATTGATCCACTTCAAAGTGTTTTGCAGGGAGTCGATTTCTTGTCTCAAATCCTTGCGCACCTGCTTCAATTCCTTATCAAACTTCGCTTCGCTCTCGCGGAACTTCTTGATCTCGGCCTGCTGTTGAGGAGAAAGGACGGTCTTTTGGTCGGAAGGGTTGCTGTTCTGTAGCGCAGCTAATTTTTGTCTGGTTTCAGCGATACTGTTTTCGAGTTCGTTTATTTTGCTTTGGTAGCGTTGCTCGGCGGCCGCTTCCATCCGGTTCACCACCAGAAACGGTCGATTCGCAGACGCTCGGCTCCGAATGGACATCAGATTGGAGTCACCGGCCAACATCTCAATGCTGCTTTCGATGAAGTTCAAATTTCCGTTGGTGGGACTAAATACGGTTTGATTGAGCACCTGCTGTTCACTTCCGGCGATGGTATCGAACGCAAAATCGGCATCGCCGATTAATACGACCACTCCTTCGTTGGTGGCCTCCTTTAGCGGCACCGGCGTCGAACTATTTGCCGGCGTGGGTGTGGGCGTAGCCGAAGGATTTGCAGATTCCGCCGGGGGTGCCGCCGGCTTGCCACCAGGAAAAGCCGTCTTGAATTTTCCGGTCAGACGGACGGCCAATGGGTAGCGAGTGTGAGCAGGCTTGAGCGATTTGCGGATAGAGTCCGATCCCATCTGTACCGACATGGCGTCAATCAGGCCACTCTGTTCGGAGGACGAAATCAGAATCTCCTCTTTCAAACCGTCGGCTGGTGTACCCAGGAAAGCGCCGGCGAAGGGAAACAGGACATCGTTGGAGGCGGCGCCGAGAG
>DASTDH010000460.1:0-9376 GCA_035710445.1 Chthoniobacterales bacterium
CCAATCGATTTTCTTATTTCGATGCGGACCCGATCGGGCCGGCGACCTTCTTTCCGCGGTGCCAAACAGAGGAGATCTTTTCAGTGTTAGTGATGTCCGCTAAAGGGTCCGCCGCCAGTATCAGGAAATCGGCCAGCTTGCCGGGGGCAAGAATTCCTCGATCGGTCAACCCGATGAGGGCGGCGGCTCGGCTCGTGGCGCACTCCAACGCTTGAATCGGCGAAAGACCGCTGTCGACCATGAGTTGCAGTTCTCGATGTTCGGCAAAACCGGGAATGCGCTGGGGCTGCGCCCCGGAATCGGTTCCAAAGGCAACCTTTACGCCGGCGTCGTATAAGGTTTTAAGGTTGGCTTTATTGTTTGCGACCGCCTTCTTGAAAATCGGCACTCTTGGGCTCGTCTTTATCTTTTGCAAATAGGCTGGGTCATCGAACCGATCCCTTAGTGCGGGCTGCAGGGCGTTTTGAAAAAAACTCTCCTTTGTCCAGGAGGGTTGCTCGGCAAAGATATAGGAAGTCTCGTCCAGGTTAATCGTAGCGACATACCAAGCCGATCGCGCCTTCATTTCACTGATAAATTCCGTGTCTACCGGCTGATCGCGAACGCCGTGCGCGATGATATCGGCTCCGGCGCGCAGCACGGCCTTTGCGTCCTCGAGATAATAAATATGGCTAGCGACGCGCAGTCCCAGTCGGTGTGCTTCCTCGATAGCGGCCCGGTAGATTTCCGGTTTCATCTTCGGATCTGTCCCGAGTTGGTCGTCGACCCAGATCTTGATCAGATCGGGGTGGCGAGTCGCCATCTCTTGAATATCTGCTTTTGCCTCCTCGGGGGTCTCGGCACGGTAAAGCTGATCTTTGCTGACCGGCAACAGCGCGGCCGGGGGTGCGGTCATGGGAGCGCCGATGCCTCGATCGGCGCCAAATATATCTGCGCCTGGAGATCGGCCGGCATGCTGTTCGTCCCGCAGTTGGTAGAACAGATCTCCATTCAAACCCAGCGCGATGATAGTGGTAACTCCATAAGCCTCATACTGCTGCAGCTGTCGAAGTATATTCTCGCGATTGTAATTCTCCGGCTTAACAGTGATGCCATCGACCAGACCGATGTGCGAATGATCCGAGATCAAGCCGGGAATGATGGCTTGACCATGACAATCGATCACTTCCGCGTCATCCGAATATCTGACTGAGCTGGACGGACCAACCGCGCTGACCTTATCTGCCTGAACTACCAGGACGGCATCCTCAACCGGAGCATGTCCGGCACCATCGATGAGCTTGGCTCCGCTGAACACCACCATTTTTCCGCCTTCCTCAGCGGCCCAAAGTCCAGTGGTATCGGGTAGAAAAACGAGTGCAAACCACAATAGACAAATTCCGATTCGGGGGGGCATACGGCTTGGCTTCTAGAACTAGGAGGTTCCTGATTTTTCTAAAAGAATCGAGCTATCGGAACAGTTAGATCATCATTTAGCTTGGCTGTCGAATTTGGAACCATGGATTTTGCAGGTTATCCCCTGATTTTCGGTGGCGATCCGACGGCTGCATATGGGCGTCAAACCCAAGGCCTGGCCAAGGCATAGGCGAGCGAACCGCTACCGGATCGGTTCCGCAGGGCACTTGTCGGGCTTTGTTCCATGTATGAAGGACCGTATATCGTAGCGGCGACGTGTCCGACGAAGCCAGAAAGGAATTTAAGCAATCGCAGATCGAGTTGGCGAAGTCGGAAGCCGTGATTCAGGACAGCTAGGGCGTAGCCCCAGGAATTCGCACCCTACAGGAGCACGCGCTGAAGGCGCGATTCAATTCCAGGGGAGGAAGCACGAGAGTCATTCGGATTTTCTCTCGCACTTTCAGCGCTAGATGCGTCTTATCCTTTGTCCTAGGGCTACGCCCTAGGCTGTCCTGAATCACGGCTTCGCCGCTGAAAAGCTAGCGCATTTTCCTTCACAACCTCCGCGTGCTAAGCTGAGCTCGTTCAGGAAACGATGACACGACCGTACTCTTCCCCTGGGCCTTTACCGGCGGGTTCGCCGTCGTCGGACATCATCGTGTTTCCTACCGAGGTAGATGAGACTCCTCCAACCAGAGCGGAGGACGAGCCTCTCCACCACGGCGTGTTGGCGAAACTTCGCGAGCTGATCGTCCACAATGAGCTCCCGCCCGGTAGACGGTTAAATGAGCGGGTGCTTTGTGAACGGCTTAAAGTATCCCGGACCCCTCTGCGCGAAGCATTGAAGGTGCTCTCGCACGAGGGGTTGGTCGAGCTATTGCCCAATCGCGGCGCACGCGTCGTTAAGCTAACGCCGGAAGATGTCAGGCATCTCTTTGAAATACTCGGTGCGCTCGAGTCTTTAGCCGGCCGGCTGGCCTGCCAACACATCAGTGAAGCTGAGATCTGCGAGATCAAGGCAGTTCATTATCACATGCAAGCGCAGTTCATTCGTCGCGACTTGCCCGACTATTTCCGGGATAACCAAGAAATTCATAAGCGTATCGTGGCGGCGGCGCGCAATCCAGTTTTGGTTACAATGTACGAGAATCTGAATTGTCGCTTATTGCGCGCACGCTATTTGGCCAGCCAAACCGATCGGGACCGATGGGCGGCTGCGATGCGGGAACACGAGTTGATCGTTGACGCGTTGTCTCGGCGCTCAGCGGATGAGCTGGCGGAACTCCTTCAGCAACATCTGGATCACAAGTACGAGTCGCTTTGTCGCCACCTGTAGAATGGTGTTGTTCGGACAAATGCGGTTTTCCCCCCGGTCAGATCGGCGCACTTGCCGCTGCTGTCCGTGCGCTTCAAACATAAGGACTTGTCCCGGAGGCCGCCTCTGCTCTGCGAGCTACGGCGCGCCGTGCCGATCAGGGCCGCGCCATAGCGACAAGCGACGGCGGGGACCCGCTGAACTGGTCCAGCACTTCAGTGCTGGGATGATGTCTCAAAGACGTCTTCGTCCCGTTAGGGACTCAAAGATAATAGCCCCGCACTTTAGGTGTGGGGTTTGCATTCCAAAGATCCGGCCGTCCCGTCAGAGACGATAGAAAATGTACGTCAGGGTCTGTAATTTCGCGTGGTCAGCGAACATCATCGCGGTCGACCGTCCCTGACGGGACGCACCGTCCTTTTGGGAGCTACCCCACACTAAAGTGTGGGGCTATTATCTTGGGGTCCCGATAGGACGAGCCTTCGCAAACAAGGCGCGGTTCCAAGATCTCAGCCTTTGAAGATCTCTCCCCGGAGTCGGAAGGAGGGCTCGATCTTCTTACCCAATCTCGCTGAGTAGATCGCTCTCAGTGATTGCATACAAAAAAGGACAGCTGATTGAAGGCGCAACCGCTTTAATCACGGGCAGAAGCAGCTTTGTCGAGAATCGTCTTGCAAATTTGCATACAATTCGTTGTGTGTTGTGTGCGGTTTAGCCCCGCGATTGCAGGATTCCGAAACGCCGTTCCTCTCATGCAACCTTCTCTTACCGCCTACCGGGCCGGTCGTCATTTCTTACAGATTCCGGGTCCGACCAATGTGCCTGACCGAATCCTTCGCGCGATGGATCGGCCCACCATAGATCATCGCGGTCCCGAATTCTCTCGGCTCGCTCATGCATGCTTCCAAGGAATGAAAAAAATCTTTAAGATGAGCAGCGGGCACGTCTTCATCTATCCCTCCAGCGGCTCCGGAGCCTGGGAGGCAGCGATTGTCAACACCCTTTCTCCCGGGGATCGCGTACTGATGTTCGAGACCGGACAATTCGCGGTGTTATGGCGAAAAATTGCCGAGCGGTTTGGGTTGCTCGTGGATTTCGTCCCGGGTGATTGGCGGCATGGAATAGATCCCGCTACCGTTAAATCGAAGCTCGCTGCGGATAACAGCCATACCATTAAAGCCGTGATGTGCGTTCACAATGAGACTTCAACGGGTGTCACCAGCCGCATATCCGAAGTGCGCCAGGCGATGGATGAAGCGGGGCACCCCGCGCTTTTGATGGTCGATACGATCTCCTCTCTCGCTAGTATCGACTATCGGCAGGACGAATGGCGTGTCGATGTGACGGTCGCCGGCTCACAAAAGGGCTTGATGTTACCGCCGGGATTGAGTTTCAACGCGGTTAGTGAAAAAGCTTTAGCAACTTCGAAGACTGCCGCGCTCCCGCGTTCCTTTTGGTCTTGGGAAGAAATGCTGGAGCCAAACTGCGGTGGCTATTTCCCCTATACGCCCGCGACTAACCTCCTTTATGGCTTGCGCGAAGCCATCTCCATGCTGACGGAGGAGGGACTAGATCACGTCTTCTACCGTCATGGCCGTCACGCTGAAGCAACCCGACGAGCAGTGCGTGCCTGGGGTCTGGATCTGCTCTGCCTGGATCCTGGCGAATATAGCAATTCGTTGACGGCGGTATTGATGCCGGCAGGATTTGACGAAACGGATTTTCGCCAGGTGGTTTTGCAGAACTTTGACCTGTCGCTGGGGGCCGGCCTCGGCAAGCTGAAAGGCAAAGTCTTTCGGATTGGGCATCTCGGCGACTTCAATGACCTCATGCTCTGCGCCGCGTTGTGTGGAGTCGAGATGGGCCTGGAAAAATTCGATGTTCCTTTTCGGAAGGGCGGTGTGACCGCAGCCATGGATTACCTGAGCCGAGGCGATAGCTCACGACCGGACAACCAACTTGCACCGAATGCCTCAGAAGCCGCCACCGCAGCTTAAAGATGGAACTGTCTGCTATTTATCCTCTGTCAGTTGTCATTTGATTCGACGCTAAGGCGAGAATGCCCCCAGAACTGATGCAAGCTACGGCTCCCCTTCCTACCCAGGTCAAACCCGGGGTATTTTCGGCGACTAACATCGTGCTGTTTTTGCTGTGTTTGATGTACCTTTTGACCTACATCGACCGGGTGAACGTCAGCACCGCGTCGAATGTATTCGAAAAGGAGCTACGTCTCGATAAAACGCAGGTTGGCTTTGTCTTTTCGGCCTTCGCGTACCCTTATTTGCTGTTTCAAGTCATCGGTGGATATCTGGGGGATCGCTTCGGCCCGCGCAAGGTGTTGACGATTTGCTCGCTAATCTGGGCTGCTGCAACCGTTCTCACTGGGTTGGTAAATGGATTCGCGGCGATGATAGCCGCACGTGTCTTGCTTGGCTTTGGTGAAGGGGCGACTTTCCCCACCGCCACATCGGCGATGTCCTCTTGGACGCGGCCGGTTGATCGTGGGTTCGCTCAAGGGATCACCCACGCTTTCGCGCGCATCGGCAATTCGTTGACTCCGCCACTGGTGGTAGGCCTCATGGCCCTGACTGGCTGGCGCGGATCCTTCGTTGTCCTGGGAATAGCCAGTTGCCTTTGGGTTTTCATTTGGTTTCTGGTGTTTCGTGATAATCCGGCCGAGCACCGCCGAATTACCAAGGAAGAACTCTCAGTCTTGCCACCTTACGCCGACAAGGTGACCCGCCGCCGTAACCCCGTGCCTTGGGGACCTCTGTTCTTGCGGATGCTGCCGGTTACCTTTGTTTATTTCTGCTACGGCTGGACGCTTTGGCTATTTTTAAGCTGGTTACCCCAGTACTTCAAAAACCAGTACTCGCTCGATCTCAAAGATTCTGCCTTGTTTGCGACAGCGGTTTTCTTTGCCGGAGTCATCGGAGACGCGCTCGGCGGAATTGTTACCGATTTTGTTTTGCGCAAAACTCGGGACCTCAGCCAGGCGCGCCGCAACCTGGTGGTGGTCTTCTTTCTCTGCTCGTTGTCGTGCATGGCTCCACTCTTCTTGACTAAGGATCTTACGACACTCACTCTCAGCCTGGCCGGCGCGTTCTTTTTTGCCGAGATGACGATCGGTCCAATGTGGGCAATACCAATGGACATTGCCCCACGTTATTCCGGATCGGCAAGTGGCATTATGAACACCGGGTCTGCTTTGGCCGCGATTCTTTCGCCGGTAATCTTCGGATTCATCATTGACCGTACACACAACTGGTCTCTGCCTTTTCTGGGTTCTATGGGCCTCTTTTTGGCCGGCTCCGTTGTCGCCTTTTGGATGAAACCGGACGAAGCGTTTAACTTTGCCGGCGACGAGCCCGAGGTGGCGACCAACCCTGACATCATTCCTAATCCCGAAAGTCAGAAATGATTGCAGATGCCCCTGCGATCATCGGCTATCGGCTATTGGTTATCGGCTATTTCTTATGGATGCTTCCACTGACGCACCCTCCAAGCTTTCAGTGACTAGAGATAAGCTCGCTCCCAGTTCGCACACTGTCGGGATAAATGTTTTCTCCCAAGCCGACGCCCTGGAACGAGAGCTGCAGACCAGTATCAAAGGTGAGGTCAGGTTTGACCGTGGATCGCGAGCAGCTTACTCGATGGATGCGTCGAATTATCGGCAAATTCCCATCGCAGTAATCGTTCCACGCGACGAAGCCGACGTTGTCAGCGCCGTCTCTGTTTGCCGCAAATTTGGTGCACCGATTCTCTCACGAGGAGGAGGAACCAGCTTGGCCGGTCAGGGATGTAACGCCGCCGTCGTGCTTGATTTCTCGAAGTATTTGAATCGAATTCTGGAGCTCGATCCGCAGCAAGGGTTTGCCCGCGTACAACCCGGTCTGGTGCTGGATACGTTGCGCGACGCGGCCGAGAAATATGGGCTGACATTCGCACCCGATCCTTCGACCCACAACCGGTGCACGCTCGGTGGAATGATTGGTAACAACTCTTCGGGCACCCATTCACTGATGGGTGGCAAAGTGCAGGATAACGTAGAAGAGTTGCGCGTGCTGCTCTATGACGGAACCATTCTTACTGTCGGCGCAACCTCGTTAGAGGAGCTGGCGCAGACCATACGCAAGAACGATCGGCAAGGGCAGATCTACTCCGGGCTTCTCCGCTTGCGGGATCGTTATGGCGATTTGGCGCGAGAGCGTTTCGCTAGGATACCGCGCCGAGTGTCCGGCTACAACTTCGATGAACTTCTGCCGGAAGGGTCTTTCAATGTCGCTCGTGCTCTGGTTGGAAGTGAAGGGACTTGCGTGATTGTCCTGGAGGCGAAAGTGAGGCTTGTCCACAGCCCGCGTTTTAAGTCGCTGGTCTGTCTTGGCTTCAAAGATGTTTTTATTGCCGCCGATTCTGTTCCTGACATCCTGCGATTTAAACCGATCGCTCTAGAAGGGTTCGAAGGCGATGTGCTTGCGGTCATGCGACAGAAGAACCTGCAGCCGGAGAACATTGCGTTGCTGCCGCCAGGAAACGGCTATTTGTTGGTAGAGTTTGGGGCTGACACCGCAGCCGCAGCCGATGCCGAAGCAGACAAGCTGGTGAACTGGCTGCGCGAGCAAGTTGCGCCGCCAGTGATCAAAGTGGTGCGCGAACCAAGCGAGGTAAAGCGGATCTGGAATGTACGTGAAGCGAGCAATGGCGGCACTACGGTCATTCCCGGCCAGCACTCGATTACGCACGAAGGCTGGGAAGACGCCGCCGTGCATCCGCGAGTCCTCGGCCGCTACCTGCGGGATTACAAGGCCCTCCTGGCTAAGTATGATTACAAGGGATGGTACTACGGGCATTTTGGAGAAGGATGCGTGCACCAACGTGTCACCTTCGATCTAGAGACCGACCGGGGCATTCGCACTTTTCGTCGCTTTCTCGAAGAAGCAGCCGATTTGGTGGCGCAATATGGCGGTTCGATTTCCGGTGAGCACGGGGATGGACATGCTCGTGCATTCCTTTACCAAAAAATGTTCGGTCCGGAATTGGTGGAAGGTTTCCATCAATTCAAGCGGTTGTGGGATCCGGATAACAAGCTCAATCCCGGAAAAGTGGTTGACCCCTATCCTCCGGAAGCTTTTCTGAAACTTGGGGCGGATTACAACCCAGCGCAGCCTAAAACTCACTTTCACTTTCCCGACGATCAGGGCTCGTTCGAGAAAGCGACACAACGGTGCGTTGGCGTGGGTGCCTGTCGCAAGACCGATGCCGGGACGATGTGCCCGAGCTACCAGGTGACAAAGGATGAGATCCATAGCACGCGCGGCCGCGCGCATCTCCTCTTTGAAATGCTCCAGGGCGAGTTGTTGAAGGGCGGTTGGCACGATCAGGCCGTCAAACAATCGATGGACCTTTGTCTCTCCTGCAAAGGGTGCAAGAGCGAGTGCCCAACTAATGTCGACATCGCAACCTATAAGTCTGAGTTTCTCTCCCACTTTTACCAAGGTCGATTACGTCCGCTGAACCACTACGCCTTTGGCTTCATTGATCGCTGGGCACGCCTTGCCTCATTCGCGCCCAAACTGATCAACGCGATCAACTCGTCATCCGTATTTAACCCGCTTATAAAAACGCTGTTACGGGTTGCTCGGCAACGCGAGATCCCGAAGTTTGCTGAGCAGACCTTCGTCAATTGGGTCAGAAAGCAACCGGCTGGCGCCGGCTCAGGGCGTGAAGTCGTTTTGTTTGCCGACACATTTAACAATTATTTTCGACCCGATATCGCTCGGGCCGCTTGGGAAGTACTGCGAAGGGCCGGCTTTGCTGTCCTTGTCCCACAAACGCGGGAACATCTTTGCTGTGGTCGTCCGCTCTACGATTTTGGGCTGCTGCCTGCGGCGAACAACTATCTGCGGAAAATTCTCGCTGCACTCGCGCCTTACGTTAATTCCGGTCTGCCAGTGATTATGCTGGAGCCAAGTTGTGCCAGCGTTTTCCGTGACGAACTGCGTGGCCTGTTCCCGCATCACGGCGTTGCTCATCGGCTCAGCCAACAGACCTTTACGCTCAGTAGTTTTCTGCAAACCCAAAAAGACTTTCAACCTCCCAGTTGGCCGGGCAAGAAAGTTCTGTTGCACGGCCATTGCCATCACAAAGCCATGCTCAAGTTTGGCGATGAAGAAGTATTGCTCAAACGGATGGGAGTCGCGCTGAAATCGCTCGATAGCGGCTGCTGCGGCATGGCTGGTCCGTTCGGCTTCGAGAAAGCCAAGGTCACTGTTTCGCAAGCGCTCGGAGAGCGCGTCCTGTTACCGGCGGTACGTTCAGCCGACCCGGACACGATGGTGGTAACCGATGGTTTCAGCTGCCGCGAGCAGATCGTTCAAAACACCAACCGCCGGCCGCTGCACATTGCCGAGGTATTGCGAATGGCTCAGGGGGAGTCGGAGAATGGATGATAGGGGATAACCTATTGCCCATATGGAAGGATGGAAGATTGGAAGATTGGAAGATTGGATGGATGGATCGTTTCTGACAGTGATATCAGACACGCTCAATCCGGCTGAATTCTATTGTTAGGTTCTAACCCCTAAAGACTCGATCCCCGCGTCCATCCATCCTTCCATCCTTCCAATCTTCCATTCTTCCAGTCTTCCATTCTTCCATTCTTCCATA
>DASTDH010000461.1:0-11338 GCA_035710445.1 Chthoniobacterales bacterium
TTGACTGGTCGCCACTGGCCGATCTCCACTGTGTTGCGGGTCGGTTGGAACCTGTCTCAAATGTCCAATGACGGTGGGCCCGAACGAAACGGACAAAGACCGGTCAAACTATCCGGAGAGCTTCATTCGGTCGAGCGAGACCGGCAGGCAGTGACCTATCATTATAATGTGTCCAATGATTTCTACGCACTATGGCTCGACCAACGAATGGTCTACTCCTGCGCTTACTTTGAAACCGCCGATGATGATCTGGACACCGCTCAGACGCGCAAACTCGACTATTTGTGCCGGAAGTTGCGATTGCGCAGCGGCGACCGGCTGCTCGACATTGGCTGCGGCTGGGGCGGCCTGATTATCCACGCAGCCCGGTATTATGGTGCGGAGGCGATGGGTATCACTCTCAGTGTAAATCAGGCCAAGCTGGCTAATGAACGTATCGCCCAGGCCGGCTTGCAAAGCCGCTGTCGGGCAGAACTTCGCGACTACCGCGATCTTAACGAAGTCGGTGGATTCGACAAGCTGGTCAGCGTCGGCATGTTCGAGCACGTAGGCGAAATTCGGCTCCCGCTGTATTTCCGGCATGCCTGGCAGCTGCTTCGGTCAGGCGGAGTCTTTCTCAACCATGGTATTGCTTTGCGCGCTGGCGAGCCTCGGCCCAAGAGTCCGACCTTTATCACTCGTTACGTCTTTCCGGACGGCGATCTCGTGCCCATCAATGCGACGCTACGCTACGCCGAAGAGGCTGGCTTCGAGGTCCGAGACGTGGAGAGTCTGCGCGAGCATTACGCGATCACGTTGCGTCATTGGACCCGCCGTCTGGAACTTCATCACGATGAGGCTTTGCAAGTAGTGGACGAGCCGACCTATCGGGTGTGGAAGCTATTCCTACCAGGTTCAGCGTACGGCTTTGCCTCGGGCGCGTTGAATGTGTATCAGGCACTGTTGCTCAAGCCCGATGAGGGCCGTAGCGGTTTGCCGCTGACCCGGGATGACTGGTACGGCGCAGGCAGAGGGCAGATAGCCGATAGCCGATGTTGGCGATAATGTGGTAGCGGCGACTGTCCTACCAAGGCCCGTCTCTTGCTCAATCGGAGAATGCAAACGAAGCGACTGGTTCACGCTTACCTAAGGTCGCAGTCGCCTTGGGCTAGTTCGGCCGAAGAGAACGTCAGAGGTGATCCCGAGCGATTGCGACTGCGCGCTCTGGTCAGCCATACCAATCCCTTCGCTCCTATTTTTTGGCTTGCGGCGCCATAGCAATAACCGGGACAGTCGCCGCTAGCCACCAATCGGCTATCGGCTATTCGCCCTCGGCGTCGCGCGTTCCAGCAGTAACCCAACGCCGTCAGTCGATCGCAAGGTTCCGAAAGCGAGGCCAAGTTTCTCGGTTAGACGCGCCCGGCAGAAAAGGTCGGCGATTCCTGGATTTCCACCCTGGATTAATGCGGCGGCTTGCAAAGCGAGCGCCAGTTTCTCCACCAGCCAGCGCGCGCCAAATTCTGCGCCGGTTTCCGGCTGTCGAATCGAAATGAGAGATTCAACGAAATGATCGAAGATCGAGTTAACTCCTCTGACCGACGCAAGCTCCTGCTGAAGAGCTTCGACTGTAGCCGGATCCTTTTGCATGGCTCTCAGAACATCCAGGCATTGGAGATTGCCGGCGCCCTCCCAGAGCGAATTCAATGGAGCATCTCGGTACAGTCGAGGAAGCGGAGACTCTTCTACGTAGCCGTTTCCGCCCAAACACTCCAAAGCTTCGGCAACAACCGCCGGCGTTCGCTTGGTGATCCAATACTTGGCAATGGCGGTAGCAATGCGAGCGAACTTTTGCTCGCGCGCGTCTTCGCCTGAGCGATCAAAGGCGCGGGCGAGACGAAAGGCCAGAGTGGTCGCCGCTTCCGATTCGAGGCACAAATCGGCCAGAACATTTCGCATCAACGGCTGATCAATCAGGAGGCGACCGAAAGCCGATCGATGCGCGGCATGATGGGTGGCTTCGGCGACCGCTTTTCGCATGGATGCGGCCGATCCGACGGCACAATCCAATCGGGTATGACGTACCATCTCCATAATCGTTGCGATTCCGCGACCTTCTTCACCGATCAATCGAGCCCACGCGTGGCTGAACTCTACTTCGCTCGATGCATTCGAACGGTTACCAAGCTTGTCCTTCAAGCGCAGGAGATGAAAGGCGTTTCTGGTTCCATCCGGCCGCCAGCGAGGCAATAAAAAGCAGGAGAGTCCACTTGCCGCTTGAGCGAGGATGAGAAAGGCGTCACACATCGGTGCTGAACAGAACCATTTGTGTCCCGTGATGATATACTCCCGGCCCGGACCACCGCTGTTGACTGCTTCGGCCGATGTCGTATTCGCTCGTACGTCGCTGCCGCCTTGACGTTCAGTCATCCCCATCCCGAAAAGCACTCCCTGCTTTTGGGAAGCCGGTATCGATTGCGGGTCATAGATGGATGAGAGCGCTCGCGGCTCCCATTCCGCTGCGAGGTCCGGCTGCAATCGAAGCGACGGGATCGCTGCAAATGTCATCGTCAACGGGCAACTCGTACCTTCATCGATCTGATGTCGAAGGAATGCCAAAGCGGATCGCGCGACGTGTGCTCCGGAACGCTTTTCCGACCAGGGCAGGCAATGGGTTTGCGCCTCAACACCGATGCGCATCAGCGCATGGTAGGCCGGGTGATACGCTACTTCGTCGATGCGATTGCCGAATCGATCGTGCGTCCGCAGCTCCGGAGTAAACCGATTGGCCAGTGCGCCTAATTGAATCGTTTCCGGCTTGCCCAGTAGTTCTCCAAGCTTGCGCGCTTCCGCCTCAATCCAATCGCCGCTTTCGCGATGAACCGCATCTTTCAGTGCAGGGTCGCTGTCGAAAAGATTGTAATTTTCCAACGGCGGCGGCTGATTGAATACGACGTCCGGAGAGTGGGTGGTGCCCATGGGGTGGGGAACAAAAGACCATCGCGCGGACGGATAGCGCTTGCAACAATAGAGCGACAGGTTCTAGCGGCGCAGTCCTTTCAACGTTTTGACCTCGCGGTTTCCAATTTCAGTTGGTTAGCGAACGTGATCAGTCCTGGGATGAGGCAAGCGAAAGTAGCCCCCGTCCACCGCGGCGGATGAGGTTGGGTCCAAAGAAATTCGCTAGCTTACGGACCGGTCACTTGTCACTTCCGAGAACTCGGGCCGTCCCGCCAGGGATCAAAAGATAGTAGCCCCGCACTTTAGTGCGGGGTGATATCCGTTTTTTCGCGTTGCGTCCCGGTAAGGGACGATAGAAAATCGCGACTTTTGCGGGCCTCTAATTTCACTTGGTTAGCGAAAGCTTGGACAACCGAAGGACCTGGATGTTTTCTATCGTCCCCTCCGGGACGGACGGATCTTTGGAACGCGAACCCCGCACTAAAGTACGGGGCTACTTTCGTCTGTCCCTCCGGGACGGAGCGCTTTTCGTTCTGGCGCCAAACACATCCCTGTCGTTCGCCGCCCTCCGTTGACGTTCGCTGTCGTTCGTTGGCGTTCGCTGACCCCCCTGTCACAAAATCATAAGGTCATTCGTCTGCTCTAGTGAGATGAATGACAAATCGACGTTAGAGCAAACCCACAAACCACGCCTAACCGGTCCGCATGCCTCGCCGGTCGCATTCTCCGCGATGCTGGCTCTGCAGAAGGCGGTCAATCAATGCGGACTGGAGCCGTCCCTGATGGAACTGGTTAAACTCCGAGCTTCCCAGATCAATCGATGCGCCTTCTGTATCGATATGCATTTTCGGGATGCGAAGAAGCGAGGTGAGAGCGATAACCGGCTCTATCTGCTTGACGCCTGGAGAGAAGGGGCGGTCTATTCCCGGCGCGAACGCGCGGCGTTAGCATGGACGGAAGCCTTAACCCGACTCAACGATGGTCAGGTTCCCGACGAAGTCTTCGCCGAGGCAAGCTCCGAATTCAACGAAGGCGAGTTACTTAATTTGACGCTTCTCATCGTTGCCATCAATGGATGGAATCGGTTTAACGTTGGATTCCGGATTCCACCGGGTGCAGTGTTAGTTTGACCAAGACTCGCATCGTGCTTTCACCCAGATGATCACTTAAAGTGTAGGTGGATAAACTCTGCCGTGATCGACGTTTTTACAGAACACCGCTCGCTTTTGTTTGGCATCTCTTACCGAATGCTAGGCCGGGTCGCCGAAGTAGAGGATATCGTACAGGAGACCTGGTTCGCCGCCGCAAAACCAGGCGCCACGAGCAAACATGTAGCGATACATACTACTAGCTTCTTCATTTTTTTCTCCTTCGGATTAGATGGCTTCCCGAGGATTCTTTTGGGTGCCTGCGTCTGCACAAGGCTGCGCCATGTCTCGGACACCGCGTATTTTTCACCGGGTGAATTGCCGGCTGAAGAACCGAGCAGTCCAAATAGCGCAGCGTGATCACAGCGCCACGACACCCAGGATCCGCTGAATAAAGAACTGTATTAACGTGAAGAGTTGTTGACTGCAGAACTCACGTACTAGAAATGAATAGACGTGCGTGAAATAATAAGTCAATTGTTTTTTGCGTTATTTGCTGCTTAGCCCATACTTGAACCGTGAAGATCCCAGGATGGCGCCAGCGCTTTCTAGCCAGCTCGCGAGGCAAAATTCTCGCCCTGCTCCGAACCGAGAGCCGCACCGTCAACGAACTTGCTGAGGCATTGGCGTTAACCGAAAACGCTATCCGCTCTCATCTTACCAGCCTTGAACGCGATGGCCTGATTCAGCAACTCGGCATGCGGCGCGGCTTTCGTAAGCCTCATGTTTTATACAGCCTTACGCCCGAAGCGGAACAGCTTTTTCCGACCGCCTATGGTTCGTTACTGCGCCATGCTCTCACGGTTTTTGCCCGGCAACTATCTCCTCAAGAATTGCAAGCGAGTCTGCGAGAGATTGGGCGCACGGCTGCGGACGAACATCTCGATCACGTCAAAGGCAAGACGCGCAATCAGCGGATTGAATTTGCCCTGAGTCTGCTTAAGACCCTCGGGGGTGATATCACAGTCCGGGAGGGCGATGGGAAGCGATTCATCCACGGAAATGGTTGTGTATTTTCTGCAGTTACTGTCCATCATCCGGAAGCCTGCCTGATAGCAGAAGCGCTTCTTTCCGAAATTATCGGCGTTCCATTAAAGGAGCGCTGCCAGCATGGGGAAGCACCGCGCTGCTGCTTCGAAATCTCTAATTAGAGGCCCGAATCTTATCTGCCACGAAAATTGGCTGAGGCCCACCACTAAAGTCACCTCGTACTACCCGCCACGGTGTTTCCGCAAGTTGCAGCGGCGTTTCGAAAAGTTCGTCTGGTCTCATCGCACCCTATCATGCCATCAGAGCCAGCAATTTGCTCGGATCCTCAAACCTTTAGCGTTCGGCGGATGAGAGCGACCCAACAAGCTACTACCCATTCAAAACAGCGGAGGATCAGAATTGTTGACTGAGCCTTTTCTTTTCCCGCGCTTGCTTCAGGAGATCCTTTGATCACGAACCGGCAACGTAAATTGAAACAGGGCGCCACGGGGCGTATTGGCCTTTGCCCACAGCCGTCCTCCGTGAGCTTCGACAATCGAACGGCTGATCGCCAACCCCATGCCCAGGCCCTGAGGCTTAGTCGTATAAAAGGCGTCAAAGAGACGATCGAGACGCTTCGGATCCAGTCCCGGACCTGAATCTCGCACTGCTATCAATACCTGGCTCCATTCGGAGTCGGTTAAAGCTTTCTCAGCGATCGTATCTCTCTCCGATTCAGCGCGGATCCCAATAGCTTTTTGCGAACTGACCCACAACTCTCGCGGACCTTCGTCCGCTTCACTCATGGCTTCAATGGCGTTGACCAGCAAATTGAGAATCACTTGTTGCAGTTGGATTCTATCTCCCAATATGAGTGGCAAATCTTTAGCCAGCTGAATCCTGAGTGACACCCGATTTCGCTGCACTTCGCTTTGCGCAAGGATGACAACTTCTTCAATAGCTCCGTTAATATCCAACCGTTCCTTGGTCGTGCCGGCCTTCTTAAAGATGGCCCACATCCTTGAGACCACATCGCCGGCCCGCTTTCCATCGCGAGCAATGCGCCTGATAGCTTCGTGAGCTTCCTCCAGGTTAGGCGGATCCCCGGCCAGCCAGCGCAGGGTGGCGTTGGCGTTAGTTACGATGCCTGCCAGCGGTTGGTTGACTTCGTGGGCAATGGACGCAGCCATTTCTCCCATGGTCGTCACCCGGCTGACGTGAGCCAGTTCGGTTTGCGCTTCACGTAAGGAAGCCTCTTTTCGATGGAGCTCTTCTTCTGCCCGTTTGCGCTCGGTTATATCTACGATAACCATCGAGAAAAAGGCGGCGGTACTTCCACTGGCCGGGACGAAGACCGTGCTGGCGTCTGCCCACATGACTCTACCATCTTTGCGAAGGTAGCGCTTTTCAACGCGATAGACTCGTCTCTGTCCTCCTCCGGCCTCCGCTATAAGAGCGTCGCTGGCAGCACGATCCTCTTCATGGCTGATGTTAGAAACGGTGCGTCCCTGGAGTTCGTCCTCGGAATAGCCGAGCATTTTCTGAAGAGCCAGGTTGGCTGCGATGAAGTGGCCGTCCCGAGCAATCAAAGCAATGCCGGCAGATGAATTCTCAGCCAGCTCGCGCCATCGCTCCTCACTGGCGCGCAGAGCTTCCTCGGCTTTCCTTCGATCGCTGTTTTCTTGTGTCAGTTCTGCAACCAATCGTGCATGGTCTAAGGAGATCGCGGCCTGTGATGCCAAGAGTTTCAGCATGGACAGTCGCTTCGTCGTAAACACCTGGGGCGCCAGGTTGTTCTCCAGATAAAGCGCGCCCATCAACTTGGCCTGCTTCATCAGCGGCAGGCAAAGAATGGATCTGGGACGCTGCTGTCGAATGTATTCGTCCTCCAGGAACAGGTTCTGAACCGAGGCGTCATCCAAAATCACGCTCTCCTGGGTTCGGATCACATAGCGAAGCAGCGAGGCGGGCAAGTCGGAAGGCGTCACCGAGGTTTGTCGGAGGCGGACCTCGACCTCGTCATTGCCGGTCCTGGCTTCGGCCGCGATCCGGTGCTCTTCGCCATGCGGCAGAATGAGAAGTCCGCGCTCGGCTCCCGCATGTTCGACCGCGATCACCATCAGCGTTTCGACCAAATGCTCCAGCACAATCTCGCCGGAGACCGCTTGCGACGCCTTCATCACTGTCCCCAGGTCCAGCTGCTCAACGGGTGTTTCGATCGTAGCGACTGAGGAGGGAGTTCCTTCCTGATGCAACGGAGGGTGTCGCTGGTCAATCTGCCGCACCTTTCCGAGCGCCCCCCAGCGAAGATAGCAGTAGCGTGCGTTCCTAAAGTAAGTTTGGGCGAATGTCTCGAAACCGCGCGCGGCGTAAAACCGCGCAGCCACCTCGTGGGCGACCGCTTCGTTTTGGATGAAGCCGTTCTCACGCGCCAAATGAATGGCTTCCTCATACAGATGCATTGCGTCGAGGTCGCGACCGTCGATCCGAGCGATCTCGGCGGCGACCAATGTCGCGCGGTCGCCGAAATTCTCCGGGCAATTCTTGGCCAGTACAACGATCTGCTGGTGGTGGGTGGCGAGCACCTCGCGATGTCGGGTCCGCTGCTCGGACGAGGCAGCGTCACATTGCGCTGCTCGCGCGAGCGCGTCATAGAAAAGGTATTCGGCCGACTCGAAATGTCCTGGCGTCTGCAATAGCGGCGCAGCCTTCGCCGCTGCCCCAAGGGCGGACGCGTAGTCGCCCGCATAGAAGCGCGCTTGCAGCTTGCGGATCCAATACCAGCAAGTGGCAAATACCAGATGCGGGTCGGCTTCCAGATGCCGTTCGAACCGGCTCTCATCGAACTCCGAATCGTTGAAAGAGGAGAGGTTCGGCGTCAGGCCCCGGAGAGTCCGGATGAGCCTGAGCTGTCCAATGATTATGTCGACGACGTAACCAAAATTTGCTTTTCGTGCAAACTCGAGCCCGTTTTCGGCCTCGCGCTGCACGACATCAAGCGGGTCTCCGGCGGCAAGAAGAAGGTTGACCAACCGATCGCAGGAAAACACCGCATATTTGACGTCTCCGGCTTCCTGGGCCGTGGTAAAAGAGCGTCGCAGCAATCCAAGACCGGTGCGTAAATGCCTTGACCAGGGATTGACAAAGTAGCCGAAGCATTGCGAGACCTGGGCCCTGAAACGCTCCAGTCCACGCTTCTCCATCAGATCGAGACCAAGCTTGCCAAAGCGGAACCCGGCCTGGTAGTCGGCGAAACGCGAGCCTACCAGCCAGCCCAGTTGAACGTAGGCGACGCATGATCCATCACTGTTGCCGTGTTCCAGGCTGAAGTTTGCCATCCGAGCGATAACCAGGCACTGCAGATTCTCGTCGGTGAAATAGGCGGGTTCCTCGACTGCCGTAAGAACGTCGAGAGTTGCGCGGCAGGTTGGGTCCGTCATCGCGGGTAAGTCCACCAGTGCTTCGATCGGTCTATCGCCGAGCTGTTGCCAGATCCGCTCGTATTCCTGCCGGAGCTCCTCCTTCGTTGGGTGCGGCGACCAGTCGATTCCCACGCGTCGTAGATATTCGAGGGCCACCTCGACCGCACGCTCGCCCTTATCCAAGGTAGCGTAGAGTTCCGTTTGCAGGCGCGTGACGGCGGCACTGTCGACCAGGTTCCCGGCGCGGCGCGATAACATCGAAAGCCTTTCTTCCGCCGCAGCGAAATCGCCGGTCAAAAATTCGCATTCGGCCCGCTGGAACTCCAGCACGAAGGTGAGCGGGTAATGCTGCTCCCAGCTCTCCTGTGCCAGCAACGCGCGCCCCGCAACAAAATACGTCAGCGCCGAAGCATAAGCCGTCGAACTCTTAGCCCGCTTACCAGCAACCAGATTGAGTTCGGCGACCCGTACTCGTTCCTCCGGCGAATCGATCAACGCGATACCGCGATTGAGCTGGTTGACGATCTCAAAGATCTTTTCTTCCGTTTCTTCCGATGCCGTCCGTGACGCGAACAATCGGCCGATCCTGAGGTGGACCGCCGATCGCTCGCTTTCAGGGATAAGCGCATAGGCCGCCTCCTGCACGCGATCGTGGAGGAATGTGTAGGCGCTATCCAGCCGGAAAACCAGTCCGGCGCGAACCGCCTCCCAGAGATCGGCGTGGATCTGCTTCTCCGATGTTCGTTGAACCAGCGCGATGGTAGCGATTTCGGCAACGTTCCCCAGACAGGCAAGCTGTCCTAATGCCTCCTGCGTCGTGGCAGGCAAACGGCTCAGCTTTCCGGCCATCAGATCCACGACGTTGTCGGTGTAGCCTTTGGCGCGGATCCGAGCCAGATCCCAGCTCCAGGCCGGCCCGCGTGCATCGAATTCTACCAGATGTTCTTCGGCCAGCGCAGTGAGGAACTGGATCACAAAAAAAGGGTTGCCCGCAGTTTTTTTGTGCACGAGCTGCGCGAGAGGTTTGGAACGTACTCGTTCACAACGGAGAGCGTCCGCGATAAACTGGTTCACGTCCTTGAGCGAGAGAGGCTTGAGAACGATCTCGTCCACGACCACGCCGGCTTTGCGGATCGAGTCCAGCGTCAGCATAAAAGGATGAGACGTGCTCAGTTCGTTGTCCCGGTATGCGCCGATGATCAGAAGATGTTTGACGTCGGGATGACTGACGAGATGTTCGATGAGGGTGAGGGTCGCGGCATCAAGCCACTGAAGATCATCGAGAAAAACGGTAAGCGGGTGTTCTTTTCGGGCGAATACGCCAAGGAACCGCCGGAAAACCGCCTGGAACCTGTGTTGCGTTTCCTGGGGCGGAAGCGGCGGAACAGGCGACTGTTGACCGATAATTAGATCAAGCTCCGGGATAAGGTTGGTGATGAGCCGCCCGTTCGGGCCGACGGCCTGCCGGATGATCTCCCGCCAATGGTCTACCTCTTCCTTGCTCTTGCCCAAGATCTGCCCGATCAGGGACTGGAATGCCTGTGCAAATGTGCTGTACGGAATGTCTCGCTTATGTTGGTCAAATTTCCCGGCAATAAATAGGCCGCGCGGCAGCACAATCGCTTTCTGCAATTCGTTAACGACCGAGGACTTGCCAATACCGGAATAACCGGACACCAGCGCCAACCCAGAACTTCCGCCGACCACAACACGTTCGAAGGCGTCGAGCAGCACCTTGACCTCCCGATCACGACCATACAGCCTTTCAGGGATCCAGAGCCGGTCCGATGCATCGTGCGTGCCGAGAGAAAACGAATCGATACCCCCAACCTTTTCCCACTCGGCAAGGCATCTTCTAAGGTCGGCTTCGACGCCGGCTGCCGTTTGATAGCGATCTTCGGCAGTCTTGGCCAGCAGCCTCATAACGATGGTCGAGACCGTTCTGGGGATCCCTTTGGCTCGCTCATCCGGGGGCGTTGGTTGCCTTGCAACATGGCAATGGACCCATTCCATCGGATCGGCGGCGGTGAAGGGAAGCACACCCGTGAGCATCTCGTAAAGTGTGACACCAAAGGCGTAAAGGTCGCTCCTGGAATCAATGGAACGATTCATCCGCCCGGTCTGCTCGGGCGCCATGTAGGCGAGGGTTCCTGCAATGAATTCAGGAGGTTCGGGAAATTGGCGCTCGCGTGGCAGCTGTGAAGCGATCCCAAAACCCATCAGCCAGACCTGGCCAGTCGCAGAATCTGCCAGAACATTGGCAGGTTTGACGTTCTTATGGATCATGCCGCGTCGATGCAGGTGTCCGATCGCAGTCGCGAGGCTAGTAGCCAGACGCAAGGATGACCCTAAGTCCAATGGCTGAGTAAGCAGTTGATCAAGCGGCCTGCCGCCGGGATCCTCCAGCACGAGGACCGGACGGTCCCAGTGGACAGTCTTTGCGACCGGCCGTGCAGCCCATGCTGGATCGAGCTCTTCTTTGAGAGAAAATTCATGCTCCAATCGTTTCAGACTCTCGGGCCCGGGTTTCTCCTTGGCGGGCGCAAGCACCAGAACCCGACTACGCGAGCCGCTTCGTCGCCGCTCTTGGCTAACCTTAGCCTCACCCAAGATTAAGGGCGCGCCGTAGCTTGCGGAGGCGGCCTGAGATGAATTTTCCTCCCTCCGCCCGCGATAGAGGACAGACTCTTCATCGTTCCGCAAAGCTTCGAAGACATATCGCGACAGCTCAATCACAGAGGGGTCTCCAGCCGCCGCAAACTTACACTATTCCTTCCATGATCAGTCAACAAAGGGCTGTTCGGTGCGCAAATGTACGGGTACATTATTTTCGCAAAGTCTTACCTGCTCTCCTCGGATATC
>DASTDH010000462.1:0-2019 GCA_035710445.1 Chthoniobacterales bacterium
CAGACAACATTCCCCAGGAGCTGCTGGAAAAGGCTGAATGCGTCATTGTGTTTCCATCCGTGAAGAAGCTGGCGTTTGGCGTCGGCGCGAGCTACGGACGCGGCGCGATGGTTTGCCGGAAGGGCGAACATTTCAAGGGACCGTGGGGATCTCCGGCAATGTACGCGCTCGAAGGCGGCAGCGTTGGATTTCAAATCGGCGGCGAAGCGACGGATTTGATCCTGCTGGTGATGAACGATCGAGGCATGGAATCAATTCTGAGCAGCAAGGTTAAGTTGGGCGCAGACGCTTCCGTTGCGGGAGGCCCCAAAGGACGCGATGCGTCAGCGAACACCGATGCCTGGATGCGTGCGGAGATTCTCAGCTACTCGCGTTCGCGCGGCGTATTTGCCGGTATCTCGTTGGAAGGCTCAACGCTTCGGCCCGACGATGATGCAAGCGAACAGGTTTACGGGCGTGCGATCAAAGCAAAGGACATCGTAAGAAGCAGAACGATGATCGTGCCAGTAACCGGCCGTCATCTAGTCAATTCCCTGGATAAGGGCGCACCACGCAACGAATCAGAACGAGCTGGGCAGTGATAGAGCGACGGCTTGCCGGGAGAGCACCGCTCCCGGCGAGCCGCCCATTTTCAAGTAAGAACCGCACTCGCTGATTTCGACGCTGGTTCTTCTATCCTCGAACCGATACCCCGCCGTCGCCCCGTGCAGCACAGGACAATCCTCGATCATCATCGTGCCCAACTGCGGCGTCGCACACTTCATGCATCCGCACTGCACTTTTCAGGACAGATGTTCAACGCTCGCCATGCTAGCTTCCTAATGGCTCTTGATTGTCCCGTGGATTGAATTCCCGCTTCCCTCGAGTCCGGAATGCACACCCTCTTCAGCCGGCTAGTGATCGTCGCCGTGGTGTTCGCGGCATCGACGGCACTCTGCGGCCAAAATGCCGGCCCGAAGCTGGCGGAGAGTTCGGCAAAGGTTCTGGATGCTCGCGAAATCGTAAGCCTCTCCGTCGCTGCCTCCGAGCGCAGTTGGCAGGCGCGCGACCATTACTCCTATCTGGAGCGCGATGAGGATCGCCGCATCGACTCGCTCGGCCATGTCAAATCCGAAGACATTTCCGTATCCAGAATGGTGTTCGTCAACGATGTGCACTTCGAGCAGCTCATCGAGCACAACGGACAACTTCCATCAGCCGAAGAAAACAGAAAACGAAAGGCGGACTTCGATCGGCTGAAGTTCGAATCGCCCGCGCAGAAAACTGCACGACTCGAAAAGGATCAGGAAACCAGATCCTTTCTGTGCGAGGTGCTGGACGCCTTCGATTTTCATCTACTCGGCGAAGAAACGATTGGCGGCAGAGCCGCTTACATTCTTCAAGCCACGCCACACCCGGGGTATCGCGCCCGTGGCAAGTACGGCAAGATGTTCTCCAAGGTCGAAGGCAAGTTGTGGATTGACGAGCAAGATTTCGGCTGGGTCAAGGTCGACGGCCGCGTCACTCAGTCATTTTCGATGGGACTCTTTGTGGCCCGCGTTCAGGCTGGCTCGCACATCGTCTTGGAGCAAACTTGCGTCGGCGACGCGGTCTGGGTGCCGAAGCGTCTCGAGGTACGGGCCAGCGCCAGAATCCTTTTCGTGAAAAGTCTGGATATTCAAAGGATTCTGACGTTTTCTGAATATCGTACAGCCGCCGATAGCTCAGCCGTAAGGAAATGAGTTCCTCCTGATGACCATCCGCAACAAAAAGCGTTTGATCGTTGCCGGAATTGTGTCGGCTCTTCTGGCCGCGCTTGTTTTTGCCATTCCGTCGCTGATCAATCCGAATCGCTACCGGCCGCGCATCATCGCCTACCTGCAACAGAAAACTGGAAAGCAGGTGGAAATCAGGAACCTCTCACTCTCGCTCTTTCCCGTCTGCCTGCACATGGATGATATCGGGGTCAAGAATCCGCCCATATTTCCCACGGGTTACGTCGTCAAGGTCGCCAGGATCGATGCCGAACTCAGTTTTGCC
>DASTDH010000463.1:0-4708 GCA_035710445.1 Chthoniobacterales bacterium
GAAGCTGTCGAATCAACCGGCTCCGCGAGGCGCCCATCGAGAGGCGGATGCCAACCTCCTTCTGTCGCGCGCTGGCGCGGGCCATAAGCAGCGAAGCGATGTTTGCGCAGGCAATCAGCAGCACCATCGCCACGACCGCCATTGACAGGTAGAGGGGCTTTGCGTATTGGCTTTGCATTCGAGGCAGTCCACTCGCGAGTGGCTCGAGAACCACCACGGGGAATTCGTCAGCACTCGGCGGGGGATTCAGACGCGCCACCATACTTCGATGGATCGAATCCTCGATCTGGGCTCGAGCTATTTCTAGCTTGACCCCAGGCTTGAGCCGCGCGACGGATTCCATCCACCACCAATTCACGTCGTGAATGGGAAACGGACGAACTACTCCGCTGACCCAAGGGCAAAATGCGGGATGGTCGACTATCGGAATCCAGTAATCCGGCGTCCGCCCCGGTTCGATTCCAAAGAACTCGCGCGGCGCCACGCCCACGATGGTAAAGGACACACCGTTCAAGAGCACTGACTTGCCGAGCGCTGTCGCTGATCTGCTGAATTGCCGCGACCAATAGCCGTAGCTAATGACCGCTGCAGGCGGTGACCCGCTCGCTTCATCCGCTGGGCCGATGGTTCGACCAGCGATCGGCGTGACGCCCAGAACGGAAAAAAAATCTCCGCTCACCATGTCCGCTTCTGCGAAGCTGAATCGGCCGTCAATCCTCACTTCGATTTGGTCCTTCTCGTATCCCATCGGCGCGTACCCGAAGACAGCTGCGATAGCACTCGTTCGTTCCTCCAAATCATCGAATACGGGGTAGGAGATCCCGTTTCTGTAACCGCCGTATGTGAGCGCCTCCGGTGTTCGGTGGGAAGGAAATCTGATGAACATAAGCTGCTCGGGCTTCTTTACTGGAAGCGACGAGAGCAGCATCGCGTCAATAACGCTGAATATCGCGGTGTTTGCGCCGATACCAATTGTGAGGGACAAAACCGCAACCACGGTAAAGGTTGGACTCTTTGTGAGCATGCGAAATCCATGCCGAAGGTCGCGCCAAAGGCCGTCCATGCTTTCCCTCCTGGAAGATGAATCGCTTGACCTTAGACGATGACAGAGAGAGCTGGTCCTGCTCACGAATGACATCTCTCAGGATCGATCCACCACTTTCATGCTCTGACCATTAGTGATGAGCCCGATGACGGTTAGCCATTTTCCGTCAGGGCCAAATGCCAATGCGGAGACCGCAGAAGCATGGCCAGACTGAAGGACGTCGTCGAGGCGACGCTGATCCCCAAGGATCGCGATTCTCAGTGGTGGAAGCGTAGGCACTCCTAAAGGTGCCGCACCTGAGATGAGACCTGGACGAGTCGGTCGGGACAGAGTCGATCTGAGTTCGGTCTCGGTTGCGCCGGGCTGCCTCGGCCACTCTTGAGTGCTCGTGGGATGGGAACCGGAGTCGACCACCAGCAATTCCGCCAGAAACAGGGCGCAAACGAGCGTGAACACGCCGCATATCTGGCATCTCACCTGAATGGTATTCAGATAAGCCAACTGTCGTTAAAAAACTCCCTGGCTGCTTCGAAGCGATCATTAAGACTGAGTCGGAATTTCGAATTCTGGAGAGAGATAGGAAATCTAACGTGTCGGTTGCTCTTTAAGAGGGCCTACCCCTCGTCAGGGTGTCCGGAAGATATCGAAGTGTGATTCACGGGCAAACGAGTTTGGGATGAGAAGGAAATTTTCAGTGACCAAGCGGCAGAATACGGCCAAAAGACTCAAATGCGGTAGATTGCCTTTCGTCTGCGATACTCGTTGGCCTCGCGGTTCTGCTAGAACTTCCTGGTGCGGCATTGGAGTTTCTGATCTGATTTGACCTATGGACGCCGGAACAGCTTCGAACGACTGCCTTATGAGGAGGAGGTGACGATGTGGAAGGCATTTATCTGTGTGGGCATATTCTGTTCGCTGGTTCAAGCCACAGCTACTCCGACTCGTACCGCGGCAAGTGTGGATCTGCCGGTTTCGTTGCAGCATCTGCTGCACGACTATGAGGAGGCATGGCAACGGCACGACGCGCACGCGTTGGCAAAGCTTTTTGCTGTGGACGGCTATGTGCTCGCAGACGGGAGTCCGCCTGTGAAGGGCCGGGCAGAAATTGAGCGGCTTTACGCAAATGCCGGAGGACCTCTTTCACTTCGCGCCATCGCCTTCGCCATGGAAGGCAACATCGGCTACATCATCGGTGGCTTTGCCAGACAAGAGGGTGAACCAGACTTGGGGAAATTTACCCTCACATTGCGCAGGAAAACAGAGGGACATTGGGTGATAGTATCTGATATGGACAATTCTAACCGCAAAGCCGAAGGCCGCTAGGAATTTAAGTTTTACATAACCGATGGGCTGGATTTCGGCGTCGGGTCCCTCGCTATCTGTGAGGAACTCCCGCACGTCGATTAGGCTTTTCGGGTTACCTTCTCAGAAAAAGGAGCCTCTTTTTTCAAGTCGGCGTCCGTCAGTCATCTATTGGCGCTCATCCGCGAAGCGCAAGAATCATCTACAGACTTCCCCTCGCGAACGAACTCCGCAGTTTTCAATGCTAAGGGAGGGCGCATCACCGCTGTCACGAGCAAGTGTGTCGATACAAACCATCCGGCAACACCCTGGCCGTGTTATTAGCTACGCTTTATTGCAGTTTCAATATCTATACCGAGTTCGGAAGTGGCCTGACGGACTAGACACTCTTGAACAATCGATTCTAGGCTCGTCAGTTGTCCCCAAACTCAGTCGGGGCAAACGTTCCCGATTACGGTCCGCTCGCGGCCGGTAATATTCTGCAATCAGGGTTCGTCTCGATGCGACGCCAGATATGCGGCGAGGCACGGACATTTGCAGGATATTGCCGTGTTTAACCCAAAACGCGTCTAGTTCCAGCATTCGCAGAAGATACGGCGCAAAGACCCTGACCAACGAGCCGACCGAAGAGGGCCTGAATAGCTTTGGGCAGTGCGGTCGCGTTGTTTTCCACGCAACACTCGACGACGGAGAGTAGAGCAGCGCGGAACACAACTTTTCCCGAGTAAATGTCATCTACGTGTGCGGTTTTGTTGGCGGATGGGATTTGGCGAGGGACAAAGGTATCTGTGACGGAGCCGCAAGTGCAAGCGGTTCATTCAGTTTGAGTTCTTCGTACGGACAGATTCCGACTACAATCACAGACTACCGCACAAAAGTTTAAGACAAGTAATTCCGGATCCCCCGTCCGGATTGCCTGTCGTTCGCCACAAATCCGGCCGGCAGGGAAATGGTCCGCGTACTGCAGCCAGCGGCTTGGACGATGTTGGTCTTGACCACAGTTCGGATATGACAAGGAATTTCGTCGTACCGACTGAAGTTGCGGGGACGAATTGATTTCTCCGATTTCCGTCCAAAATCAATTCTTCTGAAACTTAGCGCGAGCTACGCCGCTCGTTCGTAGCGGTGATGCAACCCACCGAGGCGGGAAAAGGATAGGATTCGGCCGTTGGCTGCTGAGCGGGAACGCTTGCGAGGTGTTTGCTTCGCTAGAGCGAGATGCGTCCGATCGTCGTGGTAGTAGCAGACGTATTCAGAGAGCAGCCGCTTCAGATGAGCCTCGTTGAACGCGATCACGTGATCGATTAAGTCGCGCCGACAGCTCTCAATCCACCGCTCGGCCACTCCATTTTGCCACGGGCTTTCAATGGACGTTCGAATCGGAAGCACGTTCAACGAACGGACTGCGGCAACAACCTCAATACTGAATTTGGAATCGCGGTCAAAGACCAGAAACCTCGATCCCCTCTGGAAGGGGAACGCCTCCCGGAGTTGCTGAATTACCCAGGCGCTAGTCGGATGGCGTGTGACGTTGAAGTGCAGGATGTGCCTGCGGTCATGGCTGATGACGAAGAAGCAGTAGAGTAAGCGGAATGTAACGGTTGGAACGGTGAAGAAATCCATCGCCGCAATCGCTTCACGATGGTTTCTCAAGAACGTTAGCCAGCCTTTGGCAGGCTTAGGATCTCTCGGAGCGCGTTCCATCCATCGAGAGATAGTTCGTTCAGAGACGTCGAATCCGAGCATCAATAACTCGCCGTGAATGCGAGGCGCCCCCATGTGGAATTCTCAGCGACCATCTTGAAGATCAGATCGCGAACTTCCTTCGAGATTCTCCTTCTTCCCAACACCTTGCGCGTCCGTGAGATCGCGCGCCAGTACAACTCAAATCCAGCACGGTGCCACCGAACCACCGTGTCTGGGCTCACGATGACAAGGCACTGTTTCCAGCCCGACCAAATACGCCGGACTGCAACCCAGAAGAGTTTGTCGGCTAAGCAAAGTCGAGGGCGGGGACGCCGGCGCTTTAGCACGGCGAGCTGTTGCCTGAGAACTAGATTCTCGAGTAGAAGAATGGATCGGTACCGAAAACATCGGCGAATCGAGCCCAGCACGAGCCTCAGAAGATGAAACATGTCCGTGTTGCTATCGAATGACACCTGTGGAAGGCAACTCGCATGCTGTTGATTTCAAAAGCGCACAGACTTTTGGCGAGACACAGGTTCATTTCCCCACGAGTACAGCGCGCCTTCGACGCCACCGCGAGCCGCACGTTCCCACTCGGCTTCGGTTGGCAAGCGATAGAACTTGCCGGTTAGGCCGCTCAACCATTCGCAATATTTCTCGGCTTCATGCCATGAG
>DASTDH010000464.1:0-30806 GCA_035710445.1 Chthoniobacterales bacterium
CGACTGGCACTTCCTACCAGCTCGACATCAAGGGCAAGAGTTTTCTGGTCAGGTTGCCGTTGATCGGAAGGGTTAATATTTATAATTCGCTGGCCGCGCTCGCCGCAATTCACGCACTGGGGCTGGACGTTCGCACCGGGGTCCTGGCACTGGCCCGAGCTCCGCAAGTTCCCGGTCGCTTAGAAGCAGTACCGGCTCGCAGGCAATTTCAGGTCTTTGTCGATTACGCTCACACCGACGACGCCTTGCAAAATGTGATTAAAACCTGCCGTGATTTAGGCCCGAATCGGTTGATTGTGGTCTTTGGCTGTGGCGGCAATCGGGACAAAAGTAAAAGGCCGCTGATGGGCGCAGCTGCCGATCAAAGCGCGGACTATTCGATCATTACTTCTGATAATCCACGAAAGGAAGATCCGGCCCAGATCATACGAGAGATCGAGGCTGGTTTCAGAAGTAAGCGATTCGAGTCAATAGTCGATCGACGCGAGGCAATCACCCGGGCGATTCAGCTCGCCCAACCGCGCGACATCGTTCTGATTGCCGGGAAAGGCCACGAGAAGTACCAGGAGTTCGCCGACCGAACGATTCCTTTCGATGATATCGAGGTGGCGGCTCGGGCGCTGGAAGAAAACCCGGTGGAGATGAAGAGTCATGGAACCTAAATCTCTGCGCCAGATTGCGGTTGCGACCGGAGGCGTCGTCCGGGGTCACGAGGAGACGATCGTCACCAGTGTTGGCACCGATAGCCGACGTTCGACGCCACAAGAGCTCTTCGTCGCTTTGCGAGGCGAGCGATTTGACGGTCACGAATTCATCGAAGCAGCGCGCCAACTCGGGGCGGCGGCTGCCCTGGTGGAAAATGTCAGTTCCGAATGGCGCAATTTCCCTCAGATTCAGGTAGCCGACAGCTTACAAGCGCTGCAACGGCTGGCCCGAGCTTATCGGGCGGAGCTGTCGCTTCGAGTGGTTGGCATCACGGGAAGTAACGGCAAAACCAGCACCAAGGAAATGGTCGCGGCGGTGCTGGGGGAAAAGTATTCAGTGACGAAAACGGAGGGCAATCTCAACAACCACATTGGGGTGCCGTTGTCTATTTTGAGGGCGAATAGCAATCACCAGGTTGCTATTTGGGAATTTGGCATGAATCACGTTGGTGAATTGGCGCCTCTGGTGGAAATGGCGAAGCCCGGCTACGCGGTCATTACCAACATTGGCGTTGCGCATATTGAGTTCCTGGGATCGCGCGAAGCCATCGCCCGGGAGAAAGCTTCACTGGCAGATCATATATCGGCTACCGGTGCAGTGGTGCTCAACGCGGATGATGAATTTTCCGATTGGATAGCGGCGCGTTGCAGTGCCCGGATCATCATGACCGGTATTGATCAAGGAGTGATCCAGGCCAGGCATATCGTTCATCAGGTCAATGGTGAGGAGTTCCTTCTCGCCGACGAGAGTGGTGAGACTCCCGCTTATCTTCCAGTACCGGGCGAACACATGATAAAGAACGCGCTCCAAGCGGTCGCGATTGGGCGGGCGCTTGGATTGTCGTTGGCTCAATGCGCCGCCGGTCTAGCCAAGACATCGCTACCCGGTGGTCGATTTCGGATTGAAAAACTTGGCCAAGTTTTGGTGATCAACGATGCTTATAACGCCAACCCTGATTCGGTCATCGCTGCCCTCAGGACCGTCGCCAGGTTGCCAGTGAAAGGCAGAAGAATTGCGGCGCTGGGCTATATGGGAGAGCTGGGTGAGCAAAGTCTCTCTAGTCATGAACGAGTTGGATCTGCCGCCGCAGAAAATGGATTCGATTTTCTCATTGCCGTCGGTGAGCGAGCTAAACCGATCGCGTCAGCATCGTTCAAGGCGGGCCTTGATCAGACCCGAACCGTGGCGACCCAGACCGAGGCGGCTGATGCGCTCGCGGAATTTCTCGAGCCGGGTGACCTGCTTTTGGTGAAAGGGAGCCGAAGCGCTGCGATGGATCGAATCATCGAGCAACTTGAAGCTACTCCGAAGCGGGTTAAGTGGAGGTCGCAATGATGTACTACCTGTACTACCTGAGTTTGCCTCCGCACGTCATCAACACGGGATTCAACGTGTTCCAATATATCTCGTTTCGGGCAGTGTGCGCGGCGATGACGGCATTCCTGTTGTGCCTGGTCTTTGGCAGCCAAGTGATTCGAAAATTAAGCTCACTGAAGTTCGGACAACCGATCCGGACCGCTGAAGAAGTTCATCGTCTCAATGAATTGCACGGGGCGAAGAAGGGAACACCGACGATGGGCGGAGTGCTGCTCATGGGGTCAGTTGCGGTCTCGACAATAATCTGGGCCCGCTTGGACAACAGCTTCATTTGGCTCTGTCTCTTCACGATTGTGTCGACCGCTGCGCTCGGATTTGTGGATGACTATCTAAAGGTCACCAAGAAAAAATCGGACGGAGTACCGGGCCGGGTGAAACTGTTTTGCCAGTTCCTGCTCGCACTGGTCGTGACGGTGTTTTTTCTGTCGAATCCTTCTCTTGAGATCCAAGCTAAAGAGCTTTTCATCCCGTTCTTTAAGGAACCGATTATCAATAACCTGGGATGGTTTACTCTGATCTTCTTTGCCTTTGTTATTGTCGGATGTTCAAACGCGGTCAATCTAACCGACGGCCTTGACGGCCTCGCCGCCGGCTGCACCGTCACTGCTGCTTCCACCTATGCGATTTTGGCTTATGCCGCTGGCAATGTAGCTGTCGCGACCTATCTTGATCTTCCTTATTATCGCCAGAGCTCTGAGTTAACCGTCATCTGCACGGCCCTGGCCGGAGCCGGGCTTGGCTTTCTGTGGTTCAATTGTCACCCGGCGCGAGTCTTCATGGGGGACACCGGATCGCTCTCGATTGGTAGTACGCTGGGAGTAGTTTCGATCTGCTGCAAGCAAGAGCTGCTACTGGCAGTCGTTGGCGGTGTGTTTGTGATCGAGGCTGTGTCAGTGATTTTGCAGGTCCTCAGCTTTAAAACTCGTGGCAAGCGGGTGCTACTCATGGCGCCGCTCCATCACCATTTCGAATTGAAAGGCTGGAAGGAGAACACCGTCATTGTGCGATTTTGGATTATGTCGCTGATGTTCGCGCTCCTTGGGTTGGCCACACTGAAATTGCGATGAATTTCGAGCGCACCACTGCAGTTGTTTTGGGATTGGGCACCAGCGGAGAAGCAGCCGCTAAACTGCTTCGGCGGCAAGGTGCAAACGTGGTGGTGTTAGACAGTGCGGAGTCGAGTACTTTAGTCGACAAAGCACAGCAGTTGAAACCAATCGGGATCCAAACAATCTTGGGAAGAACGGCAGAACGGGTAGATCTTCATTCCGATCTGGTCGTTCTCAGTCCGGGGATCGATCCGCAGGTAGAGTTGGTTCAGAACTTCAAGCGACAGGGAGCGACTTTCACTGGGGAATTAGAATTGGCCTATGGTTTTTGCGACAAGCCGATCGTGGCGATCACAGGAACAAATGGCAAAACCACGACCACTCAGCTCATCGAAATGATGCTAAATGGGGCTGGGATACGAACGGTCGCCTGTGGCAACATTGGAATGCCATTTTCCGAGGCAATCTCGCTCCAAGCAGAGATCGACGTTTTCACAGTCGAGGTGAGTTCATTCCAGCTGGAAACCATCTCGCGATTTCGTCCCAAAGTCGCGGTCTGGCTCAATTTCACCGCCGATCATCTCGACCGCTACCCCAGTCTTGAAGAATATCGCTCAGCTAAGCTGCGAATTTTCGAACAACAGGGAAAAGACGATTTCGCAATCGTCAATGCTCAAGACTCGCTTCCATCATTGAAAGCTCAGCGGATATCGTTTAGCGCCTATCAGAAGGCCGCTGATCTAGTCTGTCACGAGCGTGTAATTCATTTCCACGATGACCCGGTTCTGCCCCTCGGAGAGACTCGGCTTTCTGGCGTCCATAACACCGAGAACCTCATGGCGGCTCTTGGTGTGGCGTACGCGCTCGGCGTAGGTTGGGATGCGGCGAACGCTGGTTTGCGCCGGTACCGGCTACTGCCTCACCGTTGCGAGCAGGTTGGCGAAATCGATGGAGTTACCTTTATCAACGATTCCAAAGCCACTAACCTGGACGCGTTAGTGAAAGCCCTCGAATCGGCGTCACGACCGGTCATTCTTATTGCTGGCGGCAAAGATAAAGGATTTGAATTCGATTCGATTGTGTCGCTGGTCGAACGCAAGGTGAAGCAGGCGGTGTTGCTTGGTGAGATGGCAGAGCGAATCGCCAAAACCTGGTCAACCTATCTGCCCTGCCACATTGTGGGCACACTTTCCGAGGCCGTCATGACCGCCAGAAAACACGCGCAGCCCGGAGACACCGTTCTCTTTTCACCGGGCACCTCTTCTTTCGACATGTTCAAGAACTACGCTGATCGCGGAAACCAATTCCGACAACTGGTGAAGGAACTAACAAGGTGAAAATGGTAAAACGAACACTTCGTAGAACACCAAAGAAACAATTGCGAGCGGCTGCGCCCCGCGCAGCCGGCAGGCACAGCGACGACGAGTACGCCGTCGAAGAACCAAATGTGAAGCTCTCGCGCGCCTTTGTCGTCGTGCTTCTCTTACATGTGGTAGCGGTCGGCGGCATTTTTGCGTTCAGTGCGCTCAAAGATCATCAACAAACGAACGGTTCACCGAAAACGGATGGTACCAGACAGGTTTCGAACGGATCAGCGTTCGTAAGTAAACCGAACAGCAAAGAATCGATTGCGCCCGGCGGGACCTACAAGGTTCGCGCCGGCGACACTCTCGCTGGAATTGCGGCGCAGTTTGGATTGACGGCCCATGACCTGGAACAGGTGAACGGCCTGAGACTGGGCGCTCCGCTTGCGCCCGGCCGAGAATTGATCATTCCCGAGAAATCAGCAGCCAAATCGATGCCGTTGGACGTCCAAAAACTCTTGGATTCGAAGGAGAACAAGAACGCATCGAACCAGAATTCCACTAGCCCCGGGGGTACGGAATTGGAGAAGTACTACGTTATCCAGCGAGGAGATACGCCCGCTTCCATTGCTAAGAAGCTTAGGGTGAACTCGGCGGACCTTCTCAAAGTGAACAACATCGACGACCCAAGGAAACTACAAATCGGACAACGACTGCAAATCCCATCTAAAATCGAATAAACTATAATTCCAAGGTACGGCAGGCGTCTCGGGAGGCGAAGACTTCCTCTTTTGCTTAGCCGGGCGGACAGGATGTCGCGGCCAATCAGGATGTGTTGGCAAAACTCGATGCCAGGAGGCGTTGAGGACTGCGAAGATAGCCTCGCGATGCCCGGCCCACCAGGAAACCTCGACAGGCCGTAAGGCGTTTCCAGCCAAGTTGCTCCAACCACTATGCACAAACAGAGCGCCTATATTCTATTTCTGGCGGTCGCGGTTCTGGTTTCGATCGGCATTGTAATGTTATTTAGTACCGGTGCATTCGCGCCGGATAGTCATGGGGATCAATTTCGATTTCTAAAGAAACAAAGCTTTTGGCTGGGAGTCGGTTTTATCGGCGCCATCGCCTGTGCGTTGATTGACTACCATTGGTGGCAGAAGACTTGGATGGCTTGGCTAACTGCATCGGTGATCCTGTTGGTGCTTTGCTTCGTCCACCCCATCGGGCTGCGCATCAATGGTTCTTCTCGATGGATTCAGATTGGGGCCTTAACTTTTCAGGCGTCGGAGTTAGCGAAGTTTGGCGCGATTGCGTTTATCAGCTGGTGGTTTGCCAGGTTCGAAAAAGTCCAGCATCGGCTACTTCCTGGAATCGTTGTACCGTTGGCGGTGGTCGCTGTTCTGCTGGTGTTGATCGCGGCCGAGACCGACCTGGGTTCGACCGCGCTGATTGGCATGACCGTTCTTTTGATGATGTTTGTTGCCGGTGCTAACTATCGGTACTTGGGTATCATGGTGGCGATTGGAATCGGTGGTATCCTCAGCTTGGCGTGGCGTATTTCGGAACGACAAGGGCGGCTACTGGCGTTCATCCATCCCGATCAATACGAGAAGACCGAGGGACATCAGCAATTCATGAGTCTGATCGCCTTTGGTTCGGGTGGGATCGAAGGCTTGGGGCTGGGAAACGGCCGGCAAAAAATGTCATATTTGCCATACGCCCACACCGATTTTATTTTTCCAGTTATTGGCGAGGAGTTAGGGCTGCGGGTTACTCTGGTCGTTGTATTCTGTTATCTCCTGATCCTGACCGCCGGCACGCTCATTGCGCTGAACGCCAAAGACCGGTTCGGAATGCTGTTAGGTTTCGGCTGTACTTTCATCGTAGGGCTCCAGGCGCTGGTGAACATTGGCGTTACCACGTCACTGCTTCCTAACAAAGGCTTACCATTGCCTTTTATCAGTTACGGAGGGTCAAATCTGTTTTTTTGTCTTATCTGTGTCGGCATTTTGTTCAATATCTACCGGCAGGGCAAGGAAGAGGGAGGAACTTCGCGGGCGGCGATGATAGTCCGCGTCCGGCACCTCTCTGAATTTTAGATTTTATTTCATGAAATTTGCAATCGCATGCGGGGGAACCGGCGGCCACCTGTTCCCGGGGCTAGCTATTGCCGAACTTCTTCGAAGTCGCGGCCATGAGGTATTGTTACTCATTTCCGAAAAGCAGATTGACGCCATTGCGGTAAGAGACCGCACCGATTTTGAAATCAAAAAAATAGCGTCGATCGGAATGCCGTCGATCTGGTCGCCGCAAATCTTTCCCTTTGCCACAAAGTTTATTACTGGCTTTTTGACTTGCTGGCGTTTGTTTCGGTCGTGGCGTCCATCGGCGGTCTTAGGTATGGGCGGATTTACTTCGACTGCGCCGATCCTCGCCGGACGTCTATGCAAGAGCCCTACGTTCATTCACGAGTCGAACGCGATTCCGGGAAAGGCGAATCGGATCAATGCGAAATTGGCGGATACTGTCCTTTTGGGTTTCGCCGAATGCGGTCAGTATTTTCCGATGAAACCAGCCCAGGTGACGGGTACGCCCATCAGAAGCAGTCTGCGAGTCGCGGTCGATCGGGAAAGGGCGACGCGAAATCTCCGTCTAAAGTCTGGACTACAAACGGTGGCCGTTTTTGGTGGCAGCCAAGGGGCCCACGGTATTAACGAAGCCGTGGTAGCGGCGCTGCACCATTTCGCAATGAAGCCGGTGCAATTTATCCACCTGACCGGACGAGAGGATCACCAATTTGTCTACGATCGATATCAAAAGGAAGGCATTCCTGCGTTTGTGGCTGCTTTCCACTACCAGATGGAGGACGTATACGGAGCCGCCGATTTGATCGTCGCTCGTTCGGGAGCCGCCAGCCTGAGCGAGATCGCCTCCTTCGGGTTGCCCACGATCCTGATACCATATCCGTTTGCGACCGATAACCACCAATTTTTGAATGCGGCGATCTTCAGCCGGAACGGTGCTGCCGAAGTTCTCGAAGGGGCCGATGCGAATGGCGAAAGACTGAGCCATTTGATTGACGAACTGCTTTCCGATCCTAAGCGTCGGGGTTTGTTGGCGGAGAGTATGCGCTCAATGGCAGTTGCTGACGCTGCAAAGAAAATAGCCGATCTGTTGGAGGCACAAGCCAAATGAGGACGCGAGCAGAATTGCAGCAACTACTTCTCTCACCGCCTAGACGGATCCATCTGATTGGGGTGGCGGGGAGCGGCATGAGTGGAATTGCCGGTTTGGTTCTGGCGTTGGGCCATGAAGTCAGCGGAAGCGATCGGGTAAGCTCGCTAGAAACGCGTCGCCTCGAAGCAGCCGGTCTCAAGTTTTATCTGCCGCAAACCGCTGAGACAGTTCATGAAGCGGAGTTGGTGATTCATTCTTCCGCGATACGGGCCGGAAACCCCGCTTACGATGAAGCGGTTCGACTGGATCTCTGGATCGTGAGACGTGCGGAAGCCTTGGCCGCGATCATGGCGATTCGCGATGGGATCGTGATTGCTGGTATGCATGGAAAGACCACGACTTCAGCAATGGCCGCCCATGTCCTCAGGGTAGGTGGTCTTCATCCGTCGCACTACGTTGGCGCGGAAATTCCAATTCTCGGGACCAATGCACATTGGGACCGGGACGGGCAATATTTCGTAGCGGAAGGGGACGAAAGCGATGGAACCCTACGATTTTACCAGCCCAAACACGCTATCGTCCTGAACGTTGAACTTGAGCATCTGGACTACTATGCGGATCTCGCGGCGATCGACAGTGTCTTTCGCGATTTCATGGCCCAGACTCGCGGCAATATCCTTTATTGTGCCGACGATCCACATGCTGCTCGATTGTGCCGGGCTCTTCCTAATTCGATCAGTTACGGAGAAGATCGGAATGCGGTCTACCGTTTCGATCAGTTGACTCCGACAGACTTCGGTTCACGCTTTGCGGTATGGCATCGTGACGCCAAACTCGGGGAGCTGGATCTCGGCGTGCCGGGAAAGCATAATGTTAGCAATGCTCTGGCGGTCGTCGCGCTTGCCACCGAGCTCGGCATTGCATTCCCTAAGATAGCGGAGGCATTAGCCTCATTTCGCGGGGCGCGACGGCGCTTTGAGGTGAAACTCCAGAATGAAGAGTTTCTGGTAGTAGACGATTACGGCCACCATCCGACCGAAATCCGGGAAACTCTGCGCACGGCACAGGCAATTGGACGAAAACGGATTGTTGTAATGTTTCAACCGCATCGCTATTCCCGGACTCAAGCGCTAAGAAACGAGTTTGGTGGCGCATTCGAATCGGCGGATCTGGTCTTTGTCACTGATGTGTATGCAGCAAGCGAAGAGCCGATCCCAGGCATCTCCGGCGAGACCATCGTGAGTGCGATTCGCGGCCGGGGACATCCGGCGGTTCAATACATCGCCCGAAGAGATCGATTGCACCAAGCGCTTGCCCGAGCGATTCGCGCGGGTGACCTCCTGTTGAGTCTCGGAGCGGGAGACATTCATGAGGAAGCGTCCAAGCTGGTCCAGGATTTGGAGATCGCGCGCCAACTGCGCGAAGCAATGGGGGCCGGGTCAGTCACGCTGTACGAGCCGATGTCGCACCATACGACTTTGCGAGTAGGCGGACCTGCCCAATTCTGGGTTGAACCTCAGACGCACGGCGGCTTGGCCAACGTGCTTGGGTTTAGTTCGGCCAACCGCCTGCCCGTGATGATCGTCGGGCGAGGATCTAATTTGCTGGTGCGTGATGGCGGCATTCCAGGGGTCGTCATTCACCTGGCAAAAGGGGACTTCGCGGTTGTGAAAATCAACGGTCTAGAAATCGAGGCCGGCGCCGGAGTGCGCCTGAAACAGCTCGTCGGCGCCGCCCGGCAGGCCCGGATTGGCGGATTTGAGTGGATGGAAGGTATTCCGGGCAGTGTGGGCGGCAGCCTGCGCATGAACGCTGGAGCGATGGGAGCGGAAGCCTTTCAGCAGGTCGTAAGAGTGCGCGTCGTCAATATGCGCGGAGAGTTCGAGATTCTGAGCCCGGAAATGATGCAAGTGCAATACCGCAACGTACCAACTTTACGGGATCGGTTTGTGGTATCGGCCGTCTTTCGCGGTACGCCGGCCACAACGGAAGAAATCGAAGAACGCCTTGATGTCGCGAGTCAGAAAAGGCGAAGTACGCAACCAATTGCGGCCAGTGCCGGTTGCATTTTCAAAAATCCAGCTGAATGCCCGGCCGGCAAACTCGTCGAAGAACTCGGACTCAAAAATCGGACGATTGGCGCCGCGCGTGTGTCGGAGATTCATGGAAATTTTATTGTCAATGAAGGCAAAGCAAAGGCGCGAGATGTCATTCACTTGATCTCGGAGATTCAGGCGACAGCTAAAGCCGACCGCGGAATCGATCTGCAGACCGAGGTACAGATCGTGGGAGTGGACGAATGACCAGGAGTAGTTGGATCTTATTGGTCTTAGGTCTGGCTGTGAGGATGTTAACTCATCTTGGTAAGCGCGAACCGCTGGAAAGGGCTTGGACAGCAAAACCGAATGTTAGTTGGGTAGCTAAACCGCTAATATTTTGCGGTTATGAAACGCAAAGCTTGGACCTTTTCTTGAATTTTGTTAGGATGAGCGAAACCAACCTTTCGCAGATCGGACGTTTTCGTTTCGCGCCTGTGGTATTGTTCGCTGCGGGACGACAACGGTCTCGGGGAAGGAGCGTGGCAAACTGGCAGTGACAATCCAAAAGAAACCGCGCAAGCAGAACCGGAGAACATCTACGTCCTGGCAGCGACGGCAACAGCATCTGCTCGATGTAAGGGTTCGCACTCGCAAGGCAGCAGCCCGCCGAACCCAGCAGATCTTTTTTCTTTTTTCGGTATTACTGATCGTCGGATCTTCGATTGCAGGTGTCGTTTTCGGGGCGAAACGTGCCTTGAATGCCTGGTTTTTCGAAAACCCGGATTACGCGGTACGCAATATCGATGTGAGCACTGACGGTAAGCTGACGAGAGATACGATCCTCAAAGCGGCTGACGTGACCGAAGGAGCAAACATTTTTCAGATCAATCTGCTTCAGCTCCAGGAGCGCCTTCGGAGCTTACCGCAAGTCGAAGAGTCGAGAGTCCAACGAGTTCTCCCTAACAAGCTGGCGATCAGTATTCAAGAGCGACGACCGGTGGCCTGGGTGGTAGGATCGGACGGCGTTCCGCCGACCTTTGAAAATGCCTTTCTGGTTGACCGGCGAGGTATCCTGCTCAAGCCTAAGGGGTCCGCTCCCGAATACGCCGGCTTGCCGGTGATCCTGGGCGTTGAGACGTCGTCTCTAGTGGCCGGTCAGGCGCTCGATAGAGAAGAAGTGAAAGCTGCTCTGGAGCTGCTGCGAGATGCGGCCGAAATCTTGCAGACCCGTCTGCAGATCCAAAGCATCGACGTCTCCAAGGAATATTGTCTGGTGGTTACGGATAAACAGCGCTCAGTAGTTACGTTCGGCACCGACGATCTGGTTGTTCAGCTGAGGCGGCTGGAACGGCTAATGAATTACTGCGAAAAGAACAGCAAAGAACTGCAGACTGCCAACTTGCTGGTGCAGCGCAATATTCCGGTCACGTTTGTTCAGTCGACGGCGCTGGAGCCCGAAGCGGTACCGACTCCGTCGCCGGAACAAGTGAAGCCAAGCGGTGATGTGTCACGTCCGCCAATGAAGGCGTCAAAAAACAGTCGCGGACGAAAGGTTTCTCAACCGAAGAAGACGCCAGCGGCTGGAAAAATGTAATATGGGTAGAGAAAATATATATGTTGGTTTGGAAGTTGGAACATCGAAGATCTGCGTCGCGGTGGCAGAAGCGCATCATGACGGCACACTGAAGGTCTTGGGGGTTGGTAACGCTCCGTCACGGGGAGTAAGAAAAGGAGAGATCGTTGATTTCGAGACCGCAAAACGCTGCGTCCATGATGCTATCGTCGATGCTGAAGAGAAGAGCGATGTCGAAATCAGCGAAGTTTATCTGGGAATCACCGGTGGCCACATTCGGAGTTTCAACAATCGCGGAGTGGTGCTGCTGGAAGAAGGCCGGGAAGAAATTGACGAGCATGACCTCGAGGATGTGCGGACGAACGCGCGGGAGGTAAGCCTGCCGGTTGAGGATTGTATTCTGCATACGATCATCCAGCACTACTATGTGGATGGACAGGATGGAGTCCTGAACCCGGTTGGATTGCTGGGAAAGAAGCTCGAGGCGGACTTTCATGTCGTCTATGGTATACGAACCCGAATTCAAAACGCGATTCGATGTGTGAAAGAGCTCGAGCTTGATACCGCAGATGTGGTGATCAACTCCTTCGCTACAGCGCAGGCGGTTCTGGACAAGCAACAAAAGCAGCTGGGCGCCCTGGTCATCGATATTGGTGGCGGTACCACTGATTTCTTAGTGTACGTGGACGGCGCGGTAAAACAGAGTGGTATATTGGCCGTGGGCGGCGACCACATCACCAATGATATGTGTATCGGCCTAAAGATACCGACTACCCGGGCGGAAAAACTGAAGGTCGAAGAGGGAAGCGTAATGCTGGGGACAGCATTTCCGGGCGAAACTATCGTCTTGCGAGATGAGACCGGCTTCGCCGGCCGGGAAATTGAACGGGAGCTGGTGAATCAGGTCGTGCATCTGCGGATCCGTGAAATTCTGGAGATTGTTCGGCGCCTGGTTGATGCGGAACAAAACCTCCACTACATCGGCGCCGGCGTCTTGCTCACCGGAGGATCGAGTCAAATTCGGGGGTTGGAAGATCTCGCCTCAGAGATTTTTGGCATGCCGGCACGAGTAGCCCATGCGCTTCCGTTAGCGGGGGTGACTTCGGCATTCGAGAATCCTCAATTCTCGACCGCATTAGGTTTGGTTAAATACGCGCACTTGGCTCACCTCGACCGCCCGCTCGAAGGTGGCTTGTTTAGTCGGGCAATCAGAAAACTCAGCGGAATGTTTCGAGCTTAAAGATATGGTCCAGCTCAATCGACAATATGATCGGGATGAAGAATCAGCGTCACCGATTAGCATCAAGGTAGTTGGTATCGGAGGCGCGGGATCGAACATCTTGGATCGCATGGTTCTCGATGGACCCGAGGAAATCCAACTGATCGCAATCAATACCGACGTGCAATCACTAGCCGGATCGGTTGCTACCCACAAAGTACAACTGGGTCGAACGCTTACCCGCGGGCTGGGTTCGGGCGGTGATCCGGAACTCGGTTTGGCGGCGGCGGAAGAATCCACCGAGGAAATTCGAAAGGCACTGAAAGACGGCGACGTGATCATTGTTTGCGCCGGTCTGGGTGGAGGAACCGGCTCGGGTGCAGCACCCTGGGTTGTTCAGCTGGCGAAAGAAGAGAAGGCACTGGTTCTGGTGATAGCGGCGCTTCCATTCACCTTCGAAGGGCGGCGCCGGTGCGCGCAGGCGTCAACCAGTCTAGAACAACTAGGTGCTAGTGCCGATGCGGTTATCTGCTTTGAGAATGACCGGATGGCGGAAATTGCTTTGCCCCGGATGGGCATTCACGAAGCTTTTGCAGCGGCGGATCTGACGATCAGCCGCTGCATCCGGGCGATTGTCGCCATTCTTCGGCGGCCCGGGTTGCTGAAGGTCGGGTTTGATGATGTCCGGGCGGTGCTACGTGGCAAGGATTCCCGGGGGCTCTTTGGATTCGGTGAAGCGGTCGGCGAAAATCGAGCGCACGAGGCCTTGGCCCTGGCGTTGAAGAACCCGTTAATGAACCGAGGAGAAATGCTCCAGGATTCGTATCACGCGATCATCCATATTCGCGGCGGCAGCAACGTCACGCTCGGCGAAGTGCAGATCATCATGGAAGAATTGAATCGTCATATTAATGATCGCACCAAGCTATTTATGGGCATCTCGGTAGACCCTGAGATGGGGCAGCGACTTTCGGTCAGCATCATCAGCTCGTTGGGAAGGCGGCTTGAGCAGGAGGCGTCGCTCTTGCTTCCAGCTGCTCGGGATGAGCAAAGCTCGAATCCGCAACCAGAGCGTGTGGTCGATGCCGGCCCGCCAGTCTCCAGCACCGAAACTACCGGATTCCCAGAGGCGGAGCCGAGCCGATCGGAGGCTTTACTGCCGGACATGGACCTCAAAAGGTTCACTCTGTCCGAACCGGAAGCGACTCAGGCGAACGAAAATTCGCCGCCGCTTGCTAAAGAGCCGGGGCCTAAGCCGGCCTCCCGCGCTCCGGCCGTAAAAAAGGTTGAAGCAAAACAGGAAGTGCTGCCTTTCGAACCCGTCTCGCGTGGCCGCTTCGAAAAGAGTGAGCCAACGATCGTGGATGGGCAAGACCTTGACGTACCGACATTTTTGAGGAAGCAAGTTAAATTTCGATAATCAAAGCTTTTGTGACCAGTTGGGTGCCGACCGCCTTCAAGGGCCTGTTGTGCATTGGTTTGCGTTCGGCGCGCTTCGAGTGCATAGATGGATAATGTGGTCGGAACGGCTGGCCGGAGAAGTGTATGACTTTTGAACGTACAGAATGTGCGATGCATAGACTATCTCCCGGAGTTTTTCCGGTGCGACGGCCTGGGCCGCCGGCGCCTCTCGGCGGTTCGCCAAGAACGCCAAAGAATCCTGATGCACTTTTCCAGGAGGCACTAATCTACCTCCGGGAGAGCGGCTTCCGAGTCACAAAGCCTCGGGAAGTGATTGTCCGCGCCGCTATCTCGTTTTCTGACCCGTTCAATGCTGAGGATCTCCTTTTCACGGCGCGAAAGATGGATCGATTGATATCCTTAGCCACGGTTTATCGCACGCTGCCCATGCTCCTCGATAGCCGGTTGATCCGAGAAGTCGAGCTGAACCGTGAACATCGATACTACGAAGTCAATCGCGAACAATCGCCGGCGGCATTCCACATTGTTTGCAGTGATTGCCATCAGGTACTGCAAGTCCAGGATGAATGCATTACGCTGCGTGAACGTTTCCTGGCGAATAGCCTTGGTTTCAAGCCGCTCAAGTTAGCTGTCCGCGTTGAAGCGGCCTGCCTGGAGCTTCTGGAAAAGGGTCGGTGTGCGCGGAAAGATGCTCTTCAGGCCGCGGGATCAGCTTCCGCAGCGTCGAATTGATTGGGAGGCGCATCGGGCTGCGCCATGCCTACGTCGGATTAGTTCCGGCCGGCCGCAATGGTCAGGATGATGGGGGAAAAGAGACGGAAAGGTAGTAGCCCCGCACTTTAGTGCTGGGTTTCGCGTTCAAATAGCGGTGCGTCCCGGTAGACGATCGACCATCTCGACGTTCGCCAGCCGAGCGGTATCAAAGGCCAAAATACGACCGTTTCTATCGTCCCGCCGGGACAGCTGCATCCTTTCCCCACCGACCCAACACTAAAGTTGCTGGGCTACTTTTATTTGGGTCCCTCTGGGACTGATGTTCGTTGACGTTCGCGGTTGCTCACCTGCTCCGCGACAACTTCGACAAAAGGCGCAAGATCTCGAGATAGAGCCAGATCAAAGTCACCATTAACGAAAAGGCAGCGTACCACTCCATCCACTTCGGGGCGCGATTGGCGACTCCAGTCGCGACGAATTCGAAATCCAACACCAGATTCATCGACGCCAGTCCAACGACAAACAGGCTAAAGATGATCCCGACTGGACCGGAGCTATAAATCAGCGGAATCGAAAAATGAAAAAGCATGCGGCACACCAGGCCGATGATGTAAAAGAGACAAATGCCCCCGGTCGCACAAATCACAATTGACCGGAAGGTTTGCGTAACCTTAATCCACCCGCACTGATAGGCGGCAAGCAACGCAAACGCGATACCAAAGGTGAGGCAGACCGCTTGCAACGCAATTCCGGGGAATGAACGCTCAAAATAAAGGGTAATTGAGCCAAGCACTAACCCTTCAAACAGCACATAGAGCGTGCCGGTTACCGGCACGGATCGTTTCAGAAAAGCCGCGGCCACGGCCGCGCCCAGTCCACCGACCGTGCCGATCATGAGACAGGGCACGATGGCGGTTTCGTGTGATAGCAAGAAAAACCAAGTGCTTGCCGCCGAACCAACGGCCAAGAGTAGAAAGAAAAGCGTTCGGTGCACCACGCCTTCCAGCGTCATCGGCCGGACGTCGGCGCCGGTCACGGGGGCAGCGAACGTGGATTGATTCAAGACAGGATTACTAGACGGCATATTTCTAATCTATTGGACATTCTATTGGACGCAATGCTCGATGGAAAATCGCTTGAACTCACCGCGATTCATTGCTCTGGCTGCAGAGTTTGATCCTGGGGTGAGAGAAAGGCGTAAACCTCGGCCTGGACCGAATCCAGTTGATCAAGCCGGAGTTGGGGATCCAAAATGAGAAAGACCTCACCTGTCTTTACATGTTCGTAGATCAAAATCCGCTCATCGCCTGTGTCGCGCACATCGACTTGCTTTAAGATCTTTTTCCGTTCCAACATCAGAGCCAGTATATAACGGGCGTTAGTCTTCTCCGGCTGATCCTCCTGAATGAGCTGTCGCAGGTGCGTTTCCACCGATTCCTTCGGAAGCGGTTCAGGGGGTGGTGGAGTGGGATTTTCGTAGGTCGATTTCCAAAACGAGAATGGTTGCGCGCCCTCTTGATATGATTGCCATGCCTTTTCACAAATGTCTTCACGGCGAAAACCGGACTCATCTCGAAACAGGAGCGTATAGATGACTTCACCGTCGGAGAACGGGGCTTGGGTTCGAGCGCAACTATGGGCGCGCGATTTGATCTGCCATTCGGACAACATGGTGCCTCCTTTAAGCATGAACCGGCATCAGAAGCAATATCGGGAGCGAAGGCAGATTGCCGTACGCCGTCTCGGCTGGTTGCGACCGTAAACTTTTCTTGTGCAAATACGGCTCTTCCCGCATGAGTCCTGAGATGATTGAGCGAATTGCGCCAGGCGCGACAATCGGGGTGCTCGGAGGCGGTCAGCTTGGCAGAATGTTTGGAATTGCCGCCCGTCGCCTGGGTTATCGGGTTCATACCTATGAGGCTTCGCCGGATAGCCCGGCCGGGCAAATTTCCGATCGCGAATTCACGGGATCGTATACCGACGAAGCTAAAATCGCTGAGTTCGTCGACTCAGTGGATGTCATCACTTTTGAGTTCGAAAACATCCCCGCCGCGGTCCTCGATTGGATCGCCACTAAAAAACCGATTCATCCTCGATCTGAGGTCCTTCATATTTGCCAAAACCGGCAGCGGGAAAAAGCGTTTCTGCGCGCGAATGGTTATCCGATTGCGCCATTTCGTGTCGTCGGAAATGAAGACGAGCTAAAGGATGCGTTGCAAGAAGTGGGTTATCCCGCTGTCTTAAAAACAGCGGATTTTGGCTACGATGGCAAAGGGCAACAAAAAATCGAGGTGGCTGCCGATGCTGATTTTGCGCCATACCTTGGTGGCAAGGCAGTTCTAGAAGGATGGGTGCATTTTGAATGTGAAATTTCCGTCATAGCTGCCCGCGGCGGAGACGGTGGGGTTTGCACTTTCCCGGTGGCGGAGAACGTTCATTCGCACCATATCCTGGACTATTCGATTATTCCCGGCCGCGTCCCTGATCGAATTCAACGAGAAGCGTCCGAGGTAGCGCGGTCGATCGCCACCGATCTGGATGTTGTTGGGCTGCTTGCGGTTGAGTTCTTTGTCACGTCGACCGGAAGGCTACTCGTTAATGAATTGGCTCCACGACCGCATAATTCCGGGCATTACACATTTGATGCGTGCGTCACCAGCCAGTTCGAACAGCAACTGCGGGCGGTTTGCGGACATCCGTTCGGCTCACCGGAATTGCTGGTGCCGACAGTGATGGTGAACCTGCTGGGCGATCTGTGGAGTGAAGGGAGACCTCCTGACTGGTCGCCGATTTTGGCTCAACCGCGAGCCAAACTGCACCTATACGGTAAGCTCGAAGGAAGGCCCGGTCGCAAAATGGGTCACTACTGCGTACTTGGCCCAACACTGGAGGAGGCGTTTAAGATCGCTATGAACATTAAAACCGAGATTCGCCATGCCTCGCCGGTTTAAGTTCTGGCTTTGTCTCCTTCTCGGAGCGTGCTTCGGTGGATGCAACTCCACGAAAACGGTTGATCCGTTTGGATTACGCACGGTGAACTTGACGGTGGGGGGCGCCTCGTTGAAGGCCGAGATAGCCGAGGACGACCAGTCACGGGAAATGGGATTGATGTTCCGGGACTCTCTTCCTGAGGATCATGGTATGCTTTTCATATTCGATCAGCCACACCAAGCGTCCTTCTGGATGAAAAACACTAAGATACCGCTTTCGATCGCTTTTTTGGAGAATGACCGTGTGATCAGCGAAGAAAACTCGATGCGACCTTTCGATGAAACGCTGATCCAAAGCCGCTCCGATAAGATTCGCTACGCCATCGAAGTCAATGCAGGATGGTTTGATCGACACCAGGTGAAACCTGGAACGAAAGTTGAGGGAATTCCGTAGCACGCTCGGGCCGGCGGATTGGCTAGTTCTTTTGCCGGCTGAACTTCCAAGCTATACTTTTTACTGACTTTCAATCCGACAGGCTGCTAATGGTAACGAAGGAACAGACAATCGATCTCTTGGAGACAATCGCGCAATTGCTCGAATTGAAGGGAGAGAATCCTTTCAAGATCCGCGCCTATACCAACGCTGCGCGAGCGCTGGAAACGTATTCCGGTAACTTCCCGAAGCTAGTGGAAGAGAACGGATTGCGAGAGTTAACCGGAATCGGTGACGCGATTGCCAAAAAGATAGCGGAGTACGCTGTAACCGGAAAGCTGGAGTATTTTGAGAAATTGCGGTCCGATTTCCCGGAATCGTTATTCGAACTGTTCGAGGTGCAAGGGCTGGCCGGCAAAAAGATCAAGGTGCTTTGGGAGAAATTGCAGGTAAAAAGCATTGCCGAACTGGAGGTCGCTTGCCGCGATGGTCGGGTCGCGGAATTACCGGGTTTCGGCGCGAAGACAGCGGAAAATCTATTGCGATCAATCGAGCGGCGAACCAAGCGAGCCGGGAGACACTTGTTATCCGAAGCGAGCCTGATGGTCAATCAGTTGATTGCTCACTTCAAGGATCATCCGGACGTTTCGCAAATTAGTGCCGCCGGCAGTTTACGCCGGGCGAAGGAAACGATCGGAGATATCGATCTACTGATTGCGACCAAAGAACCGGCGCGAATTACCGAGCATTTCATTACCTCGCATCTGATCGAACGGATCTTGGCAAAGGGCGAAACAAAAACCAGCGTGATCCTGAAGGACGGTATGCAAGCCGATTTGCGAGTCGTAGCAAATCACGAATTCCCATTTGCTTTAGCTTACTTTACCGGCAGTAAGGAGCACAATGTGGCTCTCCGCGGCCGAGCACTTCAGCGCGGCTGGACGCTCAACGAGTATCGACTTGGTCCCGATCCGGGAGCGAAAGAGGTGCCCGAGGCGATTCCGCCGATTCGGACAGAGGAACAACTGTACCAGGCGCTTGGGCTGGCATTCGTCCCGGCTGAGCTGCGGGAGGCCAACGGTGAGATCGAAGCGGCGGAACGAAATGAACTTCCGCACCTAATCGAGTGGAGCAATCTTCGCGGTACGTTTCATAGCCACACGTATGCGAGTGATGGCCGAAACTCTTTGGAAGAAATGGCTGACGCGGCGCGCGAGCTCGGTCTGCAATACTTAGGCATCGCGGACCACAGCAAGAGCTCATTTCAAGCTCACGGTCTGGAAGAGAAACAACTCATGGAACAGGTCAGCCGGATCAGGGAGCTGAACAAGAGCTTCGATGATGACTTCAAGGTCTTTGCTGGAGTCGAATGCGACATTTTGCGGGACGGCACGCTCGATTTCGCGGACGAAGTTCTGAGTCAGCTCGATTTTGTGGTGGCGAGTGTCCACTCGGTCATGAGCTTGTCCGAAAGGGAGATGACTGATCGGATGATCCGCGCGATGGAGAATCGGTTTGTCACCATGCTCGGTCACCCGACCGGCCGTTTGCTCTTATCGCGAGATGCGTCGGAAGTCGATCTTCCTGCTATCATTGAAGCGGCCGCTCGAACCAAAACCATCATTGAGTTGAACGCAAATCCACGCCGACTGGACATGGATTGGCGGTTTTGGCGCTTAGCAAAATCCAAAGGGGTTCTCTGTTCGATCAATCCGGATGCTCACTCCATAGCAGGACTTGAGGATCTCTGGTTTGGGGTGCAGATCGCCAGAAAAGGATGGCTGCAGCGGGAGGACGTGATCAATTGCTTACCGCTCAACCGCATCGAGAAAGCAATCTACGCTAAGCGAAACACTACACCACGTGTTTCGGCGCCCTGACCAAACCAACTTCGCTGGCCGCTTTTTGCTGAGCTAGGATCCGGTCGGCTATTTCGCGCACCATCTCTTCCAGCAAAAGCCGGAGATGGCTATTGGTCCGATAGTCGGCGGGAGCGATATGACGCACCCGTTCCGCTCGCGTCGCCAGATCAAAGCACTTCCGGAAACTCGATCGTTCTTCATCGTCCGGATTGTAGACCGCGATCGCCTGCCCACCGTTTTTCTTGATAATCGTGAAGCAAGGGACATCGGTTGGCCCATCGCCCACGTAGATCATATTGGGAAACGGAATAGGGCGAATATCGTCAGGCATGTGGTCGTTCACGTCCTGAGTCAGGTCGAGCAGACCTTTGTTGATTCGAAAAAGATACTGGGTCTTCTGAGTATGGCTGATGACCCTTTTCGGAAAGGTGATGCGCCCGTCGGAGTCTTCGGCGTACTCGCAGCCAAATACCCCACGTAAATACGGACGAATCTTGCTGCCCTCGATTAAAATCTTCAACCCGGACGAGAGGACGTAATGTTCGACCTGTATCCCAAATGCCAGATGATCGGCAGACAATAGCCCGGACGCAAATTCTTCGAACATTTCCGGCAAGCCGTGATAGAGCCGCATTTTGGCGCCAAGTTCGCGCAGCTGTCGGTTAGTGGGCCGATCCACTGCGAGGTAGTCGAGAAGGCATTTCATGTACGCGAGTTCCTGATCGAAGCCTTGGGTCTGCACCAGTTCTGCGCAACGTTGCCAGAATTTCTCGGGGTTAATCCCGAACGCCGGAAAAATCACGTCGTCTTGCATGTAGGCGGGACTCAACGTCTGATCGTAGTCGTAGACGATAGCGATTCGGTTCTGAAGCGTAGCCATGCGAGATCTATGGACTATGCACCATCCTGCCGCCGGTCGGTAGGCGAAAACCGGATGTGTAAGTCCCGGATCGTTTGTGCGTTTTTCTTGTGGCAGCCGGCACTCGGTATGAACATTATGCAAGCCAACGTTCCTGAACTCCTTGAATTTGCCGAAGCCAGTCGTCGCGAGTTATTGCACTTATTTCCTCAAAGCGGAGATGCAGCACATTTATCGGCAGATCACCGGACTGGTAGATTTTGAGACCTTTATCATCACGAAATTTCGCCAGAACGCAGATGTTTTTCCGTTCGATGACGTCGAAAAATTAGAACCTTCGCGCCGGGGATTTATCCGGCGCGGTTATCTCAAATATCTGCAGAGAAAGCCTCCTTTGATTTATCGAGGCGAGTACGACTCGACCCGCCGGATTCTGATTCGACGTGACCCGGCATTGATGCACATCTATTTTGGAAATACCGGAGTTCATCTTTTGCCACTCATCCGGAGATGGGATCGACCATGCATAGTCTCGTTCCATGGAATGGATGTGCAGAATCGGCCGAAAGAAAAGGGCTATGAACAACGCTTGCGGGAGCTGTTGCAGCTGGTTCCGCTGGTGTTGGTCCGTAGCCAATCAATTGCCGATCGGCTAACGGAATTGGGCTGCCATCCGGACAAGATTCGAATGAACCGAACGGGCATTCCGCTCGGGGGCTTTCCATCGGTGGAACATTCGTTTCCAACCGATGGAAGGTGGTCCTTAGTACAGGCCTGCCGGCTAGTTCCTAAGAAAGGTCTCTTTACCACTCTGGAGGCATTTTCTCTCTTTCGGCGAACATATCCGTTCGCTCATTTGACGATCGCCGGCGATGGACCGCTCCATGAACCAATCGCCAAACGTATTGGACAGTTACAGATTGATGGCTCTGTGACGTTAGCTGGATTTCTGGATCAACCGCGACTTCGGTCGCTGTTCCAACACGCGCATCTTTTTGTCCATCCGAGCTATGCCACCGAAGACGGGAATCAGGAAGGCGTCCCAAATTCGATGCTGGAAGCCATGGCCTCGGGATTGCCTGTCGTCGCGACTCGGCATGGAGGAATCCCGGAAGCGGTCGAGGATGGGAAACAGGGATACTTGGTTGCGGAGCAGGATGCTGCCGGCCTCGCGGCCGCGCTGCTCAAATTGACTTCAAATCGGGAATTGTGGCGTCAATTGGGCCAAGCTGCTTCCGCCAAAGTATCAGAAAGATTTGAGCACGGCCAGCAAGTGGGTCGGTTGGAGGCAGCATATCGAGAGGCATTAGAAATCTGGCGCAGGCGAGGATAGGGCGAAAAACCTGACTCCGTTCCGGGCTCCCGGCAGGACCGCGGTCACGCAATTAGTAGCGGCGACTGTCCAAACGAAAGCGCTTGATCCTGCAAAACCTGAAAGCTCGCCGGAGTCGCGCGGATGGAAATACCATGAACCGCAGTCGCCATCGTGTACCAGCACCTGGCGTTTGGCATTCCTCGGCACCTCTGGCCTTTAGCCGGAACGAGCGAACCCTGTTAAGGCGACTGTGCGCCATGGTTGGGCTCACGCAATCCCTTCGTTGCAAGCGTCTCCGAACTGCCACGCACTTGGCTTTCGGTTGGACAGTCGCCGCTACCAATTACGCGGCCCGCAGGCCAGCTACGAAGTCGGATTTGCGCATCTATCTCGAAAGATAGCTTGGTACAGCAATCGCCCGTAAGGTCGAGAGCACAATATTCCGCCACTGGAAGATTCGGCTGCTATTTCTCGCCTTCGGGCAGAGTATCCATCCGGAAGATGGTTTCTCCCGGTTTCATGAGATCGAGCTTGTCTCGAGCCAGGAGCTCAAGATAGTTCGGATCAGTTTGGAGCAGGGAGAGTTTCTTACTCTGCTTGTTGTAGAGGGCGCGCTCGCGCGCGACCGACTCTTTCAAAGCCTGCACGGTGCTTTGTTGTTTTTGCCTCTCTTTGATAAGCGGCAAAAACCAACAAATCAAAAGAATCAAGACGGCGACTATGATGAGGATATGCAACACCCGATTGAGCAGCTGCCGGAGCCACTCTTGATGGGATTCATCAAATTGTTCGTAACCGGCCCTCACTCGCGCATCTTACCTTCCGTAACGCGCGTTGTCACCTAGTTCCTCTTCGATCCTGAGAAGTTGGTTGTATTTAGCGATTCGGTCGGTGCGGGAAAGTGAACCGGTTTTGATTTGGCCGGCATTGGTCGCCACCGCGATATCAGCGATGGTAGTATCCTCAGTTTCACCGGAGCGGTGGCTGATCACGGAGGTATAATGGTTTTCTTTGGCTAGTTCGATGGCATCAAGAGTTTCGGTCAGTGATCCGATCTGGTTCACCTTCACCAATATTGAGTTCGCTACGCCCGATTCGATCCCTTTCTTCAGGAAATCGACATTCGTGACGAACACATCGTCTCCGACCAACTGAACTTTTTGACCAAGCGCATCGGTAAGTTTTTTCCAGCCGGCCCAGTCGTTTTCCGCACAGCCGTCTTCAATGGAGAGAATTGGATACTTCCGGCAGAGCTCCTGATAAAGCGCAATCAGTTCATCCACGGATTTCTTTGATTGGTCGGATTTCTTGAAAATGTAGACACCGTTTCCCTGGTCGTAAAACTCGCTGGCGGCGACGTCCAGGGCAAACGCTATATCCGATCCCAATTTGTATCCTGCTTTCTCGATCGCTTGGGCAATCGTATCCAACGTGTCCTGGACACTCTTCAGATTAGGCGCGAAACCTCCCTCGTCACCAACCGCGGTGGAATGGCCCCGCTCCTTCAGTACGCCCTTGAGGGCATGAAAAACCTCGGCGCCGTATCGCAAAGCCTCCGCGAACGTTGGCGCTCCTTTCGGCATAATCATGAATTCCTGAAAGTCGATTGGAGCATCGGAATGAGCTCCTCCGTTGACGATATTCATCATTGGGACCGGCAGGACCTTTGCGTTCGGGCCGCCGAGGTACCGAAACAGCGGCAAATCAAGTTGGGCGGCGGCGGCGTGGGCAACTGCTAACGATGCACCGAGAATCGCATTGGCACCAAGTTGCTTTTTGTTCGCTGTGCCATCCAGCGCAATCATCGCGCGGTCGATTGAAACCTGTTCGAGCGCATCCATGCCGACGATCGCATCGGCGATTTCGGTCTCCACATTTTCCACCGCGCGCAGGACTCCCTTGCCTGCAAAACGTTCCTTATCGCCGTCTCTCAGCTCCCAAGCTTCATGTTCGCCGGTACTGGCACCACTGGGAACGATGGCGCGGCCGACTGCGCCGCCAGTCAGCTCGACATCTACTTCGATGGTTGGATTCCCTCGAGAATCGAGGACCTGTCTTGCCCGGAGCTCAGAAATGATTGTAAGGGACATATTCAAACTTTAGCGACGAAATCTTCCTCCACTGCCAGACCCCGGTAGGCAGAGATCTCGATGATCTCTACGCGTCGGGAATCGGATTCGGTAGGTAGCTCAACGACTTCCCCCGGGTGTTTCCCGAGGAGCGCCTGCCCTAAGGCAGTCTGGTACGAAAGAATACCTTTTTCTGGCTCGCTATCCCAAGCCCCCAAGATCGAATAGGTATGCGTAGTACCGCTTTCCAGATCGCGAACGGTGACGACGGTGCCAACCGAGACTTGCTGGGTATCGACATTGTCGAAGCTCGACCCTCGTGCGCGCTCCAGCATTTGTTCCAATTCTGCTTTTCGGCGCATCAAAACGGTTTGCATCTCTTTGGCAGCCTTGAATTCAAAATTCTCCCGCAAATCACCATATGATCGGGCAATGCCGATTTCCTTCGTATTTTCGGGGATCTTCTTGCTGATTAACTCGTCGTATTCGTCTTTCTTCTTTTGTAAGCTTGCCCAGGAAACAATCAGTGCTTCGTCTTTACCATCCGTTTCTCCGGTCAGCATGGTCTGAAGGTCGGGATGGATTTTGATCATGCGAGCCATGAGGGAGCGCCGGTTCAGTTCTTCAAACGCCGGGCTCGCGATTAAACGACGCATCAGGTCGCGCGCCTGGGGTAGGTCTGCTTGAGCGGCTATTTCTGGGATGAGCTCCTTATCATCGATCAGAAGGTCGTGCAGTTTTGAGTTGCGGCGGGTTTCGCCGAACTGATCACGTTCCAACGCGCTGAGGATCGCTGGGACTAATTCCGGAGCGACCAAGTCAGAAAACTGGGCTGCCCCGCGTTCTTTGGCCAGCCAAGTCAGCACCTCGGAGGCAAGGGAATGCTCTCTGATGCCTCGGAGTAGCCACTGGTAAAATTGTTCCTTGCGATCCTGCTCCACAAAGATTCTGGCGATCTCACCTACTACCCGCGATCCGGCATGTGGCAACGCCTGTAACAACCGAGAGTCCCAATCATCCGGAAACGCTTCCAGATAATCGTTGAGAACCCTGCGCTGTTTGGCCGCCGCAATCTGGGAAATGATTTCGGGGAGCCGGGCCTGGTGTTCTCGTAGCAGTTGAATCACACTCGACGAACCAGAAGCAAGATCCGGGAACCGTTGCCGCAATTCGTCGCGGACAATGAGTAACTCAATCGCTAGAGCCGGATTGAGCCGAATATTACGTGCGGCGATCTCATCGACCTGAGTGACGAGTGGCTGCAGACTGGCCGAATCACCAGTAAAGACATCGCTATTCTTCGCGATTTTCTCCAACACGCTGACTTGAGTCTTGAGTTGACGCGCCTGCTGGAATTGTTGCACGAGTTCGTCGGCGTAGGAAAGGGACCGGTCGCGTATTGTAATCGGCTCAGTCTTTTTTGTAGGAATCGAAAAGCGTCCATCTTTCCGCAGCACCTTCTTGGCGTAGTCCCACCATTTCTTAAATTCGGTCTCCGGGATAAGATCCGGCGCCAGAACCTTTTGGATCTGATCGGGTGTGATTTTGCCGCCAAAGCTGGAAAGAAGCGTTTCAAAGAACGCCGGAACATCGCTGCGGGCTTGCGTTTTCAAGGTTTCGGGCTCGAGCGCCTTACGCACGAGGATGTGATCCTTCGCCAACGGCTGCAGTGAGTCGGTGGCATACTTGAGCTGCATCACATGCTGCTTTTTGGTCTGAAAATCGATAACGATCTGGTTCAGCAACAAATTCCAGCTATGGATCTGGCCAAAACCCCAACTCTTGTGCAGACAAAAGGTGCCGGGCTTCAGTTGATCGAGTATGGCGGCGTCCTTGGGTGTCAAATTACCAGTATCGATCAACATTTGAAGCTCAGCATCCATAGAGAAGAGGGTTGAACATAGGTAACACTGCTGGAGGCACAATAAAAAAATCTTCGAGCGTTTACGAAGTACAAAAAAGCAGAATCGCCATTTCTGGAATTGCCGTTGACCCTAAAAACGGGGAAGGCTACCGTGCGCGGTTTTGAGACCAGTATGTGATTATTTCCAGGGGGCCGATCACCGCGGCTCGATCTCGACTTTACTCGCGTTCATTCTATTTGCCGCCGGCAGCGCATACGGTGACGCGCTGAGCGATTTACGAGGAGTTTCGGTATTCAAGGATGCAGATCTGAATCGTCTGGCTAACGGAGAAATTCTCGCCCAACGCGGTCCGCAGTTGGGCTTGTCGCGTGGTAGCGTTATTGAATCGGCGTTTGTGGTGCACACTCCGGTTGCGCAAGCTGCTGCCGGGTTGGAACAATGGAATCCGGCTCGACACTCCGAACTGCGCACCTATTTGCAGGTGGATATCGGTTCGTCGCCTTCGCCGGGCGACTTTCAAAAGCTGGCCACGGCTCCGAACAACTCTTCGGTAAAGGCATTTGTGGCAGCGACCGAGTCCCTTCCGGGAGATTCTTCCAAATTGCAATTGAGCAAACCGGAGGCTCGTCTCTTTCAGCCAAGCGCGGACAAGGGCGGTGTGCCTCCTGCGGTGGTCGCGTTCTGGAGCCAGGTGCTTACTCAGAGAGCGAAAGAGTTTGTATCGGGCGGATTGAGCGCGTTAGGGCCTTACGAAACCGGTGGAACCAATTTAAGGCCGGGTGAAGAATTAAGCCGATTGATACGAGAGGATGCCAAAGTGCGCTCCCAGTTTGCCAGTCTCATCGAAGCGACCGGGCTCGGCGGTGGGCGGGGCTCTCTCACGCCGAGCTTGTATTGGACTTTGTTTGAGGGCGACAACGAAGCCGCGATCGCGCTGGGAGCCTCGTACGGAAAGACGGTCGGCGATGGTTGGCAGGGCGTGGATATTCAATACTATGCAAGCGGTGATCTGAATGTAGCCGCGGTTTTCTACCAGATGTGGCCAGTCACGATCAACGGAAGTCAGTCTACGCTGGTATGGAGAAGCGATCTAATTTCTTCGTCTTCGATCGGCGAATTACGAGGAGTTGAACGGATGGGATCAGGCTCGGCGCTGCTGCGGGAAATCCAGAAAAACGTACGTGCCTTCCTCAAGGACATGCCGGCTCGACGATAAGGTTCCTCCGCTATTTGGCTCATTTAAGGAGATGAAATTTCTGTGCGTCTTCATTCCCTAGGATTTCTGGCCATTGTTATCGGATCTGTAACAAATTGGGCGGTCGCGGCCGGCGACTTGTCTTCTTGGTCGTTTGAGGGGACCGCAGAAGGCGCCTACGTGGGCCCGAGTGAAATCAAAAAGGGACACGAATCGTTTGGGTCAATCAACGAAGGGGATACTACGCTTAATGTCGTCGCGTCGAATCAGATATCGCAAAATACATTGTTGCGTTTTGGCATGAATTGGCAGCGCTTCTCGTTTACTCCGGATCCAAATGCTCCGGTTCCGGAGACGCTGCAGTCCCTCAATTTGGAGATTGGCGCTGATTACCAACTGACGCCTGCGGTTTTGCTTCGAGTGGAGGCGCAACCCGGTTTTTACACTGATTTCCAGGATCTGAGGACGGACGATTTCAACGTTCCCTTTCTGGTGGGCGCGACCTATTTTGTTAGTAAGGATTTTCTTTGCGTGCTTGGTTTCAGCGTAGACCTCAATCGAAGGCCCCGGGTTTATCCGGCGGCCGGGGCGAGGTGGAGAATAGCGCCAAAGCTGGTCATCGATGCGATCCTTCCAGACCCGCAGATCGATTATGAGTTGAATCGCAATGTGACACTGCATGTCGGGGCATCGCTGAAGAACGGATCCTATCGCGTGGACCGGGATTTCGGGAAAGATCGTGGCCTGCCGAGATTGGACAATAGCATTCTCGATTACACCGAGATTCGCGCCGCAGCTGGGCTATCTTGGAAGGTGAACCGCGCGGTTTCAGTCGATTTGGAGAGTGGCTGCGTGCCCTACCGAAAGTTTGATTTCTCGCGCGCCGATTACAAAGTGACCGCCTTTAATGTTGCGCCTTTTGCTGAGTTGACTTTTTCTGCGAAATTTTGAGTGGCGGCTATTTGTTTAAATGTCTGAACCGGTCATTGAGTTACACGGAATCGTGAAGCGATACCGCAACACGCTCGCGGTCGACCGAGTGACGATGTCTGTGCGGAGCGGGGAAATCTTTGGTTTCTTAGGGGCGAACGGCGCGGGCAAGACCACTACCATCAGGATGCTTTGCGGTCTCACCCGGCCAACCGCCGGATGGGGTAGTGTTTTTGGCCTGGATATGTGGCGTGAGCGGCACCGGATCAGGCAGAGATTTGGCTATGTGCCGCAACGGTTCAGCCTGTACACGGATCTCACCGTTGTCGAGAATCTGCGTTTTTTTGGCGGTGCTTACCAAGTTCCGCGGACGGAATTGGAGCAACGGATCGAAACGGTACTGGCCAATTTCGAGTTAGCCTCGCGGCGAGACGCCCGTGCTGGCAGCCTATCGGGCGGATTCAAACAATTGCTCTCTATCGCTTGCGCCGTAGTGCACGATCCGAACCTTCTGTTTTTGGATGAGCCGACGGCAGGTCTTGATCCGGTCCATCGCCAGTCGATTTGGGATTTGCTCTACGAACTCAGCCAGCGGGGCAGGACAATTTTCGTGACCACCCATTACATGGACGAGGCCGAACGCTGCACGGACGTTGGCTTTATTCAAGAGGGCAGACTGATGGCGAAAGATGCACCCTCTCGGTTGAAACAGCGATTGGAGGGTAAGCTCGTTGAGTTGCAGGTCGCACCAGCCATGGAAGCGTTGCTGACCTTTCGGAAGCGTTCCGATGTACTCACGGTGGAGCTGCGCAGTGGGCGGTTACGCATCTTCAGCGACGACCCGGAAGGACTGATTGCCGAGCTGCATAGAAGTTGGCCGTATCCGGAGTTAAAATGGCTTGGGCATGAACCGGTCCCACCAGACATGGAAGATGTTTTCATGGCCTATTCGCTAGGCCATCTCGATGAAATAACTGGGTCGCAAAGGCTTACCGTGACCGCATCATGATAGGGTTGCGCTTCTGCCGATCGATCGGAACGATTGCTTACAAGGAATTCATTCACGTCTGGCGAGACCGGCGAATCCTTCTGTCGATTATCGTTTTACCGCCATTCTTTACGCTGGTATTTGGTCATGCGTTCGAGGAGCAACAGACGTTGCAGGATGTGCCCGCGCTCCTTTATGATGCCGACCGGACTACCGAGAGCGCCAAGCTGATCGAGCAGCTGAAAGCGAGCAAAAGCTTTACCTGGAAGGAGTGGAGCGACCCGAAAACGGGTGTGCCGAATCTTTTAACCAATCACGCATCCGCGGCAGTCATTGTTCCTTCGGGCTGGGGCCAAAGCTTGCATAACGGGGACCCCAAGCCGGTCCATGTCGTCTTGGACGGCACCGATACGAACACGGCTCCCGCGATCGAGGGAGTTCTCCAAGGCTTGCTCGGAGAATTTCAGCTAAAGATGCGGGACGAGATGATTGATAATTTGCCCGATGAGGTATTCGAAATGGGCCGAACGTTACCACCCGGTGTCCGGAACGAGTTTGGTTCGGCGATGACGCCGTGGACCGTCGAAAGACAAATTCTTTACAATCCGGGTTTGAAATTCATCGACTTCATTGTCCCCGGTATCGTGGGACTGATTTTGCAGCTGCTAACTGTCACGCTGATCGCCAGCACCATTACCCGGGAGCGAGAGGTGGGAACGTTATCGCAGCTTCTAGTGACCCCGTTTCGTCAGAGTGAGGTCGTAATTGGAAAGGTAATACCCTATCTGTTGATTTCTCTCGTGCTGATCGCTTCGACCATTTTCCTGAGCTACTTGCATTTCGGAGTGCGGTTTCAACGAATCCATCTGTTAAGTTTGGTTTGTTTCCTGTTTCTGCTCTGCTCGCTCGGTCTGGGTTTGTTGATTTCGGCGTTTTCCAAGACGCAGACCCAAGCCATACAATTCTCGGTGTTTGTTCTCTTACCAGTGTTCATTCTCTCGGGTGCGTTTGCGCCACTGGATCAGTTGCCCCAACCGGTGCAATGGTTCAGTCAGTTGTTTCCTTTGACGCATTTTTGCCATGCGTTTCGGCAGGTGAACATGTACAACGCACCTTTTCGGTTCATCGTGCCCGATCTTTTGGTGCTTGCGACAGGCGCTTTGTTGACTTGCGGAATCGCCGCCTATCTGCTGCGGACGGGGGATGATTGAGGATAGAGGTAACGGGTTACAAGTTACAGGTTGGTAGGACCGAACTTCCGACCTGCTACCCGCAAACTGTAACTTGTAACCTTGTGACCTGCAACCCTTTCAGCCCTTCAGTTCGTGGTTCGTTTGGCCGTCGAGAATGAGAAATTTCTCGTGATGATAAGTGGGATCGGTTCGGAAGGTCAGCCGGCCGGCGTATTTTCGCTCAATTTCAACCAGCAATTCTTCGTCTTCGGTCTTCAAACGATTGAGGATCTCCGGGTTCACAATGACACGAACATCATGAGTTTCTGGATGCTTTCGGAGCACAGTGTGAAGGGTGCGCTGGATTTCGACGCTCATTGTCATCGGGCTCTTAACGACGGCCCTTCCGTTACAATATGGACAGACCACAAAAAGCGAGCCGGTGAGACTTTCCTGCGCCCGTTGTCGAGTCATCTCCATTAGGCCTAAAGGCGAAATCGGCAGGACATGGGTCTTTGCTTTGTCCCGCTTCAGGCGGTCCCTCATTCGATTATAGACCAGTTGCTGATCCTTGCGATTCTTCATATCGATGAAGTCGCTGATGATCAA
>DASTDH010000465.1:0-6186 GCA_035710445.1 Chthoniobacterales bacterium
TTCAAGGACACGAGGCGCTTCGAGGGACAGTCGCCGCTTGTACCGAAAATCCGGCCCGCGATCTGAAAAGACCTTCCCACCAGCCTTATTCCCGGAGGTGAGAAGGGAATCCTCGCAAAAAAACAAGATTCCGATCCCCTGTAGTACAAAGAAGTACGATAGAAATTGCGCGTAATGGTTAGCGCTTCCCCTTTAACCATTCAACCAAGATTTTTGTGACCTTTGAGGCCTTCTCTTCAAAACCTCTTTGTTCTTCTGTTTCCCTCAGACTTGAAGATCGTAGCGGAACTGACTTAACCGACGCCACTACCCACACGAAACAGCGGGGAGTCGAAGAAATTGACCTGCATCTGGACTCTCGATGTGTGATATCGGCGCGTGTTCCTGGTCGTTCGAATCCAATGAGCCCTAAGATCGCAGCTGGCTGAAAACACTGTTGCGCTCGGACTTCCGGATGATGTTGTGGCCGGCGAGGCTTTCGAGCCCGGCTAGTGAGTGGGAAATTGTTTTTGTTCGATCTGCCAAATATTCTCATCGCCTGACATCTGAGCAGATCCGCGACGCGGAGTCGTCTCAAGATACACCTTGGACCGTCTCCAACTTCGAAGCCAGCAAGGTTGTTGGAATGCCCGCTATTAGGTTTGCTTTGGTCGGTGGCCGGCCAATGGCGTAATATTGAAAGCCCAGATCTGTCATCGTATTCGGATCGAAGAGATTCCTGCCGTCAAAGACGATCGGGGTGTGCATCCGCCGATATACCTCGGTCAAGTCAATCGCAGCAAAATCGGGCCACTCGGTGGCTAAGACCAGGGTATCTGCATCTCTGACCGCCTCGAGAGCAGAATCGGCCAAATGGACGCCAGGACACAAATTGAGTTCCTGTACCTTCTCGTTTCCCTTAGGATCATATGCTGTCACCTGAGCGCCCTCCCGGATAAGATCGTTGACCAGGTCCACCGCCACTGAACTGCGCACGTCATCGGTATCGGGCTTGAAGGTAAGCCCCCAGACAGCGATCCGTTTCTCTTTCAATACCCAAAGGGTGTCGCGCAACCGGTTGACGAAACGCTCGCGCTGAGATTGGTTGATACGCTGGACCTCCCTTAAAAGAGGAAACGGTTCACCGATCTGTTCGCTGATCGAGATGAAGGCCGCGACGTCTTTTGGAAAACAGGATCCGCCATACCCTAGCCCGGCGTTAAGAAAACTGCGGCCGATGCGTTTGTCCGCTCCAATGCCGTTCGCAACCTTTTCGACGTCTGCCCCGCTCGCTTCACAAATGGCGGACAAAGCATTGATGTAGGAGATCTTCAGGGCAAGAAAGGAGTTGGCGGCGTGTTTGATTAACTCGGCGCTATTGATGTCGGTGACCATGATAGGAGCCATGAAGGGTTCGTAGACTCTTTTCATAATCGCCAAAGCCCGTTCGCTATTCGAGCCGATAACGATGCGGTCGGGCTCCATTAGGTCGGCAACCGCGCTGCCTTCGCGAAGAAATTCCGGATTGCTGACCACGTCGAATTCAACATCGACTCTATTGTATCGCCGAATGGTGTCGGCTACCTTTTCACCGGTTTTCACCGGAACCGTACTTTTGTCGACGATCACTCGATACTCTTTGAGTACCGAAGCGATTTCGCGAGCCACGCGCTCGACGTAGGTCAGGTCCACACTGCCGTCGCCCTGAGGAGGCGTTGGTACAGCAATGAATATGACTTCGGAGTTATCGACCCCTTCCTCGATACTGCCGCTAAAAGAAAGGCGCTGGGCTGCGACATTGCGCTGTACTAGCTGGTCGAGACCAGGCTCATAGATTGGAATTTCGCCACTTCGAAGTGCGGCGATTTTTAGTTTATCGTTATCAATGCAGATGACTTCGTGGCCCACTTCGGCGAAACATGCGCCGGTGACCAATCCAACGTAACCGGACCCGATAATTGCGATTTTCATACGACTACAGCTTTCCCTCTACACTTAGATTGCAGGGACCGGCCGTTTTTGTCTCGATTGCCGTAATCGTTGTTCGGGTTGCGACCAGGGGCTCGGTTCTACCAGTTACCTCCGGTTGCGGGCGAGATGGACCTGGCAGTTTGGACAGCGATTGCGGCGGCTTGGACAAATACCGCCGACTCTTTCAAACACTGGAGTCTGTTCCTTTCGAACCGTTAAAATGCAATTGATCAAGAAAGATGGCTTAACTCGCGCTTGCTCCAAACAATTACCGATCGGGATCCTTTAGATATGTTTGAAACTGCTTCTTCCAAGAAAACTGCGGTGGTGACCGGTGGGGCTGGGTTTCTTGGATCTCATTTGAGCGATCGCCTCATCACTGAGGGATTCCGCGTTATTGCCATCGACAACTCAATAACCGGGTCCCCGGACAACATAGCGCATCTGGCCGGCCACCGGGATTTCCAATTCATTCGCCATAATGTCAGCGACTTTATCTTCGTACCGGGCCGGGTCGACTACGTATTTCACTTTGCTTCACCGGCCAGTCCGATCGACTACCTCGAGCTTCCAATTCCGACCTTGAAGGTCGGGGCGCTGGGAACCCATAACGCCCTCGGCCTGGCTAAAGAGAAGAAGGCCGTCTTCGTGCTGGCTTCGACCTCGGAATGCTATGGTGATCCTCTGGTGCATCCCCAAAACGAAGACTATTGGGGTAACGTCAATCCGATCGGCCCGCGTGGGGTGTACGATGAAGCCAAACGTTTCGCCGAAGCGATAACCATGGCCTACCATCGGTATCACACGCTGGACACCAAAATCGTTCGGATCTTTAACACTTACGGACCACGTATGCGTCTGAGAGATGGTCGGGTCGTGCCGGCATTTATCAGTCAGGCTCTCAACCAGGAACCGCTAACCGTATTTGGCGACGGCCGGCAGACTCGTAGTTTTTGCTACGTTTCCGATCTGATTGATGGCATTTTCCGCCTTGCGTTGAGCGACTATCATGAGCCGATAAACATCGGTAATCCTCGCGAAATGACGATCCTGGAATTTGCCAATAGGATCTTGGAGATTACCGGAGCTAAATCGCCAATAGTCACCAAACCCTTGCCCGTGGATGATCCCAAAGTGCGCCAACCCGATATTACCCGGGCCCGAAAGCTCCTCGGTTGGGAGCCGAAGGTCGATTTTGAATCCGGAATTCGGGAGACGGTCTTGTATTTTGAGCAAAAGTTAGGAACCTCAACGATCCAATCCGTTCTCGGAAAGATTTAACCTGCAAAGTAAAACAATGATCCAGGACTACTCGGAGAAAGTGAGATGGAGCAGGTTGGACGGCTGATCTGAATGTCGCGAACCGAAAGCATAGCTGTTTTTTGTTTCATTCGGCAGGCGTCGCCCATTTCCGATATCGGAGCAGCGAATTTGGCTGATATCTGATTTGCCGGTGTATTTTGCAAGGAAGGAGAAATCCCTCGTGCATTTTGCGAACGGAGAAAGCGTGGCCTTTGCGCTTGACAATTTAAAGGTCTAAAGAACACGCTCATTACATGTTGCTTCTTCGATAACCCACTACGTTCATGAGGAAAAGCCGATCCGCTCGCTATGTCCGTATGCCGTTATGCGTTGCCGCCCTGCTGGTCACAGCTGTTATTGGTTCTTTTGCCAAGGATCCGAGTAAAAAGGCAGCTGGTCCCGAACCGGCGACGAAGCTCGATACGACGACCGGTTTTCGTGGTCAAAAGTTCGGGACCGAGCTCTCGCAATTTCAGAATCTAACCTTGGATCGGGATGAAGGAGATCTGAAGCTGTATACAAAAAAGGATGAGAATTTACAGCTCGGTCCGGTGAAGCTGGAGACGATTGTGTATCATTTTTTCCAGGACAAGTTCTTTGCCGTTTCCCTGCATACCGAAAGTCGAGATAACACGCTGGGTTTATTGCGTATTGCTGTTGCCGCTTTCGGTGAAGGGAACCAAAGCGCGGAGGCGAAAGATGACCTTGACCGGTCATGGGAAGGCAAAAATGCGGAAGCCTTCTTCAACGTGAATCCGAAGACGGAAGAAGGCAGCTTGATTATCCGGGATAACCAGCTTTCGACCCAAGTCGAACAATACCGCGAGAAGCTTACGAAAGAAGCAGCGAACGACCTGTAGCCCTCACTCAACGCAAAGATCGGAGAACCGGTAGCATGAATTCAGAACACCCGAAGCGTTCGCTGGCCAAATCCCTTGGCGCTCTCTTTGCAGTCACTAGCAGCTTAATGATAGGTTCGACTTCGAACGCGCGTAGTACTGCTAAATCGACTGCCAGCGAGACCGATCGCGAGAAGCAGCTCGAAGTTCGTATCCAGAAAATACAGGAACAATTCGCCCAGGGAGCCGTACCGGAGGTAAATCAGGGTGATCCATCATCGAGCGATGTTCACCCGATGTGGTGGGGCAACTGGCACAACTGGCATCCGGGCTGGGGCTGGCGAAATTGGGGCTGGGGCAACGGTGGCTGGCATAACTGGCACAATTGGCATAACTGGCACAACTGGCGTAACTGGTAACTGCCAAGGCGGTTTCTGTTGCTGGCAGGCCGATCTGAACCAAGATCAGAAATCCAGTTAACACGAATGGAGCAAACTGCCCCTCTATTGGAAAAAAGGCCGGGGGAAGAGCAACCGCCGGCCTGGATCAGTCTGCTTGTCCTCCAGCCTTCACCCTTTTGTAACATTAACTGTGACTATTGCTACTTGCCGAATCGTATATCGAAAAAGCGGATGCCCATGGAAGTGGTATCCGCCACGATCAAGAAAATCTTTGCGGCCGAGTTGGTTGTTGGTCCGCTAACGGTAGTTTGGCATGCGGGAGAACCCCTGGCAGTGCCGATCTCTTATTACGAGGAAGCCTTTGCGGAGATTCGGAGGGAAGCTCCGGCCGGCGCCGAAATCCGTCACTGCATGCAATCAAATGGGACATTGCTGAATAAGACGTGGTGCGACTTCATCAAGGCTCATGATGTATCCATCGGACTCAGTATCGATGGCCCCGCCAAAATTCATGATGCGCACCGCAAGACCCGATCTGGAAGAGGCTCTCACGAATTGGCAATCCGCGGTCTGCGCCTACTGCAGGATCAGCAGATCCCGTTCCATGTGATTAGTGTAATCACGAAGGAATCACTCGGGCACGCCGAAGATATTTACCAGTTTTTTGAGCAGCTCGGTGTCTCCCAACTTGGGTTTAATATTGAGGAGATTGAAGGCCAGAATACCGCTTCGTCCTTGAGTTCGTCTAAAGCCGCGTCGGAAAAGATGGAAGCCTTTATGGCGGTAATATTTCAACTGCAGAAACACGCCGCCGGCCGGATGCGTATCCGAGAGTTTGATGCAGCTCTGGCAAAAATCCGAAGCCAAAAACCGTTAGGTAATTTTGAGTTTCCCCACTTCAATGAACAAGTTCGACCGTTCGGCATTGTGAGCGTGGATTGCGACGGAAACTATTCCACCTATTCGCCCGAACTACTTGGAATGACATTGCCAAAGTACGGGTCCTTCAGTTTCGGCAACGTCCTGATAGACGATTTCGTCGAGGCGGTGGAAACGAAAAAGTTTCACGCCGCCTTCGCGGATATTTGGTCGGGTATCAAGCTTTGCCAAGAGTCGTGCCAGTACTACCATTATTGCGGGGGCGGAGCGCCGGCAAACAAGTATTATGAGAATGGCAGTTTCGCCAGCGCCGAAACGATGTTCTGCCGGTATAGCGTCAAACTACCCTTGGACATTGTTTTGAACGATCTGGAGACATCTTTTCCCGTCCAGCGTCGTTAAATTACATCGTCGCTAGAGATTCCGTTACGCCTCCTCCGAGCTTTAACGACTGCAAAGATGTCTGAATTTCTCCTGCACCGTCGAACCTTCGCCCTCTTGGTTATTGTCTTAGCTTTCAGCGCGTTTGCCCGTGCTGGATGGAGGACACCTTACACCGAGTCCGAATTGGAAGTCGCCGTACCGATGGGAGTGCCGGGTGTGCGGGCTTGGGCCGACGCGCCGCTCTCCGTGCTGCGTGAGCAAGTAGCCCATTTGCCGGTGTTGAACCGAACACGCCGATTTTCAGTTCTCGCACTTTCCGGTGGAGGGGAGCACGGAGCTTTCGGTGCTGGATTGCTCTACGGCTGGAGCGAAAGCTGGCGACGCCCGATATTCGATATTGTAACCGGAGTCTCGACCGGCGCGCTCATGGC
>DASTDH010000466.1:0-4771 GCA_035710445.1 Chthoniobacterales bacterium
GATCGCGGAACGCGGAATGTTGATCAAGAGAACCCCTGAGGGGAAATGCGGAACGCGGAATATCGGTGAAAAGCAACATTCCGCGTTCCGCGATCCGCAATCCGTATTCCCCCATGCTGATTTGTCATCTATTTTCGGCTCGGCGGAGCCCAAATCTTGGCCCCTTTTTCCCCCTCGAGAGGCGATTCTGACAAAAATTTCATCCAAATGTTTGATTTTTTTACCATTTTCGCTCGACAGATAATTCCCTCTTTAGGTACTCCTTACGACGCCCTTCACAATTAACCCCCACTCAATCAAGGAGTACAAAAGAAAGAAAAACATGTGTTTTCCGGCTAGTTTTCCCCGACTGCTGGGTCTCAAAGCATCGCTGTTTGCGAGTTTGGCGCTGCTCACTTCTGGAGCAGTTTATGCCCAGAACTCGGACTCGAGCGATGTCACTGCATTGAAGGCCCAGATGGAAAAGATGCAGAAACAATACGAGGACCGTATCTCGGCCATGGAATCCAAGATGCAGTCCCTCGAAACCAAATCTGAATCCGGCTCGATTCTGAACACCCACGTTCTAACCGATGCTGACGGCAAACAGTACGAAGGCAAAGCCCCTGCCCTCGATGAATCGTTCCTCAAATCGTTGACCCGGAATTTCAGTTTTTCGGCATACGTACGTGCCGGCGTCCAATTTAACGGCAGCGGCGGCGGCGGTAACTTCAACTTCGAAGTGCCGGACAACGACGGCGGCCGTGCTCGTCTCGGAAACGAAAACGATACCTATTTCGAGTTAACCTGGAAACAGGCGCACATGCTGGGTGACAGCCCGGATGTGATGGATGTGTCCATGGTGTTCACTCCGGCGTTTCGTTATGTCCAGAATCGCAACACGTTCGTCACCGCTTTTGGGGGGGTGCCGGGCCGTGAAAACGGGGGGAACGACTTCGACATCGTCTGGCGCGAGGCGTACCTGGAAATGGCTAACGTCTTCAAAGGCGCTCCGGAAATTACGTTCTGGGGTGGCCAGAGGTTCTACGACCTGTTCAACTTCGACCCTCAAGATTACTTCTACTTGGATATGTCCGGGTACGGAGCGGGTGTGAAGAATATCGATGTCGGTATCGGCAAACTCTGGCTCGCTTATCTCGGCGGCTTGGATGACGATATCGCCGCACCGACCAGTGGAAGTTTTTACAAGCATAGCCTCGATGTCCGGTTAAAGGATATCCAGATCGGCCCTGGCAAACTGATGTTGGTTGGTATCGCCAACTACGAAAAGGGGAACACCTTCACCCACGATTTCGCCGGCGGTGTGCTCGTACATCCGGTCCGCACCAACGATGCGTACGGCCTCGGCGGTGGCGCTGTGTATCATATCGATCTGAGCGCGATTGGTCCGAAGAGCTACCTTGAACTCTTCGCGTTGGCCGGTTTCGGAGCAAGCAACTTCAGCACCGGCACCGACCTAGGCACGATCACCGGATTCTCATCGAACTTCCAAGTCCTGAATCCTGGGCTGCCGGCCGGTGTCGTGGTCAATGCCGGAAACGCGATCCAGGATCAGCGCACCTATCGTGCTGGCGCGTTTTTTGTATGGAATCCGAACCCCTGTTTCTCACTAGGAGTCTGGGGGATCTGGAACCAGGATTCGGCGGGTTTTCGGCAGCAGCAAAGTTTCGTGAACCCAGTCTTTCCAGTAACTTCGACCGGAGCGATCAATCTCGTCCACCAGAACGCTGCTGCTACGCGTAACCTGTACACGGTTGGCATCCGACCGATTGTCTGGATCACAGATAATATCGCGATCCAGGGTGAAGCCGGGTGGAACTACGTGGATAACGTCCGTGGTTGGGCGGTGAACGGTTTTAGCGGTACAACTACTCCCGGAAGTGGAAGTAATTCTGCCAATGGACTTCCTATTCCGCGTCCGGGAACCATGAGCCCCACGGCGTTTAGCCGGAGCGGGAATTTCCTGAAATTCACGATTGCTCCGACCATCAAGCCAAAAGGCGGCTATTATACCCGTCCGGAGCTGCGCGTGTTTGCTACCTACTCGATCTGGAGCGATTCTCTGAGAGGTGCTACCACGCCGATTCAGGAAGGCGGCAATACCGGTGGATGGACTCCGTCGCCCTATGCCAATGGCAAGGCCCAAGACGGCTGGCTGATTGGTACCCAGGTTGAGTGGTACTTGTAGTCAGGTTTTGAACTAGTTGGTTAATTTTCCCCGTCCCGCATACGCGGGACGGGGTTTTTTTTTGATTCAGTAGCTTGGCTCAACGCGGGGCAGGGCGACACAGTCCGGCACACGGCGTGCTATCGGATATTGGCAGGATGCCGGACTGTGAGCCTTGTGTTCGCACGTTGTCAGACGCTGGATGCATTGCGGCTCACACGTGGTCTTGCTATCGCTCGACGACGTACCGAAGTCGCTACGCGATGGCGCGCCCTGATTGTGCGGTCGAAGTAAACCACGAAACAGGCCGCGACGCAGGCTTGGCGGAGTCGGGTTTCGCCGGTTATCGCCTTGCAATCGGATTCAATTACATTTATATGTCTTGTTATGTATATTGCACGTAGCCACCCAGACCGGATTCGTAGCTTTGAGAGCGCAGTGGCAAAGGGCGAATATATGCTGAACAATCCTGTTCGCGCCGACCTTGTTAGCAGTCCGGACGAATGGCCGTATAAGAGGCGAGCTTTTTCTGTCGGAACGATGGTAGTGAATGGCTTCGCCGTATTAACCTGAACCGATGCGCACACCTAGCTCACACACCTTATTTCGCTGTCGCTCAAAACGGTGTGTATCGCCCTACCTTTCTTTCGCCCTACCGATCAGAGGTTGCTGTCGGAAGCCTTCCAAGCTCTGAGCCATCCACCCCCCACAATTCCGCTATCCGGCCTCCTTTTTTCATTGACGGCTGATCCAAATCACTAGAGTAGAGCGCACACACACTTTGGTCGTTCCGCAACCGGGTGCGGCCATAGTGGTCACTAAGTCTAACCCCCCAATAATGAAAATCGATCACATCCTAAAATCATTCCTTTGCACTATCACCGCCGCGGCCGCCCTCTCGTCGACGGCATTCGCAGAATCAAAGTCGCTCGATCTAGCATTTCTGACCAACAATGCGTCCGACTTCTGGACCATCGCCCGAGCGGGTTGCGATCAGGCGCAAAAAGAGGTCCCTAATATCAAGGTCGAATTCAAGATTCCAGCGGATGGTACCGCGGCGGAGCAGACTCGAATTTTCGATGACCTCCTGGTCAAAGGAGTCAATGGCATTGCATTGAGTCCGGTCGATCCGGCCAATCAAACAGCCATGATCGACAAGGGTGCCGCCAAATCGCTGATCGTGACCCAGGACAGCGACGCGCCGAACAGCAAGCGGTCGTTTTACGTCGGCACAGACAATGTTGCCGCTGGTCGCCAAGCAGGCGAGCTGATTAAGAAAGCAGTTCCCAACGGAGGGAGCATCATGCTTTTCGTCGGCAAACGCGACGCCCAAAATGCCAAGGAGCGCATCCAGGGCGTTGAGGAAACTCTCAAGGGCACGAATATCAAAATACTTGATGTACGAACCGATGATACCGATCGGGTGCGGGCCAAACAGAACGTCGCTGACACCCTGGTCAAAAATCCGGACATCGCCTGCCTGGTTGGGCTATGGAGCTACAATGGACCAGCAATTCTGAATGCGGTGAAAGACGCGAACAAAATCGGCAAGGTCAAGATTGTCACGTTTGACGAAGAGAACGACACTCTACAGGGAGTCAAAGATGGAGCAATCGAGGCCACCGTTGTCCAGAACCCGTACGAGTTTGGACGGCAAGCGGTTACTTTGATGGCCAAGAAATTACGCAATGAGAATCCCGACATCCCGACGGACGGTAAAGTCATTGTTCCGACACGGGCGATCGACAAGAGCAATGTCGACGAATTTTGGGCTAACCTGAAAAAATTGCGAGGACACTAACCCGGGTAAATCACGCTTTTTGAAAAATCCGCCCGATCAATGCGGGTGGAGATGGTTAAGTTCGCTTACGAGACAGGCGCTCCGAATTCATATAGGCTAAATCCGGCGCCTGTCTCTTTCCTACTGTGCAAGACGCGATTCTCGAACTCAACGGTATCTCCAAGAGATTTCCCGGTGTCATCGCACTGAGCAAAGTCGATTTTTCGGTCTACCCCGGCGAAGTCGTTGCGCTGATCGGCGAGAACGGCGCAGGGAAATCGACATTGATGAAAATTCTTGGTGGCATTTATCAGGCGGATGAGGGGATCATTCGATTGGGTGGCCGCGAAGTACAGATCCGCCATGTGGCTGACGCCCAACACTTGGGCATCAGCCTGATTCACCAGGAACTCAATAACCTGGATAATCTCGACGTTGGCGGGAACATCTTTCTTGGACGGGAGCCACTCTTTGGCGGTCCCTTGCGTTTCGTGGATCGGAACAGAATCGCTGATCAATCGAAGCGATACCTGGAAAAGGTAGGACTAAACGTTTCTCCGCGCACACCGCTGAGCGCTTTGTCGATTGCGCAGCAGCAGTTGGTTGAAATCGCCAAGGCGTTGTCGACTAACGCGAAAATCATTGTGATGGACGAGCCAACGTCCTGTCTGACCCTGACCGAAACCAATCGACTCCTCAAACTGATTGCTGAACTGAAGGCGGCCGGCGTTTCGGTGATCTTTATATCGCATCGTCTGATGGAGGTGGCCGCCTGCGCTGACCGAGTGGTCGGGTTGCGTGACGGCAAAAACTCCGGTCAACTC
>DASTDH010000467.1:0-5292 GCA_035710445.1 Chthoniobacterales bacterium
GGAGAAGGTTGGTTTTAAATCCACCACGTCCGCACACGTAGCCCAAGCTCGTTCCGCTGATCTTCCGTAGCTGATTTCGTAGTTGCAGAACGTTCTTGCCTGTCCAGTTCCAACCGTCATACCGTCGAATGGATTGATGAGCGAGCACGCCTTCTTCGAATACAGAGCGAAGCTGATAAGTACCCCGCATGTTGAAGAGCAAGGCGAGCCAATCCATTGGTCTTTTCTTGGGTTCACTTAGCGCCAAAGCGCGTCCTTATCCGCTTCTCGGCGTTCCTCGTCTCTCCGCTCCATTGCCGCCATGCCTCCTAACTATTCGATAAACTCTCTAGCGGTAACCGTAGCGGTAGGTTTTTCCTTGAGTGCTTCCCACGGATAGCAGACCTCGCCCTCTGAGTCGGAGATAATAACCTTTTGCTCGCCAACACCGTTCGCATAGGATTGAGCGATTTTGAGGCACGAGTATTTATCGCGCCCCTGGTACACAATAACATCCGGACAGCCGCGTTTCGTAGTGACGACAGTGAACCTTTGGTTCGTTTGTTTCTCTGGTTTCATTTAGCTCTTTTCTGATTTCTTCTGCTTTCGTTTTGCCCATCGGGCTTTTGCCGCCTTTGTCGCTCGTGCTTTCGCCTGGGGTGTTCCAGCCACTGCCTTCCCACCTTTGGATCCGATGTGCCTGAGATATTCCTTGATGGACTCGTTCACAGATTGTTTGGTTGCCTTACCAGCGGATCGGTCCAATCAACCGCAAACACTGGAGAAAGAGTGAAATGAACACTAGCGAAATCTCTTGGCCGGGCTACACCCATGCCACCGTCTCCTTCCTCCTCACCCTGTTCAGTGTGGAAGCGCTTTTCATAGTGTTCTTGTTTCCTCCACACTATCGTGCTTAGCGGCTAAGAAAACGAACTGACCCAAAGAAATAACTAAACTTACGACGATATTGCAGCAGCTGCCGATCAGCCATAGGAGCTGATCGGCAGGCGGTCAGTTATTAATACCATTAACGGGACGGGTGGCACAACCGACGGCATGGGGGATCTCTTGAAGGGGCGATACTTCGACGTCGACGAATCGCTGTCGCCATGTGCTAGCAATCGGGGAAACCGGCCGAGCGTTAGATGGAGCGGCGGTTACTTCCTTGATTTTACGCCGAATCGGGGGCGCAGTTCGGCCGCGTTCGACGCCATGGGGCTACTTCCGGCCTAAGGCATTGGCGGATTCGCCCTTTCTGATTGGCGACTAGGGCGCCATCTTACGTAAGTAGCCACCGAAAATATAAGCATAAAGTTACCAAAGTGTCTCTGACAAAGGATCGGCGAGTGGTCGGACGGTCCTCGGGAAAGCGACAACAACCCTTCGGGAAGAGTATGGGAGAAATCGACTAAGATAGGCGACATTTACGAAAACAATAGCAACTACTACTGTAGTGCCGCACCTCCAATAGAGATGTGCGTTATAGAAAGTGGACTCAATGAAAGTATATCTCTGCCCGATCCTAGCCGCGTTAGGGCTCTTCGCTTTGGTTCCTACGGAATCTAAGGCGATTACCATTTCCGTAGGACAAGGGCATTCCGACGATGGTTACTATAACCGTGAACACGGCTACCGGTATTACCATTACCGTCACCATCACAATCCTTATTATCGGTCGCGCCATTGGCAACATGATGGTTAAGAGCCAGCAGGTCCGGCGGACCGAACATCGTTTCTGTCCGAACGGACGAGCTTGAACTCTGGTAATTTTTTACCTGGAAGGCTCACCTTGCGGTTCCAATCTTTGACCATATCCAAATCCCGAGCGGAAGCACTCGGCAAGATTTCTTCGGGGGAATCATCGCTCAGGAACAAGAACATTCGCTTGATCTGGCCGATGGAACCCCGCTGCGACATTCTAGCAGATAAGTACTCGCACCATCGATTGGTGCTCATGAGTAGTCCTCCTCCGACCCGATCATGAGTCAGAAGCTTTCGCGGAGACGTGTCACCCCGTCGGGTCGACGAAACCGTCCTCGGCATACCTGTCGTGATGCCGCACCCAATCCATCCCATGACCCTTTTCTTCCTGCCGACCGAGAGGCGCTAGGTCGAGGTAGTTGTATGTGCCGATTAACAGGTCGCCCCCGCGCGCGTATGAGGAATAGGTGTGAAAGATGTCGCCGGTCTTGGCTTTGTAAAACACGCTGATTCCGGGCATTTCTTCGCTCGCGAAGTCACGCAGTTCGTAGTTGTAGTACATTTTATCCTTCGCCATTTCATCCTTTGTGGCCGACACGCGATAATCAAAGTTGAAGTCGCTATCGAACGACGACACCCATCTGAAACGCCAACTCATGCGCTTCTTAAACGGTGCAATCTCGCGCAAGGGCGCACGTGAAACTATCACCAACGACACATCGTGATGCTCGAGGTGCACGAGGGCCCCATCAACATGATCGGCTAGAAACGAACAGGCGTCGCAGCCCTCTTTCCAACCAGGACCGAGCATGAAATGGTAAATGATCAACTGGCTGCGTCCGGCGAAGAGATCCGCAAGCGTTTTTTTGCCCTCCGGGGTGTCAAACACGTAAGGCTTTTCAACTTTGACCCAAGGGAGCGCACGGCGTTGCCGGCTAAGTTCATCGCGTTGCCGAGTGAACTCTTTCTCCTTTTTGAGCAGCTCCTTACGAGTCTTAACCCATTCTTCTCGCGAAACGATCGCATGTGCGAGCGTACGTTTTCTCGCCACGGGTGTCTTTGTCTGCGTGCTCATATTTGTCTTTTCCGCAAAGGTTTACCGCTGGTTTGATCGTTTGGTAAGTTCAATTATGCGAGAAACGATCCTGCGCATTCGGGACATTAAATGCCGACTTTTTCGCGCTACCGATCCGGCCAGCCAACTTACTTCTCATAAGATGGTTTGCGGAAGCTGAAGCGCAAGCCGTCACCCGTTGGTCAGAATGAAGAATGTGTGCGTCCGGAGGCTTTTTCGTTTTACCTGCGTCGCGAATACCAATAACCGCCTCCACCGCCAAATAGGACTAGAAGGACGATAATGATAACTATTGTCTCGATGCTCATTGCTAATAAGTTTCGCCCTGTTTAATCAGCTTCTCCCATACTTTTCTCCACGAGTTAGCGTTGCCTTCAGGTATGACGAGGGATGGTCGAAGCAGACATCGCAGACTTCGGCGCTGCGGTTACGGATCTCCTTCACCAAGGTTACCATATCCGCAAGCAACCATAACGCTTCAAAAGAAGTCTTGGAGAAGTTCAAGCATCCGTGCGAAAGGAATCCCAAGAAACGTTATTTCGCGCAATTTCCTTCTCTCCTCCGAAGGCCGGTATTTGTCGCCATCGCTCGGTCTAGGGTTTCGCTCGATTCTGGGGGGTGCAGATCTGCACACGTGACTATTTAAAATCGGACCTTTAACAATCTTTATTACAATGAAACGCGTCCTCTTAATTCTTAATATATTTGCTCTAGCGCTCGGCGCATTAGCTACGCAATCGTGCGAGGATACATCTGGTGGATACCAGCACGGTTACTACAACCGGAGCTACTACAACGGGAACGCCTACACCGGCGGGGACTACAACGAACGCCGCTACAGCCGCGGTTACTATCCATCAGATCGACCATCGATCGACTTGCATCTTTGAAAAGAGGCCTATCGGCGAGTGAGCTTGGTTTGGCGAAAACTGCGCCTAGGCGATGACCAAGTCGATTTACCTTACAACCAGGTGCTCGAGGAAAGTGAACAATAGCGGCCTGTTAGGCGTCTAACCTTTTATGAACAAGCTCCAAATCAAAGGCACGTGGAACGAGCTGAAGGGCAAGCTTAAACAGCAGTACGGAAATCTCACCGATGATGATTTGGTGTTTTCGGAAGGTAAAGAAGATGAACTGCTTGGACGGCTGCAAAAAAAACTCGGAAAGAGTAAGGACGAAGTCCGACACATCATCGAGAAATTGTAACCGCTAATGAAGGTTTGAGATCGAATTGCAGCTACATGTTCGCGAGCGTGGGGAAACCGACTGCGACCGCTAAATCGGTAAGCGAGCGGAGTTATGCTACCCAGCACATTTGCCCTCCGCTCGGCGTTGATTTAGCCGTGCGAGAGAGTTGCGTGTGATTAAATTTACTTGCTCCATTTGATAGAGCCAGGCCGAACTCAAGGCGATGGGGTTGAGCCAGAATCGAGCAGGGTGAACGAAATCTGACCTTCGCGGTTCTCTGCAAGATTTGCAACGGACTTTACTGCAATATTGCCAAATGTCACAAAGGGAATTCCGCGGGCATCTTACGTCCGCATCTCTTAAAGATGGTTAGCAAGATCAGGAGATTAGCGGTTTGCTTCGGTACTAATCAAATCCAGCCGATCTCCCTCACCGTGTTCATCAAAATCTTTTTCAGCTGTTCACCCACCGCAAACCGGTCGCTGCTGATTTCGACGGAGCGAACAATATTCATCCCACCTGGATGCCGCTCACCAGCCGCTTTCCAGTCCATTAACATTTCGGTGAGATCGAAAAGCGACATGCCGTCAACCCCATTTGGATAGTGCTCCGGATGATGGGGATTGTGGATGTAGTGATGATCAAGTGCCGTTTTCAAGTCCAAGAGCGAATGCTTATATTCTTCACCGGCGTAGGTAATGACAGCCAGCCGATTACCAACCGCATCAAAGATTGCTTTCTCTGGTTCTTCCAATTTGGAGGCGTCGTGTCTTGCCCCGCGCTCTAGGAGGATAATGGCACACTGACCGAGAAGGGAGTGCACCCGGTTGATGTGCAATGTTGTGTCTATCGTACTATCGTAACTCATAGGCTTTTGCAGCCTCGGACTTAATTACGAGTCTCACCTGGAGGGTGTCGCCGTTTTTGATGACGCTAAAGCTCATGACCCGGTAAAGCTTTTTTGGAAGCTGGAGTGGTGATTTTCGGCTTTCTCCACATTCGGCCGGCGCCCCGATTTCGACCAATACTCTTTTGGAAGAGTTATTCGCCTCTTTACGTATGCCTTCTGAGATTGCGCTGGCAGAGAATAGCTTCATCCGCGTCATATACAAAACGCTTCAGCTAACCTTTCAAAAAAATATAGGAGACCCTGACAGAGTGAGGCGAGACTGGTCGCGTTGGCGCAACGGCCGAAGTCCTCGAAAGGAAGTTATTCATTTGAGCCGATCCGGAAGAGCGCCCGCCTAACAATCGACCGATATTATGTTTCCACAAATTCCCTTTCACCGAGTCAATTGGCTCGTTAGCTCATTTCTCATCGGCACTTTGTTCTTGTCGATCACGGCAGT
>DASTDH010000468.1:0-3339 GCA_035710445.1 Chthoniobacterales bacterium
CTACCTCGCCTATCGCCTCCCGAACGTCGGCACTTTGTGCAACGTATAACTGCGTCGCCGACATAGGTCTCCGATCGTCCGCGACAGATCGGCTCCCGCTCGCACCACACCAGCGCTTGACGGATCACTTCATTTTCATCGTTGCCGGTAATATGCCGCAGGCGCCGCTCTGAGTTCTTTTCGTAGATAAACGTCGCAAACGTACAGCCCTCTGCGCTACGCCAAGCGTGCAACTCGATCAGATGGTGACCGTGATCAATGCTTCGTTGGAAGGATAGCGAGTTCCTCACTTATCTCCGATAGACGCACACTAGGCCCTCGGGCTACGAAGAAGATACTGAAGTCTGGGTCGTCCCGGCCTCTGGCATCAGGGCTCTGCCCCCCACAGCGCCCGGTGCCTCTTCCCCAGCTCCCTTTGAATTCTGTGGCCTGGAGGGTCGAGCGAAAAGAAGGCGCATTTCGTTAAGCACATCGCCAAGAAGTCTTCGGATTTTCGCCACTTCTTCAACTGCCTCGGGCTGAGAAGCTTCTAATCCTCCAGCTAAGCTTTCGGTCAGAAAAGCCATTGCCATTAGCCTTGGACTCAGTCGATCGTGCAGAAGTCGATACGTTCGGCTTCGTTCCTGCTCAACGGCTGCTTCCAAATTACTGTGGAACACCTGCCTAACAGACTTGTCCACGTCGAGCATTACAAAATTGACCCCCCTCTGCTCTTCAAAAATCTCCCGCAGTTAGTAACCAGCCAAAAGCCCTCTGAGCAGCGTCTGGTCGAACCTAGCGATCGCTGAATTCCAGCACGAAGGAAAGGTGGGAAGAATTTCTCATCCCCCAAAAGAGGTAGTCCGGATTCGTCTCTCGGCGATACCCTAAATTGCCCCATAGTGGCATTCCGACGAGGCATTCAAAAACCTAACCCTCGCGCTGATGCGGACTATCCGCATCGTACCTAACTTCGACTCATGAACGCCACCAAACAGATTTGAGGCGCTAACTTCCCAATTGAGGAATGAACCGTGATTATGATGAGTGCATACCTGGTCTTCTGACGAAGACAGTCTGATGCGTCAGCCCCGTCTACCGCGAAACCTATGAACGACCTTTTGCAAATCGCACTCTCCGCGCACGGCGGCCTTAAGCGTTGGAGCGAGCTAAGCACCATAACGGTCGCCGCGTCGATCACCGGTGCAATCTGGTTTGTAAAAGGTCAGGGGGATTATCTCAAAAACGTCGTTATCACGGCGTATACAAGAAAGCAGAAACTAGTCACTGAGTTTCCGGGACAGGATAAACGCTTCATCTTCGAGCCCTTTCGGGTAGTTATGGAGCGCGCTGACGGAACTACCTTCCAGACTCGTGAGGATCCCGAGGAATCTTTCGTTGGTCACAAGCAAGAGACACCGTGGGACGACCTGCACGTGGCCTACTTCCAAGGTGAAGCACTGTGGACCTACTTAACCACCCCCTTTCTTTATACCTACGACGGTTTTGTCACCGAGGAAATCGCTCCCGTCCAGGTTGATGGTGAAACTTGGCGACGCTTGAAGGTACTGTTTCCGAAGCACATCAAAAGCCATACCCGCCAACAGATCTCGTGCTTTGGGCCGGATGGTCTCCTGCGCCGGCACGACTACACAGTGGACATCCTGGGCGGTGCCCCAGGACTGAACTATGCCTCAGATTATCGGAACGTCGGCCAAATCGTAATTCCAAGCAGGCGCCGAGTATACGCTTACGAGGGGGACTATCGACCGGTGATGGAATCACTGCTTGTCGCTATCGACATGGGCGCGATTACGGTTGCTGAAGTGAGAAGACACAGCCGCGAAAAACCCTATGACTACTACTTATAGAAAGATTGAGGCGAACATGTCGAGTTTTACGAAGACGGAGGCTGGGCGCGAACTAGCCCTTGAAAATGCAAGCGCTCAAGCCGATCGGGAACCTTCCGATGTCGCAGATGTTATCGCCTTCCTTGGGTCGGACGCAGCCCGTTGGACCACTGGTGCCACCATTCCGGCCGACGGCGGTTCAAAGTTATAAGCCGTAAAGGACCATCAAATGACTACTTTGATCAACGCCTATGCCGCTACCGCGCCAAGTGGCTTGCAAAGAATCACCCAGAGCTTTTCGAGGTCGCGCATGAGTATGAATTTGCCCATTTTCAAAACGCAATTCACCACGCGTTTAGTCCGGGAAAAACCGGGACCGTATTACTGAAAAGCCCAACTTAGCCCAATTTGGAAGGACAGTTAATGGAAATCGGAACTATTGGGGCAGGAGCTTTCGCACAGGCATTCGCAAAACGGGCATTGAAGGCCGGCCATAAGGTAAAGCTTAGCAATAGCTGCGACCCCGGCCGCCTGCGAGAAATTGTCAATCGACTTGGTCCTGGAGCAATGGCTGTTACCAAAGAAGAGGCAGCAGCCTGCGAAATGATACTTCTTGCTGTGCCCTGGGATAAGGTGCCCGAAACACTTGCAAGTCTTCCCAAGTGGAAAAATCAGATTCTGATAGATGGGACCAATCCTTTTCACGGTCAGGCCGGCAATTTCACGCCAGCAAATGTTGGAAACCTATCCACTAGCCAGTTTGTTGCGGCGCTAGCCCGTGGAGCACGAGTGGTTAAGGCACTGAACAACATGATGGCTCCTAACTTGGAGGCGGATCCGGTCGTCAATGGGGCCAGACGGGTTGCATTTATTTCAGCAGACGATGACGACGCGAAGAAGCGAGTTGAAACCTTGCTCGAAGGTCTTGGCTATTCAGTCGTTGATCTTGGAAATCTTCGCGATGGAGGGCTGATCCAGCAAGCAGGTGGTCCTCTCGCAGGCCGAGATTTCTTGGAGAGAGGAGAATCCTAAATGAAAGCCATTCATCTCACTGCGTACGGTAATCCAGCTCAGAACTTAAGGATGGTCGAAGTTTCGGAACCAAACGCGCCATCTGCGAGCGAAGCTCTGGTGCGCATGGAGTATGCGCCGATTGATTACAGCGACCTCCTTTTAGCGAACGGAGTTTACTTTTTAAATCCGAAGCTTCCTTCTGTCATAGGAGGTGAAGGTGCGGGAATTGTGGAGGCGATCGGGCCTGGAGTCACCAGCGTCAAGGTAGGCGATCGTGTTACGATCCCTTTTAGAACATTCACCTGGTCTGAAAAAGTCCTTGCTCCAGCCCGAGGTCTTTTCGTCGTTCCTCCTTCAGTCGATGCCAAAACGGCCTCGATGTTAAATATCAATCCTACGACCGCAGTTCTTCTCTTAGACGAATTTGTAAAGTTAAAGCCAAAAGACTGGATTGTATTAAACGCAGCAAATTCTCAGGTCGCGCGATGCCTGATCG
>DASTDH010000469.1:0-6586 GCA_035710445.1 Chthoniobacterales bacterium
CGGGCGCCATTTGCTGGCCCATGCCGCCCAGCATGGGGTTCGGCTCTTTCCGATCCATGTAGCAGAGGATTTCCCTTCCTTGCATTGGCTGGTCCGCGCCGGGCTGGGGATTGCACCGTGCAGCCTCTTGCTGGCAGACGGTTTGCCGCGCGGCTTAAGAGCTCATCGCATCAAGCCCACCCTCGAGAAGCTGACAGTGAACGCCGTCTGGAAAGAGACCGACCTGTCAGCGAGTGCGCTCAAATTCCTGCAAATTTTATCCGCAAATATCAGACATGCGAAGCTGGGCTAGGCAAAGTTGGCAACGGCCTGCCCGCCGATGCCAGGGCTTGTTTACGTGGCTGGTTGAGGCACGTTCGTCAACACAAAACTATCGACACACTGCTTCAATTTGGATGATACCTGATCCCATTGCTCCGGGGTTGCGGTAGCGGTGGTCAAAAAGACTTTGTCTCCGTTCTTGACCGCGCGAGCGTACCAGTGCAGCGATCTTCCAGATAGGGTGCCGGCATATTCGACCCTCCACTCATTCGCAGAAACCGTCTGCTCGTTGATCACTTTGATCCCGGCCGAATCAAATTCCTTCTGCGTGACGGAGATGTAGTCATTGATCGAGCTCGGGAAATTTTGAATTAGCACGTTCACATTCGGAGCAAAGCCTCCGCTAGGCGTGAGATACAGCACGGCTACCGGGCTTTGACCGGCTACGCTGCCGATATCCGACCGTTTGATATTGAATCCGTCGGCATTGATATTGAACCCCTCAGATTCAAATCGCAATATACCATTGTCGGACTCTGCATGTCCGAGGATGGGAAATAAGGAGAGCAAAAAGAGAAGGCGCGGTAGCTTCATCGCTCACCTTATAAATCAACTTGCCGCATCTGGTCGAGGGCGATGAGACAAAGAATCCAGAAGACTGGACACGGGCTCTTATCGAGCGCGCTCGAGTTCGCTTTTCGTCTATTCTGGATTCTGGAATCTGGAATCTTTGTCTTACCGGCTCCTCATCCAGATCTGCATTTCGCCGGCTCCGCGATTCGCCCATGCGTAATATGGTACGGCGGTGACCTCGACAGTCTCGGTAGCGGGCGGTTGATCGGCGTAAAGATTGCCATTCTCCGAGGGCTGCTCCCGAATCGCGTGACCTTTCAGCGTAACCACACCGTCCAGTAATTCCTTCGATGCCACCGGATGAAACTCCGTGTCGACCGGAATGATCAGGCGGTCGAGCTCGGCGCCGTTATCTACTTGTTCCAGGCAATAGACTAGCGGTCCACGGGTGAGCGCCATTCTGCCCCGATCCGCATCCACCTCAAATCGCGCGAACTTCTTTCGGATTGGCATCTCAAAATGCAAATCGATTTGGTCACCAGTCTGCCAGGTCCGGCGAAAAATCTGGTAGCCCTGGGAAGTCGCCGGTTCGACCGCCATCCCATTGAGCAAGGTTCTAGTTTCTCCGGCCCAACCCGGCACCCGCAGCGCGAGTGTTCTTTCACGCGGTTCGTCGGCAGTAACCGTGATGCGGCTTTCGCCGGAAAAAGGCAATGCGCTTTCGACCTGAAGACGAAGTTTGTCCAGTGTAGCTTCGCTGGTTACATAATGGTGCACCGCGATGTCCTCTGCTTTTTCACTGATCAGATAACCGGATAGCGAACTGATCAGCCGAGCAAGGTTAGGCGGACAACAGGGGCACCACCACGGCCACGGAATCCGCCGATGCTGGCCGCGACTGGCCAGTGGGTTATCGTAAAAGAAGGTTTTCCCGTCGAGGCCAATACCAGATAAAATACAGTTGTAGAGAGCCAACTCCATCACATCGCCGAACTCGGAAGAAAGCCGGCTTTGCAACAGTCGATGCCCGAATAGGAATAATCCGATCGCAGCACAGGTTTCAGCGTAAGCCCGCTCGTTCGGCAGATCGTAGTCACGCGTGAATCCCTCATTTTCCGATGCAGAACCGATACCGCCGGTAATGTAAAGTTTGCTATCGATCACATCTCGCCAGATGCGCTCGGCCACTTGGAGCAGGCTTGGATCCGTCGTTTCCAACCCGACATCCGCTACCGCCGCGAACAGATACATGGCGCGCACAGCGTGACCGACCACTTTTGACTGGTCGCGAATCGGCTGATGGGCCTGCATGTAAGCGTAAGGTGAGCCAGGATGATTCGGGCGGAAGGGCGCCGAGTCGAGACGGGACGCCGCTTCCAGCTCGAAGAAATTCGGCTCCTGGCCTCGCTGATCGATAAAAAACCGGCTCAACTCAAGGTAGCTTGGCTCATTAGTCAGGCGATAGAGCCGTACGAGAGCTAGCTCTATTTCCGGGTGTCCGCAGTAGCCAGGCGTTTGATCGGAACGAGGTCCAAACCGCTTAACCAAGAGATCGGCGAAACGACGAGCGACGTTTAGAAGCGACGGCTTGCCAGTCGCTTCGTAGTGAACAACGGCGGCCTCAATCAGGTGGCCCGCGCAATAGAGCTCATGGAGGTCTCTGAGATTTTTGAAACGATGCCGAGGCCGCCAAGTAAGGATATGGCTATTTACGTACCCGTCTGCTGCTTGAGCGTGTTCGAACCGGGCAATGATATCGTCGACTGCCTGCTCCAGCCGATCGGTTCTGGCTTGCTCGAGATAAGCAGCTGCAGCTTCCAGCCACTTGGCCAGATCAGAATCCCAAAAGATACTGCCTCCCCAATACCAGTCGTCACCAACCGGTCGGCCGCGGTGCATTTTCTGATCGAGTTCGAGGGCATCGAGATGCCCTTCTCCGCGCAATTCATCCAGCTGATGGAACAGGGTGACGTTCCCGATCAGCTCCCGCCATTTCTTCCAAAAGCCACCTCGAATAATGACCCGATTGCGCGGTACCGGCGACCAAGCAGTCTCCATAGTTCCTATTTTCTATTGAAGGTCCAACCGATTCACAACTAGACTGGACCGTAGAAAGGCGGAACGATTCCGACTTTTGCTATGTCATCCCAAACGGAATCTAGTCCGGCTCAGATTCAAATCAGCACGGGAACTCGACTGTGCGCCGCCAATGCCGGTCTGTTCGTGGCTCCTGGCGCCCGTTCGCATCCTGAGCGTCGCATCACGACTTACGAACTTATCTTTGTTCGCAGCGGGGTTCTGCGCTTATGGGAGGAGGAACGTCAATTCGTACTCCCGCCGCAACATGCATTGATCTTATGGCCCGACCGCCGGCATGGTCCCTCCGCTCCCTATGAGCCTCGAACTTCGTTTTATTGGTTACACTTTCATATCGAAACAGAGGATGCCTCAGCCGATCATGTCACCGTCCCTCAAGTAACGAGAGTGCCGCAACCGCTCCGCTTGGTTGAGCTGTTGCGCCGGTTTCTTGATGATCAGGAAAGTGCGCGCCTTGAGCCGAACTACGCCAGCGTGCTGGTCAAACTGATGCTCCTGGAGATCGCGACTCAGATTGGAGATCCACAAAGCGAGGCGCCCCAGCAGCGTCGAAAACTCGCCGCCATTGCGCAGACCGCGCTCGGTAAAAGATTCCGAGAACCGATTACAACTTCGGAAATTGCCCGAATGCTACACTGCAATCCAGACTATCTCGGGCGGGTCTACCGAGAAAGCTTTGGGTACAGCTTAACCACCGGCATCCATCGCGTGCGAATGCATCACGCGAAAAACCTGCTTTTGCTTAGTTCGTTGACGGTGAAAGAAGTCTCCTTGGCTTGCGGCTACGAGAATCCAGACTACTTCCGCCGAATGTTCCGCCGATTCTTCGACATGCAGCCTAACCAATTCCGGTTACTTCATCCACAACAGCACACGAATGCTACGTGAAGAATAACCGATAGCCGAAGGTGGGCATGCCCAGCTTTTTCATCCGCGATTCGGTCAACCCCAGCTCCGGCAACGACAGAGTAAGCCGTTCAGAATGCAGGCGGCGCCGGTAGAGGATCGGCTATCGACTATTGGCTATCGGTCATCACTCGCGTCCATCGCCCCGTTTCGCAACTCTCAACGGCCGCCATCACCATAGCGAGACTGCGAATGTTATCGGCCGAATTTGTCTCCGGAATGAGCCCGCCGCGTACTGCCTCGACGAATTGCTTCATTACGCTGAAATGACCGCGGATCTCCGACTCTGGGGGATCAGCGGTGGGCAAGATGAGCTGCGTCTCATTCAAAAATGCTCCCTCCTGAAACTTCAATTGCTCGGCTTTCACCTCGTCGTACCCGTCCCAAATCAGCGTCCCTTCTGTCCCGATAATTCGCCACGTTCCATCCCAAGAAGTCCGAAACCCGTCCGCGCACCAACTCGCGCGGTAGGTAAATCGGATTCCGTTGACCATCCGAAAAACGGCTGCGACCGACGGACCGTAGCGATACCACGAGTTCTTTGGTACCCATTCGTCGCAAAAAACGCTCTCTGCATCCATCCTTAACAGAAAGCGCGCTGCATCAAATGGATGGATGGCCATATCGGCCAAAAGAACATGCGGCATGCTCTCGCGGAATCCACCAAAGTGCGGGCCGGCAAAGAAATCGACATGAACGGTGGTAACTTCACCGATCACTCCAGCATCTATCATTTGCCGCATCTGACGGATTCCCCGATTGAAGCGCCGATTCTGCGCTACCGCGTGGATGCGCCCACTGCGCCGAGCCAGATCAACCAGATCGGAGGCATCAGCAACCGTCAAGGCGAGCGGTTTTTCCTCAAGCACATGAAACCCGGCCGCCAGGGCAGCGCCGGAAACGTCCTTGTGGATTACCGGGATCGTGCAATCGAACACCACCTCAGCCGAAGTGTGGCGGAAGCTCTCTTGAAAGTCAGAGTAAATCGGAGCCACCAGATTAAACTCTTCCCGGCGTTTTTCAGCGTTGCGCTGATCGATGTCGACCAGCGCAACAATCTTAACGTCTAGCTCGTTAGCCGCCCGGAGCCACTCGCCGCTCATGGCGCCACATCCGACTAAGATCGCGTGAGTTGAACTGCTCACCGTCATTTTCGCCAGAGGTTCAAATGCAATGACAAAAGCAAATCGCAGAGAACAAATTTCCTGCGGCCATTTGCCTTATCGGTTATTTCTTTTCGGCAACGGTTTTGATCTTCTCGGCTGCCTCAGATAAAGCTGCATCCACGCTCGATTGCCCGGTCAAGGCCTTCTGGATTGCGGTGCGAGCAGCCAGAGAGATCGCCGGATAATTGGCCCCTCCCTCTTCCGGCCGCGCCCGAGCGGTGTCCATCTGGAGAACGAAGGGCTGAAGTTCGGCATTGGCCTGTCCCTGCTTAACCGCAACGCTCTTCACCGACGAGATGTAATTGAACGTATTACAAATCTTTTCCAGGCGCGCCGGGTCTTGGACAAACGTAATGAATTTCACTGCCGCTGCCTCCGTCTTTTCGTCGGTCTTGGAGACACACCAGACCTCGCCGCCGAGCGGGACCACCGGCTTCTGCCCCGCTTTCGGAACCGGAATTGGGGTAACCCCGAAATCCACGCCGCTTTTATGCACCTGGCCAAGCATCCAGGGACCAATCACCATCATGGCGGCCCGTCCACTAATGAATTGTTCCGGCACATTTCCCTGGTTCCAGTTTACCACGTCGCGGGAGGCTGATCCTTTCTGGACGAAATCGACCCAAAACTGGAGTGCTTCCTTTGCCGGCGCTGCGGTTAGATCAAGCAACTTACCACCATTGGACCATAGAAACGGTTCCCATTGCCAGGTTGCCTCCTCGGTATTACAGGCGGAAAAGGCGAGACCATAAACGGGAGCCTTAGTGAGTTTGGCGGCAGCGTTGGTCAGTTCTGCCCATGTCGTCGGAGGGTTGATGCCTGCTTCGCTAAGCATCTTTTTATTGTAGAAGATAGCCAGGCTATTGCTGCCGATCGGCACTCCATAGACTTTCTGGCCATCACTCACAGCCGACTTCGGTCCGGGGTAGGTATCCGGCCAAGTGGGCAGCTTGGCAACATCGGCGCTGATGTCCTTGAGAACGCCGGCTTTCGCTACCCGCAGCACGTCCGGGTTATCGATGCACGAAATCGCCGGCGATTTGTGGACAGCCGCCATCTGGAGCGTTCGGCTGAGCAACTCGGCGAACGGCACATAGGTATATTGTATCTTGATGTCAGGATTGGCGGCCTCAAAGTCGCTCTTGAGGGCGGCCAGACCGTCTAGCTGGCCTTGCACGTTAAAATAATGAACGATTTCAACCGTGGTGACTTCGGATCGGGCGGCTGCGATCAAGCTCACGGTTAACAACGCACAGGCAGAGAAACTCCACCAGCTTCGACGTATTTTTGGGGGGCGGGTCTTCACAATTTTATGGGGTTATCGTTGGGGTTTGCTTTTTACAGACAGTCTTTACTTCCTCTGAAGCGCAAGCTGCAGCAGGTTCAGAGAAATGATGAGCAGGACCATCACGGTCGCGATCGCGGCCGCTTGGCCAAAATTAAGGACCGAGAATCCGGTTTGATAGGCAAAGGTAGAAAGAAGATGGGTACTGTTGGCGGGACCTCCTCCGGTCATGATCCAAACCAGATCAAAGACTTTAACCGTGTAGATTGTTCCCAGCATCAAGACAGCAACTGTAACC
>DASTDH010000470.1:0-5121 GCA_035710445.1 Chthoniobacterales bacterium
GGTGGCGAAAAGGCAAAGACAGTACCTTCAGGCAATGTGATTAACTGAAGGTTCAATCGTCCTTTCAGCAGCTGATATTGCTCAGTGAATTTCTTCCTTTTCTCCCAAGGATCGAGAGTCACGAAAAAGAACCCGCTAAAACTGCTCTGAACGCCGCTGAGCAAGCTAAAGCCGGCCACCGCTGTGGTATATTTCACACCTGGTGTCTGAGCAAGAATCGCTTCTACTTTTCGGCAAATTTCATCAGTACGTTGAATTGAGGCAGCGTTCGGCAGCTGCAAGTTGACGTAGAAGAAACCTTGATCTTCGTCTGGCAAAAAGCTCATGGGCAGCTTCTGCCCAAAGAAAAGCGCTAGAACGCTAAATAGCATCAGAAACGCCAGAGCAAAGCCGGTGCGCCGGGTAAAGATTGCGGCCACATGAACATATTGATCGGTAATCCGATCAAACCAGCGATTAAACGAACCGAAAAATCGAGTCATCAATCCGTGACTGGGTGTGCGCGGTCGCAACAAAAGAGCGCACAGCGCCGGACTCAAAGTCAGCGCGTTGAAAGCCGAAAATAATACTGAAACCGCTATGGTAACGGCGAATTGCTGATAAAGGCGACCGGTGATGCCCGGAACAAAAGCGGTCGGCACAAATACTGCCGCCAGAACCAAGGCTACCCCAATTACTGGGCCGGTAATCTCTTTCATGGCCTGGAGGGTTGCTTCCCTTGGCGGCAAGCCGTCGTGAATGTGGCGTTCGACGGCTTCGACCACTACGATGGCGTCGTCAACGACCAAGCCGATCGCCAAAACCAGCCCAAACAAAGAGAGCGTATTGATGGAAAATCCGAGCAAGGGAAAGAAGACGAATGTACCCACCAATGAAACCGGCACCGCCAACAGCGGGATTAACGTCGCTCGCCAACTCTGCAGAAAGATGAAAACCACTACGACGACCAGGGCTAAGGCTTCCGCGAGAGTTTTGATCATCTCGTGAATACCTGCGGTCACTGGCAGGGTCGTATCGAGAGCGATCACGTATTCGAGCCCTTGAGGAAAACGCTGTTTCAGTTGCGTTAGCAATCTTTTGACGCCCTCAGCTGCCACCAGCGAGTTCGTCCCGGGCAATTGATAGAGTGCAATGATTGAACTCGGTTGTCCGTTCATTCGGGCACGGGTCGAATAGACCTGGGACCCAAGCTCCAATCTGGCTACATCTTTGAGGCGCACGGCGGCACCGGTAGAACTTTCTCGAATCACAATCTGACCGAATTGTTCCGGACTCAGCAACGACCCGCGAGCCACCGCCATGTAGGTGAATTCTTGACCCGCTGGTGCCGGTTCGCCACCAGCCATACCAACTGGATTCACTGTATTCTGCTGTTGGACGGCGCTGATAACATCCGGTACGGTGATGTCGAATCGAGCTAATTTCTCAGGGCTTAGCCAAATGCGAATCGCATACTGGCCAGAACCGAAAACTTGAACGTTCGAAATTCCGGGGACCCGCGTCAGTTGGTCATTCAGATTGATGTACGCGTAGTTAGTAAGGAATTCAGAACTATAACGCCCGTCGGGTGAGCGAAGGGCAATCAGCATCAGCGGAGCAGCAAAAGATTTTTGAACACTGACACCCTGCGCAGCGACTTCGGGCGGAAGTTGTGCGCTCGCCTGAGCCTGCCGCATCTGGGTCAGTATTTGATCGGTTTTCGGGTCGCTGGTCTCATCAAAGTTTACCCTGAGCTTCATTTGCCCGGTATTCGCGTTGAGCGAATACATGTAATTCATTTTGTCGACACCACTGATCTGCTGCTCAATGGGCGTTGCCACCGACTGCTCCACAGTAAGAGCGTCGGCACCAGGATCGGTAGCCGAAACCACAATCTCGGGCGGCGTAATGTTGGGAAAAAGTGAGACCGGAATAAAAGCCAGAGCGACAAGGCCAATGATGACAGTGAGAAGCGAGAGAACTATTGCCAGGACCGGACGCCGGATAAAGAAGGCCGACATTGCTAGCGTCCAGGCGGCGGCGTGGACGGGCTCCACGCTACCGGTTTGACCGCTTGGCCGTCGCGGATTCTTTGCATCCCTTCCACCACGATCCGATCCCCGGCCTTTAGCCCATCTTCAATCACCCAGAGCGAACCCACCTTTTCACCGACCTTTACCTGACGGATCTGGACTCGATTGGCTCCATCGACGACGCCTACCTCATAACTGGTTTGCAGTTCATTGACTGCACGTTGCGGCACCAGGAGCGCGCCCTGGGTGTTTCGGACTGTAACCCGAACGCGAACAAACTGGCCGGGTCGCAAAATATTCTTCGGGTTGGCAAACAGGGCTTCAATTCGGATTGTACCTGTCTGTTGGTCTACCTGTCGATCAATGGTGGCGAATTTACCCTGAATCGGGTAAAGCGAGCCATCCGCCAAAATGATTTCGACTGGCGGAGCTGCTTCTCCAGTCCCCCGTAGGCTCTCAATTTTTCGCGCCAGCTTCAGATAGTCTTGTTCGCTGATTTGGAAGTACGCCTTAATCGGGTCGACCGTTGACATGGTCAAGAGCGGGTTGGCATCGCTCGGACCGACCAGATCTCCAATACCAGGATTAGCGATTCCGGCCACCCCGGTGATCGGCGCAGTGACTTTGGTGAATTGCAGGTTCAACTCCGCCTGGCGAACCGCAGCCTCCTGGGCTTTTACTTCGGCCTTAGCGGCTGCATTCGATTGGACCGCGTTGTCGCGATCCTGCTGGCTCTCTACCTTTTTTTCGAAGAGTTCGGTTTCGCGCTGTTCGGTTTGTTCGGTTTGCAGCTGATTGGCCTGAGCCTGGACAAGCGACGACTTCGCCTGCTCCAGCGCCGCTTCGTAGGTGGTGGGATCAATTTGACAGAGGAGATCGCCTTTCTGCACCACGCTTCCTTCCTTGTAATCTATCGAGATCAGGTGGCCAGTAACGCGGCAGCGAATGTCGGCATTGATCGAGCCATCCAGGGATCCAATCCACTCTCTAACTATCGGCACATCCTGCTGTGAAACTTCCATGACGAGCACTTCCTGGGGTTGATCAGAAAGCGCAGTCCCCGCACGTTTCGAACAAGCCGAGAAAAGTGGGAGAACGCTTGCGAGCAGGACAAGATTACGCGCTGAATTCAGAAAATGGGGCGACATTCGGAAAATGGATAGTCGCTGCCGGATCGAATGCGATGGGACCGGGAATCCCTTCGCTGTCGCCGGAACAGAAATTAGCCCGATCGTTTGCGTCAGCCATTTCATAAGTCACGCGTCAGGCAAGACTTTCAGCCGTTAGCAAGGTGCGCATCCTAATGATCTCTCGATGTTTAGCTCAAGGGAGAAAACCGTAAAGCTGCGGAAGGTTCGACCGAAAGCCAGACCCATAAGCATGACTACTCGCGGCGATGAATTCTGCCATTGCCTCCTCGACCCAATCGTTCGCCACTGGGAATTGAGCCGCTCGCTCGTCTTTGCTGATAACGTTGCTGGGCGCTGTCATTCTTCGCACCTCGCTGGCGGCCAGACGCTTCGCGATTGAGGCGGTTAGTGAGATCGTCTGACGACTGCCGCGTTTTATCGGAGGGTTTTTCCGCTTGATCCTGGATATTCCTGGGAGACGCCTTGGCCCGAGTGGTTCCGGGCGTAGTTGCACCGTTTGCGCCACGCTCCTTTCGATTGCTCGACTCGCCCGGCGTGGATGCGCCCAAAGCATTGCGGCGATCGGTTTGCTGGTTTTGGCTGGAGAGATTGTTTTGTCCCGACTGATTTGTCCCCTTGTTGCTGTTGGGCGGATTAACCGGATTCCATTGACCGTTGTCCCACTTCGACCAATCACCGTTATCGTCGCGTTTATAAACATTCCCATCATGTCCGGCATAGAGATTATCCTGCCCTTTTACCACGCCGGTACTGCCGTAGTTCGTTACCACGTGACCAGCCTGAATCGTTTGGTCGCCTCGGGTGACAGTGGACGTTCCCCATTGTGCGTAGTAGCCGTGCCCTTGTTGGGTAGTCCATGAAGTTTCGGTAGCAGGATTGTAGCCCCAGGCGCTGGTTCTTCCGCCATAGGGATATTGTTGCGTATAGGCGCGACCGTATGCGCCGGTGGAAGGGTTGTACCAGGCAGCACGGCCGGCTGCGCTGTAAGGGCCATAGGCGTAGCCGCCCACCGCGTAGGTGCCGATGTACGGATAGTACGCCGCCGAAACACCATAGGTTGAATAGTAAGGACGGTAGACCGGTACTGGCCCCCAATAAACATAGGGCGGATAGTAGTAGCCGGTTCCCCAAACCAGCGCCATCCCGCTGGCAACTCCAGCAACGTAGGCGCCCGAATAACCCGCGGTGTAACTACAGACCACCTCATCCTGGTTTGATTTCTCAACTTTCACGTAGGTTACGTGGTAGACTGGGCTGCTCGGCGGAATGGAGTAAATTGGCTCGGGTACGTCAGTCACGATCTTCCACGGACCCTTAGGTGCGCTTGATACAAGCCAGACCGCGTTCAAACAAAGATAGTATTGATCAGCCAACCGGATCACATCGGCATCCGCATTGGTTGCATAGCTTAAGTCGGTACCGGGAATCGGCGCGAATACAGGTTCTCCAGTATATTCGACTTTCGCCTTGCTCTCGGCTTCGGTTCGCTTGACGACCGCGACCGTGGGAACCTGGGCAAGTAGTACCGCATCCTTTGATTCGTCGGTACCCGGAACCGAGGCCAGGACTTCGGACACTTCGCTTCCGGATGGAATCTTTGAGAAATCCGTAGGCAAGTCATTGCCGGCATAACCCCACGGCCCTTCTAGCTTGGGGGCGCGGAACCAACGCCCAGTCACCAGGTAATAAAACTGCCCATCTCCCGAATCTCGGAATACCCAACTATCGGTATTCGTCGCATAGCTCAGCTGTGTCCCTTGAATATTTTTGTAGATGGGCTCGCCGGCAAAGGCAATCAACTCGGCCGGTTGGCTGGTGAAAAAGACTTTAGGTACTTTTGAAGTCTTTGTCGTTTTCGCGGCAGCCGCGCTTTGCACCTGTTCCCAACCGTTTGCGGCCGAAAGTTTAGAGAAATCGGACGGAAGCTTTTCTGTCGCGCTCCAGGGACCGTCCAATGA
>DASTDH010000471.1:0-2141 GCA_035710445.1 Chthoniobacterales bacterium
GTCTAATCGAGTTTCTATGGGAAATTAGAAATTGAGCCAACTCACTGAAAACACGGGCACGACGCCAAGTCTAATCGAGTTTTTGCCGATTTTTTCAGTGCGCGTCCGTTTTCGGACACCAAGAAAACGCGAGGAATTTACCCTCGGGCTTTGGCTGCTCGGCCTTACTTCCCGAGTTTGGATTTGAGGCAGAACATGAGTTCTTCGGAGAGTTCGGTGACGTTCATGCCGGCGGAGACCATGAACTTGCAACTGAGGATGGGCTTGGGAGCTTCTTCGTCGGGGAGCTGGCACATCACCTTGCAATACTGGCATTCCTGATTCCAGCAGAAGCGTCCGTAGGGAATGGTTTCGGGACTGATGAATTGGAAGCAGCGCAGCAGGGAATTGCGTTCTGGAACGAGGAAAGTTTTGCCGAGCACGGTGATTTCGACCAGCTTTTCGTAGGGACGAAAAACTTCCGTTGCCGCCATTGCTGCTCCGCTTTCCTTCGATGTGTGTGCCATGCGCAACACACTATGCCGCGGAGCGGAAGAGGGCAACAAGAGCAAGCGGGAAAAGTGTCCAAGTCGCAAATGGGGGCGAGAGGCTCAGCAGCGTTGGTAACGCGCGCAGCGGGCCGATGGGAAAAATCGGCCCCTACAAAACGAGGCAACGCAAGCGACAAGTGAGACCGCCGAGGCAAAGCGGCGTCGAGTTCCGGTTGCGACTGTCGTCGCAACCGTAATCCGCAAGGCGGACCGCCGCACTTCTATGAAAAGGCCGTGCCGTGTCAAGGGCGACGGTTTTTTTGCGAACGATGCGGCTAGACTTCTATTCGTGCTCGAGGCACAAAAGGTGGATGCAGTTCTTCCGCCGCCCCATCTCCAAACCGTCCTCGCAGGACGCCGTGCGGCGCCGAGCTGACGGAAGCGACCTTTCACATCGCCGCAAAAATTCGCTCGTCGAAACATACCCCGTGAGTCCACAAAGCCCAGACGACTCCCAACAGTTTTCGTGCCAGGGCCGTGCGCGCCACGTGCGGATGCTTGCGCCGGGCCAGCCGTTCGAACCAAGCGTGCGCTCCGGCCGAATAGCGCGCCGCGGTCATGGCCGCTTCGTTCATCACCCAGCGCAGGCGGGGAGAGCCGGCATGAGTGATCCCGCCGCTGCGTTTGTGTTCGGCCGACTGGCGGATCACCGGCACCAGGCCGGCATAGTTGTACAAGCTTTTCTTGTCGGGGAAGCGCCGAATGTCGCCGATCTCCGCCTTGAGCACCAGGGCGGTGAAGGCGCCGATGCCGGGAACGGTCATCAGGCAGCGGACGTCAGGATCTTGCCGGGCCGCTTGCCCCAGTTGCTGATCGAGAGCGGCGACCTGCTGATCCAGTTGTTCCACCATCCGCAGGGAGATGTCGATCGCCTGGCGAGGAGCGGGCCGCAGAGCCACCGTGCCCAACCAGCTGCGTCCGGCATGGCCGAACAAGTCGCTCACGGGCGAGCGCAGCCCGTGCTGATGCAGGACGGCGTGCACCTGGTTCTTGTAGCGCGTGCGGTCCTGCGCGAGGGCGATGCGCAGACGCAGCACTTCACGCAAGTCGCGCGTGGCGGTGTCCGCTTTCCAGGACTCAGGTAACAGGTTGGCGCGCAGCAGCTGCGCCAGGATGGCCGAATCCACGCGGTCGTTTTTCAGTTTGGCGCTGGCGATGGCCTTCACGCGGGCCGGATGCACCAGCGTCACGCGCTGGACGAGCGGTTCGACCGTCTCGAGAAACGCCGGCCAGAATCCGCAGGCCTCGACCGCGGTGAGAATCTGTTCTTCTTTCCCGGGGTCTTTCAGTCGCGTGAAGAATGCTTCGAGGTCCTCCCGGGTGTTGGCGACGCGCCCTTGACGCTGAATCGAGCCGCTTGCATCGAGCACCGTGATGTAACAGAATCGCAAATGAAGGTCTACTCCAACGTAGATCATGCCGTGCCTCCTCTCGGTCGGAAGTTTGCTTGCACAACCATCCTACCGCCGCCGAGGCACGGCTTTTTCATTACATCTCCAAAAAGGCGCAAAAGTCGAAGTGGGGCAAGCGTCGCTTTAGGCTTGCTTGCCTTTGACGAGGGCGAGGAATTCGTCGCGGGTTTGCTTGTTTTCGCGGAAGGCGCCGAGCATG
>DASTDH010000472.1:0-3046 GCA_035710445.1 Chthoniobacterales bacterium
TAAGCCTGGCGAGATTGTCGCCTCGGAGCATTGGTGCTCCAGTGGCTTTGCCAACACCGATTTGGATTTGCAGTTTAAAAAGCACGGCATACATCAGCTCATCGTCATCGGGCTCATCGCACATACCTGCATTGAAGCGACGGTTCGCTTCGCCGCTGAGCTCGGCTACGACGTCACGATGGTAAAAGACGCGACCGCGGATTACTCGGAAGACCACATGCACGCCGCTCTCGACATTAATATACCAAACTACGCCAGCGCCATCGTGACCACAAATGAGGTCATCGAGTCGATCTCTTTTCTCGAAACCCTAGACAAGAAAAGGATGACGGACCCAAGTCCTCGTGAAAGCGGCCCAGATTAGCAAAGCAGGCGGCGATTCCATCGCCACTCGATATGCGGTTTGCCACGGCGTGTGCGCCGACAATCGAGCTGCATCTGGCGTTTCCAAATCACTCCTCCAACCGGATCGCAGTACTGCCAAAAGTTTTTATCAATCCGATGCCTAACAAGACCGGTCGCCCGGTGACGAATTAAACGAAATAGACGAACCAAGTCTATCACCGGGTGAGCCTTAATTCGTTTAATGCGTTGCTTCGTAATGCATCTCCTCTTGTCCGAGAACGCCGGGAATCTCATTTGAATATCCGTTGCATCGCGCCCTCGATTTCTTTTCGATCAACCAAAGTTTCTTCGGGGTGAGCCGGCTCCTAAGTTTTTCGGTAACTTCCCAAACAAGCGGAAGACATAGCAGAAGAATCTTTGTAAGGGAACATGAGGAACTTCCTTTGAGGATTGTTAGGGTCCGTCAGTGGATCCCGTCTTTTTGAAAACGATCGGTTAGCGCTAACTCAATATAGTCACTTAAATTGCGACTGGTTTGAACCATGGCGCGAGACAATCGATCACGTGTCTCTCGAGAAACCCGTACACTAATAGTGATTCGACCAGTAGACGGGCGTGCCTTCTTGGCGGGTTTTTTCACGGACCCAAGCATACCTGGATAGGCTATAAGATTCTATAATTTTGTTTCAGCTCTCGGTGGTTCTTTCATTTCTAGTTTGCAATAAGGTTATATAATATTATGCTTTAGATTAAGCCGAACCACTTTTATCGAACCAGATCAAATGACCTACCTCGACCTTGTTACGTCGCACATTCGTAGAAACGGCGGCGACGACGCGCTCGTCAGTGCCGTCGAGGATTATCTCAAAAACGGTCACCCCCACGAGGAACCACCCTGGAGCCAGGAGTTCGATGAGATCTGTCAAGCTGCGGTGACCTATGCCAACGGTAAGCAGGAGCGCCTGCGCAAGCACGAACGGACTGCCGCTAAAGCCAAGGTTAAACACCCGGCGCCGGCGCTCAACCGCCGCCATCGGCAATCCTTAGCCCAGGAGCACCACGCCATTCGTCTAGCGTTGCGCCAGCCCAATAGCGCTTCTGCACGCCGTTCGATGCTCGCCCGGCTCGAAGAGCTGGAGAAACTGATCATCAATTCCACGAGAAATCGATGATCAAAAGCTGGCCATGATCAGGGAGCGAACAGCTTTTCTTACCCAACAATAACAACCCTCTAAAATGACACCGCGTTCTCGATTCGATGCCGATCCCGAGGCCGAAGCAACCCGCTTCGGAGACGATACCAACAGCCGCCACCCAGGAGCCACTTTGGATGGCTAGGGCTGCTCATTGCTGTCTTCCTGGGCTACCTGTTCGCCCACTTTAGCGACGGGAACCGCAGCACCCCAGATTCGGCGGAACGCTGCCGGTTGCCGACGGCGATTGGCGGCCCGATCCCCAGTCCAACTCCGGTTGTGCGCGATTACGCGCCACGGGCGGAAGCTGGTGCAGAACGATTTTGCGCCCCGGCCAGTGGGCGACGCATTCGGTGTGCAAATGCCCGATGGGCGCCACGTCCACGCTACTGTGCGCTACGCTGTTGTTGGCCAGAACGATTTGCCTTCGAGCGGCAACCATATTGGCGACGCCAGATACGTGGCTGGCGACAAGCATTGGTATGTCTGGCTGATTCAATCGGCCAACAGCGCCCCGGCCTGGATTGATCCATGAACCAAGATGCGCAAGCAATCGTTCTCCGCAATGTCTTAAATCGGCAATTTCTTAAAGTCTGACCGGTCTAGCCTCCCGGAGAGTTCGAGTCGCGGGCACGACACAGCGCCCAATGGGTCTAGTTCCACGGTCGCTGCTCCACTGCCTCGGGACCTTTCGCGTGTGATCCATAGCAATTAGGATCTCTCGGTACTTCGGAGGCTGCGAACTACGATCGTCTGGGTTGACCAAGCTTCCAGGTCGAGGACACAACGCAGTTGCGGAAAAGGGTGAGACGTCAGCCGGAATATCTTCGGCGTTCGGCTTCAGGCCGTAAGCTGTTATCGTCTCACGCCTATCACCTCGACGTACGTGCAAGTGAATTTACCCGGTTGCCCGCTTCGCCATTCGGAAGCAGTTCGATGTGTTCACCGACTAACCATTTCGGCAATAGCAGTTTCTTGGCAACGAACCGCAAAGGGCCGGCGTAGGTGAAATCCGCCTGACACGGTGAATGATTGAGCTGGTGGGCGGGATCAGGTGGCATGGGCCAATTCTAAGCGGCGATTGGCGTGCTTTTCCGATCATCGCGCTCGTCTGCTGGTCGAATACTAATCTGATGACGGTACCGCGGAACAGAAGATCAGGGAAGCCGCACTGGCTGCCGAGGAGCGGTTGTCGAGCCTAAGGCGAAGTGGCTATGTGGCTTCGCAGGATGGGCGCGCTTGATCGGTCGCCCTGGTCGTGGCATGCCGTCGGTCACTGCGCCGTGGTGCTGAAACTGGAGCCGGATTCTTCGCGGCTGAACGCTATAGAGAGTCTATGAATAAGCGAAAAACGTGGGTGAGAGCTGACAAGCTGCAGCCGGGAGATCGGGTTCAGGACACCAACGGCAACATTGTTACTATTAAAGACGTAAGTAAGGGACTTTTTCCGGGGTCAATCCTGATTACGTTGCGAGACGCAAATCCTGATTTTGTGTACGTCGAATCTA
>DASTDH010000473.1:0-2022 GCA_035710445.1 Chthoniobacterales bacterium
GTGAGTCTGGTCATTCACCTGAATAAGCTGGGCCGTAATGCGCATGTGATCTTTGCTCCCGCGGAGGCTGCTTTCCAGCACATACTGCACAGAAAGATCACGCCCAATCCGGTCCAGGCGTTGGTCACTGTGTTTGTATCCCATGACGGAGGTTCGTGCGATCACGCCCAACTGTTTCGGATTAAGCCGGCTTAACTGTGAAATCGTCTCCTCGGTCAGACCGTCCGCAATATATTCCTTGTTGGGATCGCCCGTGAGATTCTGAAACGGCAGTACGGCCAGCATGACCTTTTTCGATCCCGCCGGTATTACGTCCCGAAAGTGACGCCAAGACATGTAACCGACAACGACCAAAATCACAGCACACGTGCCCATGATGGCAGCTTTTCGCCAAGGTTTTGCTGCTCTTGATTCCCGCTCACTAATTTGGGCTTCGATCCGGGGTAGCGTTTCGGCTCGCGGTTCGAGTAAGTCCTGAGCGGCTGTCGAACTCTGTTGCCAATCGACTGGCGCGATCAGCCGGTATCCGCGCCCCACCAGAGTTTCAATGTACTTGGGATGGTCGGCATCGTCAGCGAGCGCCTTGCGCAGGATCGCCATTGCAACATTAATGCTTCGATCGAATTCCACGACGGTATCGTCCGGCCAAAGAATCTGCTTGATCTCCTGGCGGGTAACAATGTTGCCTTGGCGCTCCACCAGGATTCGCAGAACCTGGAAGGGCTGCTGGCGGAGCTGGACTTTTGCGGACCTAGCTTCCGCAGCCGCTATCCCGATCGAGACAAGTTCACCGGTTCGGACGTTGAGCTCAAATGTTCCAAATCGGACTCGCTCGGCCAGATTGGTCGACGTATTCACGGCGCTGCGGGTAACCTCCCTTGCGCGTTCGGGGCAATACCACTCTCTAACCTATTCATCCGCAAATGGATAACGAAAATAACACGAAATAATACCTAAGTGTATTTACCGCCGAATCGGGAAACAGTCAAAGTGGCGTCGAGCGGGCCACAAGCAGGAAAGCGCTGAGCCCGGCGAGGCAGGACCGAACCTCTAATTTGGTCGGTCCCACAAGAAATGATTCAGTTCGTTGCTTCAAATCGCAGGTCCATCTGGTGGAATTCGGAAACGTCGAAGTTCCTTGAGACAGGGATGGACGTTAAGGACCACGAGCTTCTCGCTCGGGAACTCCGACGTCGCGAGGCCTATCTGGCCGAAGCCCAAAGGCTCAGCCAAACAGGTAGCTTCGGTTGGAATCCCCTCACCGGAGAGATTGTCTGGTCAGACGAAACTTTCCGTATTTTTGAATTCGCCCCTTCCTCGAAAGTTTCATTGCCAATGATTTTGGAACGCGTTCATCCGCAAGATATGCCTTCGGTGGAAATGGCAATGGCCGCTGCTACCAGGGCAGAAGCAATTGACCTCGAGTGTCGCCTGCTGATGCCAAACGGGAAAATCAAATATCTACACGTTGTCGGAAAGGCGGAGAGCGGTGAAACCGGCAGCATCGAGGTCATTGGCGCGGTAATGGATATCACCGCGCGGAAGCTGACCGAAATCGAACTACGGCGGAGCAAGACGCATTTAGCAGATGCGCAGAGACTCAGCCGCACCGGTAGTGTCGGAATGGAAGTAAGTACTAAGCGGATATTCTGGTCCGAGGAAGCGGCTCGGATTTACGGATATCCACCCGGGACGGAACCGACGCCCGCTCTGATACTCCAGCGATCTCATCCTGACGATGTCAACCTTCTCAAAGACGTTCTTAAGTGCGCGGCGCAGGGCGGAAGTGACTTTGACTTTGAGCACCGGTTGTTGATGCCGGACGGATCGATAAAACATCTTCATGATCTTGCACATTGCTTGCGGGATGAGGCAGGCAACGAAGAAGTTGTCGGCGCGATCATGGATATCACGGAGCGTAAAGCTGCCGAAGAAGCTATCCGGCGAAGCGAAGCCTATCTCGCCGAAGCGCAAAGAATCAGTCACACAGGCAGCTTCGGGTGCAAAGCCTCATCGGGCGAG
>DASTDH010000474.1:0-6385 GCA_035710445.1 Chthoniobacterales bacterium
TCGCTTGTTGGCCGAAGCGATGGGTGCGGCCTTCTGTAACCAGATCGCCGTCCTCCCGACCGGGTCCAAGGATCTCGGCGAGCAGAAGGAGCCGGAGGAAATAGAAAGGAAGTTGGCCGAGCTTGCCTGGATGCAGGCGCATACCTGTTTCGGTCAAGCTCCCCTGTTGCGAGTGGAATTTGGCTTGCGCGAGACTTTACCGCTGGCGACGATCCCGATTCCAACATGGATCCTGCGGCGAAAACGGATGGTAACATTGGAGAATTTAGACCAAACCTCCTGCTGAGCCGCGGATCGAAATGCTAACGATACCTCTAAACCCACCGTTCCGTGGCTCAGCGGAAGGATTGGTCTAAATTCTATGGACGAAGCAGCCAGGACTCTCTTTCGCACCGCCTTGGACGAGAACTTCTGCGTCGTGGCGGGTGCCGGTTCCGGCAAGACCAGCGCGATAGTGGAGCGCGTCTGCGAACTCGCGGTTCGAGATCTCAGCGCTCTACGGCGGCTAGTCGTAGTCACCTATACGAATAGCGCCGCCGTCGAATTCAAAAGGCGATCGAAGCAACGGCTGCTCGCCACGGTTTCGGAAGCTGACTCATTGGTCTATTTGCGTGCTTTGGAACAAGCATATTTCGGTACAATCCATGGATTCTGTTTGGATCTGATTCGTGAATTCCGAAGCCGGCTTAGACTTCCTGAACAGTTACGGGTTCCCAGCGAAACCGAGCGTGATCTGCTTTGGGAAACCTTTGTCACGGATTGCCCGGAACTCAACCGGCTGGCGGAGCACCCAGTCACTCGTGTGCTGCTCCGAGTCTGCACCCTCACCGACCTACTGGAAATCGCCAAAAGATTTCGGCCGGCCAGTGTGTTAGTGCCACCATCAAGAAGAATACCGCTCCCTGATCCGGGCAAGATTCGATCTGTTGTGGTTCCGAAAAATACGGAGAAAACGAAACAGCGAACCGTGGAAGCACTGGAGTCTTTTGTGCAGCGATTATCGGGTGCGTCCGGCTTCAGCGCAGTACCGCGGCGCGAATCCGTCGCCAAAGCTTTGAAGGAGGCCTTTAACAAAGAGATGGCTCCGCTTATTGACTGGTTGGAGGAAGCTGCTGAGTGGTTTGCCGAGCAGTTGGCAAGAGCCTTTCGTCAGCGTTGCCGGCAAGAGGGAATCTTTACCTATGCAGACCAAATCGATGCCTGTATCGAGCTTTTGCAGCAACCAGACTTACTCGACGAGGTACGACGACGGGATTTGATCGTAATCGTCGACGAAGCGCAGGATACCGATGCACGAATGTTTCAGGTCTTCGTCGAAGTCACTCGGCTTCCCGGTGAACGGTTTGGCAGTTGGCCGGGTTCCGGTAAACCGCCACTGCCGGGGCGTTTCTGTATGGTGGGTGACCCGCGACAGACCATCTTCGAACGGAATGCTTCCAGCCGATTCACCGAGCTGAGCGAGCACCTCAGTGCTGGAAGCGTTCGGTTCAAGGTGACCTATCGGTGCGCGAACGAAATTGTCCGGCGTATCAATGAACTTTTCGACTCGCACTCGGTCGAAGGGATTCCGTTGGGTGATTTAGTGGCGAAGGCGGGAGCCGCCGAAGGATTTGTCGGCCGGCTACCATTTACTCTCGACCGGCCGGTAGATACTGAAGATGAACTTGAGCCGTTGGTTGCCGAGTGTGAAGCGGTGGCGCAATGGCTGGCTGAGATTCGTCCCGCCGGTCTGAAAGTCAGTGTCTGGAGCGACATTGCACTCGTTGCGCCGCGGCACGACTGGCTTATCATTGCCGGCGACGCCCTGAAAAAGTACGGGGTGCCATATAGTTTCTTCCGACCCAAAATCTCCCGGGCCGGTATTGGTGCTTTCGCCTGGCCAGTATCGTTGATTTACACCCTGGTGCACCCATGGGATCAATTCGAGCGGAACGGTGTACTGAGGGAACTCTTCGGCGTAGCCGATACCGATCTCTTTCTCGCGCAGAAAAGGCGCGCAGAATCGGAAAAGCTTCGCGAGGCGGAAGAGCGGTTGGAGGAGGCTCGAGTCGAGTTCATCGCCAATAAGCCAAGATCGTTGCTCTACTTTTTGGAGCGATTGTTGGAGCGGTTTCAGCTAAGGGACAGACTTATCGCAGTGGGCGAAAGCACTAGTGGATTGGATCAACTTCGTTGGGAAGCTGCCAAAGCTGACGAACGAGGCATCGGATTAGAGGAATGGCTTCAGGAGTTGTTGGTCTTGCTGCAGGATTCCGCTGAACCATCCAAGGCATCAGTCAAAGGGATCGAGCTGATTACGATTCATTCCGCGAAAGGATTGGAGTGGGATTGGGTAATTCCAATTGGTTTTAGAAAAAGATTCTCTCAGCGCAGCGAACGCTATCCAAGGGTCGAAAGCGGAGAAGTCTCTCGGGTGATTTGGTCGAATCTAAGCCGTGGCGCCGTTCGTGACGAGGAAGCAAAACAGGCTGAGATGAAGCGACTTCTCTACGTGATGCTAACCCGAGCGAAGAAGGGATTGATCCTGCCGACCCCGGCAGGTGACTATCGTTCGGGTCGGCAGGGAATCGCGTTCAATGAAGTTGTCTCGGACGATGGCGTGGAACTTCCTCCTGCCGACAAAACGATGCAGTTGCCCAAACCGGAAACCAAAGAACAACGCGAAACCGCCGAGTTCGAAATGCCAAAGTTTACAGTTACTCGGTCCGATTTCCCGTTACCCAAACCACCACGTTTAGTGCGACCACATCAGCTGGCTGATGACTCGCCGGTTTTGCATCTCCAGTTCGCGGAGGCGGCCGGAGCCTATGACTACGGAAAATGGTGGCATTCCTGGATTGAAATGTTTCCCTGGGCCCACGAGATCGGACAATGGAGAGCCTATGGTAACCAGGCCGTCCCGCCGATTTCCTTTCGCGAGCGCGCGCAAAAAGAGGTTGGGATGCTGCTGGCCAACGAAACCCTCCAACTCTTGTGCCGAGATGCCCGCTGGTTCCAGTCCGAATTTCCGTTTTCCTGGCCGAAGACACTTGAGGACTGGTATGAAGGCGTGATCGATCTCCTCATTGGGATGCGGGATGGAACGATGTACGTGATCGATTGGAAGACAAATCAAGCCGCGTCGAACCAGTCAGCCGAACAATTGGCCCAGCACTTGCGCAATCAATACCTCCCTCAGCTCGAAAGCTATCGCGAGGCACTGGAAAACATCTTGGAGAGCCACAAGACCGAGATCGCGATCTATTCGACAGTGCTAGGACGGTTTGTGTGAATGCGGGGACACGGAACACGGAACACGGAATACGGCAGCGGCAACTGTCCAGCTAGATCTTGAGAGATGATAAACCGAAACGCGACATCAGGGCCATTCGTATGCCAGGACGAAGCGCAGTCGCCGCTTTTTTCTGGATGTATCTCGCGACTGAGGTTTTTTCTGGCACCGAGCGAGCCGCTCCGGGCAGGTCCAGCGGCCAAGCAACACCTGTCACGCAACGGGCTCCAACGTCAAATCAGCGCCAAACGCTGCTCGCCAATCGGGCATTGCTATGTCGGCAGCAATTTGCCGCCGCCGTGTTCCGTATTCCGTATTCCGTTTCCCCTCACGGACATTGTGCGCCGGTAATTCCGACATACACTGCGTAAAGCGAAGTGGTAGCCGTAATAAAAAGTCGATTCTTTTTCGGGCCGCCGAAGGTCAGGTTAGAAACCGGCTCTGGAACCTTGATCTTACCCAACAAACGTCCAGACGCAGAATAACAATGCACACCATCCCCGGCGCTGGACCAGATGTTCCCTTCAACATCAACCCGGATACCGTCAGCCAGCCCAGGGCTGACCTCGGTGAACACCTGTCCTCCGGTCAGACTCCGGCCGCTTACCACGTCAAATACCCGAATATGATGGGCGCCTTTCAAATCATGCGACCCGCCGGTATCGACCACATACAGTTTCGATTCGTCCTGAGAAAAGGCGAGACCGTTGGGCTTATCGAAATCGTCGGCTACAACCGCCAAAGACCCGTCAGCGGGATCAAACCGAAATACGTGAGCAGCGCCATATTCGCTGGGCTCTCGTTGCCCCTCATAGTCGCTCAATCTTCCGTAGGGTGGGTCGGTAAACCAGATCGTCGAATCCGACTTTACCACGACATCATTGGGCGAATTCAGTCGTTTACCATCGAAACGGCTCACTAACTCTGTGACCTTGCCGTCAATTTCGGTGCGGGTGACACGGCGGCTGAAATGCTCGCAGGTAACCAGCCTGCCCTGGCGATCACGGGTATTTCCGTTGCTGTTGTTCGAGGGATGCCTGAATACGCCAACGTGGCCGTCAACCCATCGCAACATTCGATTGTTCGGGATATCGCTCCAAACGACGTAATCGCCATCGGCAAAGTAAACCGGTCCCTCCGCCCAAAGAGTGCCGGAATAGAGGCGCTCTACCCAGGCGTTACCCTGAGCGAGAAAGAAAAATGAGTCGTCGTATACCTCAAATTCGTCACGAATGCCGATAGTTTTTTTCATGTGTGATTTTTGGGGGAATCGTGTCAGAAGCAAGAATCCAGAAGCCGGAAGCCGGAAGCAAGACCAGAATCTGGAATCCAGAAGCCAGAAGCCAGAAGCAAGTAGGAAGAACCAGAAGCCCAGAGCCTAGAAACGGAAACCGCTGACCTCACTCCGAACTCCGGATTCGTGCTTTCCACCAGGGCTTCCGAATTCTTGCTTCCGGCTTCCGGCTTCTGGATTCTTTTGCTATGAAATCTCCCGTCAAAGTGGCCGTCACCGGGGCAGCCGGCCAGATCGGCTACTCTCTTGTTTTTCGAATCGCATCTGGTGCAATGTTCGGTCCAGATCAGCCCATCGAACTTCATCTGATTGAGATTCCTCCGGTACTCCCGGCGCTAGAGGGGGTGGTGATGGAGCTGGACGATTGCGCGTTTCCTCTGGTTCAGGGGATCGTACCAACCGCCGACCTGGGCGAGGGCTTTCGGGCGGTTAAGTGGGTTTTGCTGGTAGGCAGCGTGCCGCGTAAGCAGGGAATGGAACGAAAAGAACTGCTCGGGATCAATGGGAAGATTTTCACCGGGCAAGGCAAGGCGATTGCCGCCAATGCCGCCTCGGATGTCCGCGTATTAGTGGTCGGTAACCCCTGCAACACCAATTGTCTGATCGCGATGAACAATGCTGCGGAGGTGTCGAGTGATCGCTGGTTTGCCATGACGCGCCTGGACGAAAACCGCGCCAAATCTCCACTGGCCAGGAAAGCAGGTGCCCATGTGACTGATGTAAGTAACGTTGCGATTTGGGGAAACCATTCCTCCACCCAGTATCCTGATTTCTATAATGCAAAGATCGACGGGAAACCTGCTACCCAGGTTATTAGAGATGAGGCTTGGCTGAAAGAGACCTTCATTGCCACCGTCCAACAGAGAGGCGCTGCGGTGATCAAGGCGCGCGGTTCTTCTTCTGCTGCTTCAGCGGCGAATGCGGTAGTGGATACGGTTCGTTCACTGGTCTCAACGACGCCAATAGGAGACTGGCATAGTGTAGCTGTCTGTTCCGATGGAAGTTACGGAGTCGAGAAGGGATTGATCAGTTCGTTCCCGGTCCGCAGTAACGGGACCGACTGGGAGGTTGTGCAGGATCTGCCGATCAACGAATTCAGCCGATCCAAGATTGATGCCAGCGTCAAGGAACTAGCTGAAGAACGATCGTTGGTAGCGGAGCTGCTGCCCAAGTAATGGTGGCGCTCTGATCGAGGCGATACCCAAGAGGGGCTCTATCGCAGATATAGTTACACTACTTACAAACGTTGTATGTCGTGTTATCTTCGGAATAAGTCCTATACGTCATATGCGACCTATAGGTCTTATCTCCGATGAACGATGACGCCGGGTTTATCCCTCCCCATGGCAACTACCGAGAACTTCTTTCCTTCCGGAAAGCTGAGATTGTCTATGATCTCACTTTCCACTTCTGCTATCGCTTCCTATCAAAACCTGATCGCACCATCGATCAGATGATCCAGGCCGCCCGGTCAGGGAAACAGAATATCATCGAAGGTAGCAAAGTCTCCGGAACGTCCAAAGAAACCGAAATCAAGCTGATGGGCTTCGCTCGGGCGAGCTTGGACGAATTATTAAATGACTATCGCGACATACTCCGCGTACGAAACTTTGTCACGTGGGACAAAGAGAGCCGTGAAGCCCGATTTGTTCGCCGGATCGGCAGCAACCCAGACGCAACCTATGACACTTATCGCGAATTCTGTGAGAGCCGCTCGATTGAAGTCGTCGCCAACATCGGTCTCTGCCTCATTCACCAGAACAAACTGTCTACTGGATCAGCAGATCCGGCGTCTGGAACGCGACTTCGTCAAAGAAGGC
>DASTDH010000475.1:0-7996 GCA_035710445.1 Chthoniobacterales bacterium
TGGTCGATCGCGCGATTAATCATGCCGGTGATCAACGCCTGTTCGTTAGTGTCAGCAACACGCTGAGTCGAAACCAACTGGCCGTCGCGCAGAATCGAGACGCGATCCGCCAGCTGAAACACTTCTTCCAGGCGATGCGAAATATAGACCAAGGTCACGCCCTTGGCTTTGAGACGAAGGATTAGCGCGAAAAGCTGCGCTGCCTCCTTGCGAGTTAGATAGGCGGTCGGCTCGTCGAAAATAAGGAAACGGGTGCCACGTGTCGCAGCACGGGCCGTCGCAACCAATTGCTGCTGACCGATGGTAAGGGAGGAAAGTAAGGCTCCAGCCGGCAGATTAAAACCGATCTCATCGAGAATCTTCTGCGCTTCCCGTACCATCGCGCTATGTTGCAGCAATCCGAAGTTCACCTTTTCGTCGCCGAGGAAGAGGTTAGCGGCCACGGTAAGATGAGGGCAGAGCACGACCTCCTGGTGCACCGCGTTGATCCCAAGGTCGATCGCCTCATGTGGTGTAGCGAGCGCAACCGGCTGGCCCTCCCAGTAAACCTCTCCGCTAGATCGCGGGTAGACACCGGTGAGCAGCTTGATCAGCGTCGATTTGCCGGCGCCGTTTTCGCCGACAATCGCGTGGATTTCTCCCGCCTCGAACATGAGATCGACCGCTTTCAAGGCGTGGGTTGCGCCGAACCGTTTGTCGAGACCCTTCAGCGCCAGAAGAGGCGCGGCAGCTGCCGCGCCTTTCGTGCTGCCGCCGTCACCCTGGTTTGCTGACGGCTGATCGATCATGATTTTCTAGGGGGATTCCAATTAACTACCTTACTTCACCTTTGGGAACAAGAGCTCATGTTGACGAGGCTGGTCCATGTTCTCTTTGGTGATGAGATTCGCTCCCGTATCTACATTCGCTGGGACCTTTTCTCCCTTCGATGCGGCCAGGGCCGTTTTGACGCCATCATAACCCATCCGATACGGGTCCTGTACAACTAGCGCCGCGATCGTGCCGTCCTTCAGAAATCCGATAAGCTTGTCGTCTGAATCGAAGCCAATGAGTTTTATCTTCTCGGCGGCCTTGTTCTCGGCGATCGCCTGGCCCGCACCCTGTGCCATGATCAGGTTCGAGGCGAAAACACCACGCAGATTGGGATTGGCGGTAATCAAGTCGGTCATGATGTTCAAGCCGGTTGTCGCCATACCGTCGGCCACTTTGTCGGCAACAAGTTTCAAGCCCGGGTATTTGGCTGCGATTTCCTCCTTAAACCCTTTAGCGCGCTGGTCGAGCGAGCCGACACCGGGAATCGAAGTGATCAACGCGACGTCGCCCTCGGCCTTCCCATATTTCGCTTTGATGGCTTCGCCAAGCCCATCGGCCGCAACCCGTCCGCCTTGCACGTTATCGGTAGTCAGGAAGGAGGTGAAGGCCTTCGAATCAGCGGCTGAGTCAATACCGATGATTTTGACCTTCTTGGCAGCTTCATCAATCGGCTTGCCGAGTGCGGCGAACTGGGTCGGCGCAATCACTATCGCCGCCGGATTGCCGGAGACGGCATTCTCCAGGATAGATATCTGGCCATTGATGTCAGACTCCGATTGAGCGCCCAGTTCCGGTACGTTGACGTTTTGGTCTTGTCCGGCCTTACGCGCTCCGGCCAGGACGATCTGCCAGAAGGCCGACGTCGTGTCCTTGACGATAATTGGAATGGTTGGCTTTTCAGCCGCCGGGACGATCTGGATCATACCGGCAAAAGCGGTCGCTCCGATTAAGCCGATGGCGACACGCCGGCTCACTAACAAACTGAGGGATTTCATGGGGGTAATCTCGCTACTAGGGACGCCGCAACTGTAGACTTCATCCAAGCAGGGGCAGCGCTCACCCTACTGGACTTTGTTTATAAAAAACAACTGGTGAGTCCGTAATGAATTCCGATTGATGTTGCAAGTCTTCTTTGCTGGTGGTTAACCGGCCCTGTTATTGGCTTCCAAAAAATCCGAGCGCCGCCGAGGAAACCGACCATCTCAACCGCTACACTCACGACTCGACGATCCTCCAAATTTGAACGACGCTTCGCGGGTGCCCGAAGAAAGCAGCGTCCCGGGAAAGTCGCGGTCCCTGGTCCGGACATTAGTCGATCATGGAGAAGAATTGGTCTACGTTATCGTTGCCGGCTTGCTTCTGATCGCAGCGGCAGTCACCTGCGGCTTCGCGGCGTTCAGCGCGGCACAGCAGTTTCGGAGCGGAAACCCTTTGGAAGGGATCTTTTCGCTGGTCAACGATCTACTGCTGGTCCTGATCATTATGGAAGTGCTCCGGACCGTTGCACGGTTCATCCGTAAGCGTGAACTCGATGTCGACGTAGCAGACGTGATTCCATTTCTCGTGATTGGCGCCATCTCGGCGGCCCGGCGGATTCTGGCTATCGGAGCCAAACTCTCATTGAATGAAGCCCAACATTCGGAACAGGCCGGGGCGGCCTTGGACGCCGGCGCCGGTTGGGATCGATTCAGCCAGGCTATGATCGAACTAGGTGTTAATGCCGGGCTCATCCTTGTCATTGCAGTGGCTGTGTTGATCATCCATCGGTACGCCCTGGGCCGTCGTGCAACAGGAGAGAGCGACTAGTGTTGGAAGGTTGGAAGGGTGGAAGGTTGGAAGGGTGGAAGGGTACCAAGGGACCGTCCCGCAGGGACTCGCGAAAGTAGCCCAGCAATTTATTGCTGGGAAGGGCAGGAAGAACGGGACCGTCCCGACAGGGACGATAGAACCGTTTGGCTACTGGTCTCTCCCAAACGGCTACGCGGGCGTAAGGATTCAATCGATCGTCCCATCCGGGACGGAGAGCTCTTTAAAGACGCTAACCCAGCAACTTCGTACTGCGCTACTTTCGCCGGTCCCTGCGGGACGGTCGCAGCCCTTGGCATCCTTCCATCGTTCCATCGCCGGACACACACATCGTCTTTACAACGGAGAAAAGCGAAGAAGGCGATCCAGCGCAATTTCATAGTCTCGGCGCCAGCGCACGTATCGGATCGTATCGGCCGCAATAGCCAGGACCCAGATGCCAAGCCAAGCAACGGCAAAGAGGATTCCGAACACCGGTACGACCATTGCCAGGGTTGTACATGCCACCATGATCACGTAACTCAGAGGCCCGGAACCAAGAATCAGCCTTGGGCGGCGGCACCAAAGCCAGGCAGCACGGCTCAACTCAGGTCCGGCGGCCAGTTCGAGCTTAAATTGGCGACTCACCAGCACCTCCTGCGGCGCCAACTCCGGATACCGCCAGCGAGACGGATATTGAAAATCACGCCACCAACCAACGATCCGTGGATCAGCGCCTTGCATGAAGTCTCCCGCTTTCAGGCGAACGGGCAGCATTTTTGCATTTCAAGACCGAGAACTCAAGCACGAGAGATCATTTCGCCAGCCGCCAAAATGTGAAATATCTTCTGCATGCTGCGCTGCGACGGACGAACATGAAAGTTCTGTTGAGATCAGGTTAGCTAAGAAAGAGTCTGCTTGGGGGAACGTGTGTTGTTTTGTTTGTCGAAAGGTTATTTCGCGACAGGGAACCGGAGCGTCGAGAGCACTGACCTGTTCGATAAGACCTATACGTCCCATGGGTCTTATTTGTCGATAAGAGCCCCCAAACGTCAAAGCGCCGGAAATCCTTCCGGCGCTTCCCAAAGGCGAACGGCTTAGCCTACGGTTAACCTAGAATTGCAAGACTACATCGACCCCAAACGTCCACTGATCCCGATCGGTGAGTTGATTGAATGGCGATGTGTGATCCGTCAAGGCCCGGTCGTAACGCACCTCGGGGCGGATCATCAGCCCGGCGATCGGCTTCGGCATCGGCGGCTTGATCGTGATACCGCCGGTGACTTCAAGATAAGTGGTCGGACCTCCACCAAACGTGCTCGGATCGGGAGCGAAAGCGTCACCACGTAAAACATGCATGAAATCGTTATTGGCGCGAAATTGAGCGACGTAGAATCCTTTTTCGTCACGCCAAATTTCGCCCCGAACCCCAAGCTGCAGCCAATCGTTCACTGCATAAGTAAAGTATTGCGCGACACCACCACCCCAGGCCGGGAGCAGTTGGTCATAAATGAGGTTCATATCGGTGATCGACGTCAGGCATTTGTTGATCTTCCAGGTCGTGGTGATGTCGTTCTCAAATCGGTAATCGTGATTGTCGTGAGGGTTCTCAGGACCGATATGCGTGAGGGCCAAGACCGTGAGATTTCCATCCAGCAGATTCAGACCAAATCCAGCCTCGAGAGCGATCGATGTGTTGTTATCGCCGACCATGTTGAGGCCACGATCGAGCCCGAAATACAGATCGACCAGTGGCGTCGCATGCCAAATAGCGAGACCACCAAGATGGGATATCGGGATGCCGAAGTTGTAGATGTAGCTTTTGGAGTAAAAAACGTTGGTCCGAGGATCCGTGGTTTCCGCCGATGAAAGATCCTGGTATTTGCCTAGTTTCAGATCGAGACCACCGGCCGAGAGAATCGGCAAATGGAAACTGGCGCTCACTTCAGGAAAATCTGCCTGGATCCGGTCGTTAGTCGCCAGGTCCAGAGGACCCTCCGCCTTGGTATAGCGAGCGTCACTTCCTTCCATGAACCAGAACTTAAAGCCCCAGTCAAAACCGGTCGCCTTCGGATCCAGAGCACGCTCAGCCACGATCGAAACCTGGTTCAGCAACGGTTCGTTGGCGCGATCGGTGAAAAGATGACCGAAGTTATGGTTATCGATAGGCGAGTTCGGGTTCCCGGTGATACCCGCCTCGATCCAGCCGTAGAGTTTGAATCGCGGTTCTGGCGGCTTAGGGGGTTCGACAACTTTTTTAGCTTCCTTGCCATCGGGGGTTGGCGATGCCGTGACGTCGGCTCCGTAGGATGGCAGACAGTAACTCAAAGCGCAGACCATGAGCCCAAAAACAGACCTGGTCACGAGCCGATTTGCGACTCTCATCAAAATGATTTCCTCCGAAATGTTGCAGTGGCTGGACGGGGTCCAAACCGGTTTTGGTTAAGGTAGTTAGGTTAAGTAGGGCGCCATCGTACTGGCATGCCCCGGCGCCAAGTCGAGCAAGATGCTTGCCAGTAAATTGAGAAGAGCGTGCAGACTGCGATTTTGTATTTCGTAAATGGTGCTGCTCAAGAGACTTGCGATTTCTTCTGCATGCAGCCTTTCGTATCATCCTCCTTCCTCGCGATTCGGTTTGTTATCAGGTTACGCAAACTTATTCTTCCCATCGGATCGCAAATTGCGAAAGCCGCTGCCACGCTCGGCGAGCGTGGCAGCAGCCAACCGATTATGCTTTCGCCCCTATAGACTCTATTAATACCGACTTCGCCTTCTTCTTGCTGGCCCCTAAGAAGTAGATCGCACCATAGATCCCCCAAAGCGCCGCGATACCAAGCGCGATATATGGTTCCTTAAAACTCATCCCGGCAACCGAGAACGGTCCGACCAGGTAAAACAGCATGCAGAGCAGATTAGCAAGCAAACCAAAAACCGGCACGACCACGTGTTTGAAACCGTGGAAGGAATGATGCTCGCGAAACGCAACAATCGCGATGATACAGGTCATCATATAGAGCAGGAACGTCCCGAAGTTGCTCGTCAATGTAATGATGAGCAGGCTCTGCGGAATGTTGGCCGCAGTGTCGTGCGGGAAAATGCCGAAGCTGTACCAGAAATTCTGGGGCAGCCCTTTAATGGCGTCAGCAGTTAATGCTGCTCCACCGCAGAAATAGAAGAGCACGCCGAATACCCCGATGACAGCCGAGATAATGCAGAGTGTCCAGATCGCGCGATGCGGCGTGAGGTTTTTGGTGTGCAATACTCCCAGGTTGCCCGCGAGTTCGTCGTCGCGACCCATCGCATAAGTGACGCGGGCTCCAGTGTTGATGCAGGAGAGCGTAGTCCCAATCAAGGCAAGGAACACTGTGAACGCCTCAATCATCATGAACCACCAGCCGGCAGTCGGGCTACCAAAAAGCCAGGTGCCCGCTATTTGCATCATGTCGCCGATTGGCGCCGGCGAAGCCGCCGCTTGGGTTAGCTTGTAGCCGCTATTGAGAAAGTAGTTAGCGGCAAAGTACTCAAACAGATAGCAAACCACTCCTTGAATGAAGAGAGAAAGTAAAACCGCTCGCGGAATATCCCGCTTGGCATTTTTGGCCTCCTCGCCCATTGCCGTTACCGACTCGAATCCGACGAGGATCAAAATGGCGATACATGCCTGGATGATCGCGAAACTGAATCCATGCGGTGAGATAACGGAAGCTGCGCTGGTATGGAACTGAAACGTGTCGGTAGGATTTTTCGGATCTGCACCTTTATCGAGCGCCTGGTCCGATGCATAGGTTAGGGTGAAGTCTTTATCGGTTCCATCGGCGTTTTTCTCAAAGACATAGTTACCTTCCTTGTCTTTAGCCGGATTGGTCGATTCCACTCCTTTGTCGTCTTTGGTGGTCGTCATCGCGATGACCTTTGTCACCGGAACACCGTCAGGATTCAATGTGACGGCTTTCGAGCCTTCTCCATGGCTAAAGCGATAGCCGAGAGCAATCACGGAAAATACTACGAGCGCGCTGATCTGAATGACGTTGATCGCGATGTTGACCGAAGTGGCTCCCGTGACTCCGCGATAGGCGATCCAGCCTACGAAGAACGGGAAAACCAATGCGAACAAGACCATGAATAATGGACTTGGAACCGCCGAACTGAATACGCTCGGGAACAACTGCCCAAGGAGATATCCAACCAGAATCGCTGTCACGCCTACCATCACCCCAGGGTAAACCCAGTAATAGAGGTGACTGGCCCAACCAACAGCGAACTTCGCTATTCGGGCAAATTTATATGCTTTGGTTTTGGAGAGGAACGCTTGCTCAGCAAACACATAGGATGAGCCGGCGCCTGGATAGAGCTTCGAGAGTTCGGCATAGCAAATAGCCGTGGCGAAGCAGAGCAGCAGCGCCACGACAATACCGAACCACATGGCACAACCGGCCATGGGGGCACCGTAGAGACTCTGCTGAGCGTAGGTTAGCCATAAGAATGCTCCAGGCGCAATAAGCGCCATCGCATTCATGGTTAGACCGGTTAAGCCAAGAGTTGGCTTGGTCGTGGGCGTAGTGGTAGTAGAGGTTTCTGGCATACTGCGTAGACTTTCATGTAGGAAATCGCGGTCGCAGAGAGCATCACCCATGCCACCGGTCGTACCGGTTTGGCGCGGAACCGAGCTTTACTGGTTTACAAGTTTTCCGAAATGAGAGGGCGTTGCGGAGTGCCTTTTCCCGGTAACGAACATCGGCTAACGATTGTTAACCTAAGACACCGTTTAAGGCTAAACATCTAAAGCTGCTCGCGACTATTCTGGGAAGCTTTCCGGTTGTTCATTTTTCCAACGGATGGCAACCAAACAGACGAAAGGAGCGGACCATACTTTGACCGGCACTGTCGCTATTTGAGCAGAAACCTTCTGCCGTGAAGAAAACTGTACAGTCTGTCGTTCGAGCTGAGGCTCGAACGAGATGACAAATGACAGATAGCAGACGACAAATCGGATTGTTGGATCGTTTGGCGCCTCGGGCAGAATATCCGTCTGGTAAGCTTTCGCCGAAGGCGCCACGCCCCCAGTCGCTGATTTGTCATCTATCATTTGTCATCCGTCATTTCATTGGAGCCCCGAGGCGAGAATGAGGTTCTTTCTCAGTTTCTTGCCCGTAGGCAAAGCTCCTCGACGTGTCTCAGCCCGCGAACTATGTAGACTCGCCCCGGCAATGCTCCTTTTTCAGGCTACCGGCGCACTCCTGCACCTTATGGTTAAGCCATTTCACGAATTGAACGAAAAAGAACTTCTCGCGCTCGCCATATCTTCAGAGGAAGAGGATAGCAAGATCTACGGATCATTTGCCGAAAGAGTCCGAGCCGAGTTTCCGGCAACCGCTCAGTTGTTGGACTCGATGCAAGA
>DASTDH010000476.1:0-3405 GCA_035710445.1 Chthoniobacterales bacterium
GCGGCCCCCATTGACGCCGCCGCCGCCACGCTCCGCGGTTCCGTCGAGGAAGTTCTCTCGATCGCTTATTCCGCCCGCGGAAACGAAACCCTGGCTGTCCGAGTGCGACCGGCACTCGAAAAATGTTTTGCTTTTGACATCGTCACCCGCCAGGCCATGGGGCCTGGCTGGCGCCAATTTTCTGCCGCCGAACAAAAACGTGCCACTGACCTTTTCAGTGAGTTGATGATCCGGACCTACTCGGCCCGCGTGGTTGGCACGCAACGACCCAAAATTGTTTTTGGTTCGCCGGTGGCAACTGCGTCTGACCGTTGCGAAATTCCGACGCGCGTCACCACCTCCACCAGCAACGACCCCATCGCGGTTGTCTATCGTATGATAAAATTGCCCGCCGGTTGGCGCATTTATGATGTCCTCATCGAAGGTGTCAGTTTCGTCGCCAATTACCGTGCGCAATTTGACGAACTCATTCAAAAAGGCGGCGCCCTCGCCGCCATCCGAACCCTCGAAGCAAAACTCGCCGAACCGGTACCTTCCCACTCGTGAACCACTCGATATTTAGCATTATTGCGCTCATGCTCTGCCTTTCGGGGTGCACAATCTCAGGAAAGCATTCCGCCGCCAAATCCGTTCCGATTCATCCCGCGGGAGGAGATGCCGATCTCGTCAATGTGCCCGAACAGAAAACGAACGATCCGTGGCAAAATTTGAATCGAACCACATTCGGTTTCAACGATGAACTTAACACGTACGCGTTGCGCCCGGTCGCACACGGTTATGCGGCAATCGTCCCGATTCGAGTCCGCACCGGCGTCTCCAATTTTTTTGATAATCTGAATTATCCGGTCCGCTTCATTAATTCCGTTCTTCAAGGAAAAATCACGCGCTCCGCTCAAGAAACCGGCAAGTTCGTTGTCAACAGCACTGCGGGTGTCGGCGGTTTGATCCGGGTTTCCGACCGCATATCAAGCCTGGCCGATATCCCGGCCGAAGATTTTGGGCAAACTCTCGGCGTGTGGGGTATCGCCCCCGGGCCCTACATTGTTATCCCGGTACTCGGTCCTTCCGATTGCCGTGATCTGGTTGGTTTTGCCGGTGACTTTGTGATGTCCCCGCTTAACTGGCACACGATCGGCATTATTCATTACGCGTTCATCACCGATCCTCTCACCATCGCTCTTTCGACGACACGATTCGTCAACGGGCTCCCTAAAGCCGTCGAATCTTACGACCAAATGAAATCCGAAGCGGTTGATCCGTACATTGCCATGCGCAACGCCTATCTGAGCTATCGCGCCGATCAGGTGAAGAAGTAAACAACTGTACGGAGCGCAGGTTAGCGCTCAAGCCGCCGCAGGTTTTGCTTTCCCCGAGCGCTGCTTTCGCATACGCACTAGAGACCTGTCGCGTCCCTCAGGTTCCGGCCCGCTTGTTCGAGAGAAGTTGGTGTGAGCTGGATATTGTTCAGTACGTAGAGCATGAATTGGTCGATCCCCATTGACCGCTGAGGTAGGTTGGTTTTCTCCGCTTCTTCCTCACAATGGATACAACGAAAAATCGGCTCAACAATCGTTCCGGGTGCCGTGCTTCGATCATCTATCGTAGCAACCCCGTGGGCGTAATTGTCGATAATTCCGCCGCATGCGTCGCAGCGTATTTTTGGGCGTGCCTGGCCATTCTTATCGATCTCGAATACGAATGCCATAGACCTCAGGTTACTTCATTAGGCTCCATCGGCAACGGCTGTTCTTTGGTCGAAAAACGTTCCACAGACGAGCGTTTTGCATTTGGCGTTTGGCGGTGCCGCGTTCGGTAGCGGCGACTGTCCGGCCATGTGACTGGTTGATTGCTTCCTAAGCACGCTCACGAAGCCCTCGATGAGTCCCGCCAGAACCCGCGGTCGCCATCGTGTTGCTGCGAAAACAGTCTGGATCGCTGGATTGGGAGATACCAACGGAGCGGCAGGTTATGTCCGAGCCCGATAAAGCAGTCGCCTTGGCCTTATTGGCTCAGGCATTGCACCACAGGGTGATGGCGAGCGATGGCGACTGCGCCCATAGGTCGGCCGTACAAATCGCTTCGTTCCATCTCTTTGGCTCGCAACGCCGAAGGCTTCTAGCGGGGACAGTCGGCGGCTACCGTAGGCCGCACCGCCAAGCGCCGACCCTCGACCCCAAGCGCCAACTAGCTCCTGAGATACTTGTCGAAAAAATCCAGGGTGCGTTGCCAGGCCAACTTGGCAGCAGCCTCGTCGTATCGGGGCGTAGTATCGTTATGGAAGCCATGATTGGCGCCCTGATAAACGTATGCTGTGTACGTCACATGATTCGCTTTGAGCGCTTCCTCGTAGGCTGGCCATCCGTCAGTGATCCGTGTATCCAACGATGCGTAATGCAGCAAAAGAGGCGCCTTGATTTTGGCAGCGTCTTCAGCTGACGGTTGGCGGCCATAGAATGCGACTGCCGCGGCCAAATCAGGAAGTCGCACCGCGAGTTTGTTCGCCGTGGTTCCACCAAAGCAGAAACCCACAACGCCGATTTTACCCGTGCATTCCGGACGCGATTTGAGCCAGGCAAGTGCGGCCACAAAGTCTTCGAACATTTTGTTCTCATCCACCTTGCGAAAGAGTTCCGCTCCTTTCTCATCATCGCCAGGGTATCCTCCAACCGAAGTGAGACCATCAGGTGCAAAGGCCAGGAAGTTGGCGGTTCCCAGGCGTCGTGCCACGTCTTCGATGTAGGGATTCAACCCGCGGTTCTCGTGGATGACGACGACACCGGGCAACTTTCCGTTGCTCTTGGCAGGGCGAACAAAATACCCGCGTATGCTTCCGTTCCCTTCCGGCGAAGGCACGGTCGTAAATTCTGTTTTCAATCGCTCATCGTCTTTAGGAACTTGTTCCGCCAAAGCATAGTTCGGTCGGAGGCTTTCCCAGATTGCGGTGACCGTTAAGCCGGCTACTGCATACTTGGCCACTCCATCCAGGAATTGGCGACGGCTGATCTCGCCATGAACGTAACGATCAAATATATTCAGCAGCTCTTGGGGAAAATCGGTCGCTTTTTTTCGTTCCATTGGCTCTCTGTCGTTGGATCGCAGAATGTGGCGGAATGTCTTGGCAAATTCTACATTTAAGATTGAGTCGCGTCTTATTTGTTCCCACAGCTTCCGATTTTGATTTTCCCCGCGCTGATCCGGCCGGAGGAGGCGGGCGAAAATGATCTTCACGACCGGTGACGCCAGAAGCGATAGCGCACATGATCGCCGTGGCTTCTCAGTGCGGCGTCGACCTCCTCGGATCGGCTTCGGCCAGAAAACGCCTGAAATCCGAGAGGTACCCGGCGATTATCTATCTTCTGGGCGGTAGCGCTGAACTACCAAAAAGGGAATTGTGTGATCAGGAGA
>DASTDH010000477.1:0-4090 GCA_035710445.1 Chthoniobacterales bacterium
AAGCTTGACCCCAATTCAGTGCCGCGCACGCGCTCCTATGGAGATCTCACCCGGCGCCGTATCCTTGAGGCCGCGGAAAGGGTCTTTTCCCGAGATGGGTTCCAGGGTGCAACTACTCGCGAAATTGCCCGCGAAGCTCAAGTAAATGAGGTAACTCTTTTCCGTCATTTCCGAACCCGGGATGATCTGCTCCGTGAGACGATTCTGTACCGGACGATTGCTCCGGAGGAGCTCCTCAATTCAAAAGCCTCTTGGAAGAGCGACTTACCCGGGCAATTGGAGGAGTATGTTCGCAAATATTACGCGTTGCTCCTCGAGCGTGAAGCGCTGGTCCGAGCCGTAGTCGGGGAAGGCAGGCTTCTGCCTCCGGCTGTCCGGGAGGCTGTTTTGGAAAAAATGGTCCCAATGCGGGCTGCTTTGATTGAGCGCCTCCAGGCGGCCCAGCAGGTCGGATGTATACGCCACGATGTAGACCTTGGTTGTGCCGTCGACATTCTCCGCGACACCGTTCATACTGGGATGCTCCGCCACACTATGTATGGGACCGGTGGTTATTCGGTGGACACCTACCTGCGGACGGTAGTGAACGTCTTCATTCAAGGGATCAGGAAATCCCCTGCGAAAAGCGAACCGGCCGGCTAGGAGCCTGTCGGATTTGGTGTCGGGGCTTAGTAGGGCAGACGACGGGTGTACCTCTGCTTTCGGTTCTGAAGTCTAGCAGCTATCTGGACTATTTTGCATAAGCTGTAAGCAAGTACTTGCATTCGTAGGAAATGTAAGTATACACTTGCATTATGAGTGGTTCGAATCAGTTCGACGGATTAAGCATTCTCGCCCGTTACACCAGCGTCGTCGCTATCGCGATCGCTTCGTCGTCGCTCCCATTGAAGGGCGCGGCGAATGACCAAGTTCGAGACGATCAGGCCAGAGTCGAATCCAGCGAGAATGGCCGATCAGAGGCACCCGATCACGTTAAACTCCGCGATTGACCCTGTGCTCTTCGCAGCAGAATTTGCAAGTAAGTACTTGCATTTAACACGTTCTGTAAGTAGATACTTGCATGGCTTCATCGGAGCTCAACTCTAAACACCCGCAAACCCCACGCGGCTCTTCGGATTTGACCAAACAGCGAATCCTCGCTGCGGCAGAAACGGTTTTTTCCAGAGACGGCTTTCACGGGGCCACCACGCGCGAAATCGCTCGAGAGGCCGGCGTTAATGAAGTGACCCTTTTTCGTCATTTTCATACCCGGGAAGAGTTGCTCCGCGCAACTTTGGAGTACGGATGCGCAGCCTTCGATGCATTGATCCACCCGGACGAGATCTGGAGCGGGGAACTGGCCGACCGTCTGGGCCGTTACGTCCGCGACATTTACGCTGCCATCAGGCAGCGGGAGTCGATCGTGCGGGCGTTCATCAGCGAAGCGCGGGCGTTGCCCGAATCGATCCGCGGCGCTCTTCAGGGGTTCATGTTGAGGAAGAAGGCTCGCTTTGTTGCGGCGCTGCAGGAAGCCCAGCAAATGGGGCTGGTTCGACCGGATGTTGATGCGTCGGTGGCAGCTGATTTGATCCGGGATTCGATCCACAGCGCCATGCTACGGCACACTTTGTACGGCACCGATCCCGAAACGGTCGATGCTCATCTGCGGGGAGTTACTGATATTTTTTACCGAGGAATCAAAGCCAACGATCGAAGGAGTTTGTAACCATGCCGCAAACACTTGAGAGAGATTTGCGGGAGAGCAGCCGCGAAGTCCCAGTCGATTGGCGGAGCCGCGGGAGCAAAGTTTCGCTGCGCGATCGGCTAGGGAGGCGCTTGGTTCCGTCGCTCATTGGAATCGCTGTGGTTCTGATCGTAGCCGTGGTCGGCCTTTATTTCTTTGCGCAGTCCATGAGCTATGAATCGACGGATGACGCTTTTATTGATGGTCACGTTACCAACGTGGCGCCGAAGATCGCCGGGCGGGTCGACAAGGTCTTCGTCGATGACAATCAGTTGGTGAAAAAGGGGGATCCAATCGTGGAGATCGATTCGAGAGATTACGACGCCCAGCTGAAGCAGAAGCAGGCCGCCTTGGACAGTACCAAGGCGCAGGCGAGCGCCGCCCAGGCAGCAGTCGATCAGCAGATTGCGACCGTCAGGAGTCTGCAGGCGACTCTGGATCAGGATAAAGCCGATCAGAAGGCTTCTGAGGCTCAAGCAGACCAGACTGCGGACAATTTGCGTCGGCAACAGGACCTTTATGACCACCACGTTGTGTCCATCCAGGAATTGATTAACGCCAAGGACTCAAATCGCTCCGCCGAGGCAAACCTGGATTCGGCAAAAATGAAAGTGCTTTCGGCCGAAGCGCAGCTATTGGCGGGCGAGGCACAGGTCCGCACCTTCGCCGCACTTCTGCAATATGTGGTGGCTCAAGAGAAAGAGAACGAGGCGAACGTTGAAGCCGCTCAACTAAATGATTCGTACGCCAAAGTCTTTGCGCCGGAGTCTGGCCGGGTAACTCACAAGTCGGTCGAACCGGGCAACTATGTTCAGGTGGGTCAAAACCTGCTTGCCCTGGTCCCCTCGAACGTCTGGGTTACAGCGAACTTTAAGGAGAATCAGCTTCGGCTGATGCGACCTGGCCAACCGGTGGAAATCGAAGTGGATGCGCTCGGAGGCAAAAAATTCAAGGGTCATGTTGACAGCATCCAGATGGGTAGCGGCGCTGCGTTCAGTCTTTTGCCTCCGGAGAACGCTACGGGGAACTATGTGAAGGTGGTCCAGCGGGTGCCGGTGAAGATTCTATTCGACTCAGTTCCCGACATTGGCTTGCCGCTCGGACCCGGCGAATCGGCCGTCCCGACGGTCAAAGTGCAAGATTTTCACTATTCTGCTCTCGAATTGATCGTTGTGACTGTATTGACCGGAGCAGCAATCCTCCTGGTCTTTCGGTGGGGAACCGGACAGCCCAAAGCGAAAAAAGAAACCTGATTTTCGCATGAAGACCAAGAGAATGTCCCGTGAATGCAATCCCTTCCTTCTGACTGGTAAGCGGCGTTGGCGGCTATTTCGTTGGATTTGGCCGCGGACGCGGCGCGATGGCGCGGCCAATAGTTCGTTGAGCCACGCCAACAGACCTGCCTAATCTCGATGCCGGATCAACCTCCTGTTCGAACGGAACAACCGTGGAAGCCGGCCGCGAACCCCTGGCTAGTAGCGGCGGCCGTGATGTTGGCCACGTTCATGGAGGTGCTTGATACCTCGGTGGCGAATGTTTCGTTGACGCACATCGCTGGAAATCTCTCGGCCAGTACCGACGAAGCAACCTGGGTCCTTACCAGCTATCTGGTTTCCAATGCCGTCATTCTGCCCGCCACCGGCTGGCTCTCTCGATTCTTCGGTCGGCGACGCTTCCTGATTGCTTGTATTGTGATTTTTACGATTGCTTCGGTCTTCTGCGGATTGGCTAGCAGCCTGGGCTTTCTGATTCTTGCCCGCATTGTCCAGGGTGCCGGGGGAGGTGCTCTGCAACCGGTATCTCAAGCAGTCATGTTAGAGACTTTCCCTCCGGAAAAACGAGGAGCCGCAATGTCGGTCTACGCAATGGGAGTGGTGGTAGCTCCGATACTTGGGCCCACCTTGGGGGGCTGGCTTACCGACAATTATTCCTGGCGCTGGGTTTTCTACATCAATGTTCCGGTTGGCATCGTGGCGATTCTTATGTGTCTTCGCTTTCTTGAGGATCCGCCGTACCTCAAAACCGCAAAAGCCGGGAGGATCGACTTCTTTGGATTCGGTTGCCTGGCTCTGTGGATTGGCTCCTTGCAAGTGCTGCTCGACAAAGGTCAGGATGATGACTGGTTTTCGTCCAATTTTATTTGCTGGTTGGCCGGCCTCGCAGTTATCGGCTTTATCGTCTTCCTGGTGTGGGAGCTGATAACACCCCATCCGCTTGTCAATTTGAGCGTGTTGAAGGATCGAAATCTGGCGATTGGGGTCTTGTTGAATTTCAGCGTGGGCGCTGTGCTCTATAGTACAACGGCGGTGCTTCCGCAGTTTTTGCAGCTTCTGCTTGGATACCCCTCGTTACAGGCCGGTCTCGTGA
>DASTDH010000478.1:0-5285 GCA_035710445.1 Chthoniobacterales bacterium
CGGACAGTTGCACTATCTGGCGGCTTTAGGCTTGCCGGTTCCGGGCAAAGAAGCGCGATTGTTTCTTTTTGACCGGCTCTTTACACATTTTGATCGCCAGGAGGACATCAACAATCTGCGTGGCCGGCTTCAGGACGATCTGGCCAGAATTCACGCAATCGCAAACCAGGCGACGTCCAACAGCATTGTCATAATGAATGAGATTTTTGCCTCCACAACGTTACAAGACGCACTTTTCTTGAGTGAAAAGATAATGGAGCAGATTATAGAGTTGGGTTTGTTGTGCGTTTGGGTAACATTTATCGACGAACTCGCTTCCTTCGCGAAGCAGATCGCGAGCATGGTCAGCACGACAGTCCCCGAGAACCCAGCCTTGCGGACATTTAAAATTATAAGACGGCCTGCTGACGGGCTGGTCTACGCATTGGTGATCGCCGAAAAGCACGGGCTTACCTATGATCGTCTAAAGGAGCGCATCAAGTCATGAAAGCGTTCCTCTTGTATAAAGATCAGGATTTCGACCTTCAGCGCAGACCCCCGTGGAATGCCCGACAATTAATCGAAGATCTGGAATTAGAGACGCTCTTCAATGCGATGGCACGGGGTGACCAACTCTTATTCGATGTGGCCAAGAGCGTAATCCTGTCAAGTTTGCATAACGATCCGAACACAATCTCATATCGTCAGGATATCCTTAAGGATTGTTTGAAAAACTCCCTCATCATCAGGGGGATATATTATCTTGCGGTTAGAGTCGTGGAAAGTGAGAAACGGCATTATTGGAGTTTTCTGAGCAATTATCCACAAGCGATACTCGATCGATCGATCAGTGTGTTGCATATGCTCGTGACTGCTCTCAAAGAGTTGAGGAATATCGCGAAGGTTCATGCATCCAGGTTTCAGTCAGAAGGTTTTACGTCGCTTTTCTCTACGCTCCAACGGGAACTTACTGATGAATATTTTGCTGCCATTCAAAATCACCTGAAGGAACTGAAATTCCGGAACGGCGTTTTGATCAGTGCCGAATTGGGACAGGGCAATAAGGGTACCAACTATATACTCCGTAAATCACAGAGCAACGATCGGAATTGGATAGAACGGGTCTTCGCAGATAAGTTGTCCGGCTTCGTTGTCCGTATTCACCCTCGGGACGAATCCGGGGCCAAGGCCCTGTCTGAATTGAGAGATAGAGGTATCCATTTGGTTGCGAATGCGCTCGCCCAATCTGCCGACCATATAGTGAGTTTTTTTAACATCCTGCGGACTGAATTAGCCTTTTATCTTGGCTGTTTGAACTTACATGAGCAGGTTTCCCAAATGGGCGAGCCGATGTCCTTTCCCCTGGCCATAGCTAATGCCCAACGCAGGTTTTCCGCTAACGAATTATACGACCTCTACCTTGCATTAAGGATGCAGCGAAAAGTTGTGGCTAACGATATCAATGCGGACGATAAGCAGCTCGTGATAATCACCGGTGCAAACCAAGGTGGTAAATCGACTTTTCTGCGCAGCGCGGGTTTGGCTCAGCTGATGATGCAAAGCGGCATGTTTGTTCCGGCTGCCTCCTTTTCCGCCACTGTCTGTCGCGGGATTTTCACCCATTACAAAAGGGAAGAGGATCCCGCAATGCAGAGTGGAAAGCTTGATGAAGAACTCAGCAGAATGAGCGAGATTGTCGATAACCTAAGATCAGATTCGCTGCTGTTGTGTAATGAATCGTTTGCGGCAACAAACGAAAGAGAAGGCTCGGAGATTGCCCGCCAGATCGTAACCGCATTGCTGGATAAGCAGATCAAGGTTTTCTTCGTTACGCATCTCTATGAACTCGCGCACGATCTTTATAAGAAAAAAATCGAGAGCGCGCTTTTCCTGCGGGCAGAAAGACAACTCGACGGAGGACGAACTTTCAAATTAATCGAAGGTGAACCATTGCAAACCAGTTATGGGGAAGACTTGTATAACAGGATATTTAGTTTGTGAGGTCGCAGTTTTGTTAGGCGTTTGGCCAAGTCCTGATCAACCGCATCAGTCATTACCTTCGAAGGCGCCGGGGAAAGAGTGACAACGCTACTTACTCCTATCTGACGATCAGGACATCGCACTGTGCATGGTGGCTCACTCGGTCCGCGACGCCTCCGAGGAGTTTGCCCCAGAGACCGGAGTGACCGCGGTGCCCAATGACGATGAGGCGGAATCCACCGGAATCGGCTTCGCTAACGAGTATCCGTGGTGCGTTGCCACGCCGAAATTCGGCATTCACCTCAAGGCCTTGCTCGATTGCTACCGAATCAATCGTTTTACGCAGGGTGTTAAAAAAATCGCGCGCACCTTTTTCGTCGTCGCACACTTCGCTTCCGGTTCCGTGCATGGCAGGAGTTTCGTCTATCCAAAGCACATCGACTTCGGACCCGATTTGCTTGGCCAAGGCCAGTCCGCTTCGCAACGCTCTCTCTGACGCACTGGATCCATCAAAGGCAAATGAGCATTTTGCGATAGCGTGCGGCTTCCTTCTTCGAGCGGACGATGAGAACACTGCAGGGAGCATGTTCGTTAACACGGTCAGCCGTGTGCCCCAGGAGTTCTCCCCATAACCGCGAATGACCCCGGTTCCCGAGCACGATCAAATCGAATCTATTTTCCAGCGCAAACCTTACAATTTCCCGCGCCGGATGGCCGCTCCGTAGATTCGGTTGGATGATGACGCCCTGAGCAGCGGCAATGGAATCAAGCTGCACCTTAATATTCTCGAAAAATTCAAGCGCCGCCTCCTCCTCTTCGGCAACCTCGCCGACGCTCTCAGGATAATGTGGAAGATGACTGCGTACCCACAATGCGGATAACTGCGCGTCCAGCTTTTTGGTCAGGATGGCTGCATGGATGACGGCTATTTGTGAACCTTCGGAACCATCGCAGGCGACCAAAAGCTTTTTATACATAATCAATGAACAGCTTCAAGTGTTGACCGGACAGTCTCCTTGCGACGATACAGTCGCCCCCAGGCATGCATGGTTTTTACCGTAGGTTGAAAGAGCTTTTGTGCAATCAGGGTCGGAACGAACGCACTCAGGATTACAACCGTCACAAGAATGGTGTACTGCTTCTGGTCGATGATTTTGTTCTGCAAACCGAACAGCGCGGATATCGTACCGAACGTGAGCCCGGTCGCCATAAGCAATGTCGTGTAAGCAGCCTCGCGCCGGCGCATGTAATGGAGGCGCGCGAGCGGCCAGACCCCGGTGATTTTGGTCAGCAGTTTCAAAAGCAATAGTGCACCGATAATTGCCAATCCTGACCAAAGCGCGGGAAGAGAAACGAAAAGACCGGCTCTGATGAAATAGAACGGGGTAAACATCGCAAAAGCAATGCTGCGCATGCGATGGACCAGGGTTTTATCGCGCAGGAAAACGCCAGCCACAACCAAGCCGACGAGATATGCAGGCAGCACTGCCTCACTCTTCGCTGTGGTCGCGAGCCCGCCCAGAAAAAAGAGGACGAAAAAGATGAATTTTACCTCCGGTTCGCTCACCCGTTTCGCGCCTAGACGAACAATGATGAACCTGGTCCACGTCGGCATAAACCAGAGCACGATTGACATGACCACGACAAAAAGAACCAACCAGAGGTTGAAGTTCACGAATAACCCACCAAGTGCCAGTACCGTACCGAAATCGGTGATGAAACATGCGGCGAGGATCATCTTGCCAAGTGAAGTATCGCTCAAACCGCCTTCGATCATTACCGCGTAAACGACTGCCACCGAGGTTGTGGAGAGCGCGATTCCGGCAATCCGGGCCTGCTGCAAACCCCACCCAAGAACGAACTGAGCGAACAGCCAGACCAGCAAAAATGGTGCCGCAAACGAAATGACGCCGATTAGCAGGCTCGCGCGCAAATTCGCTTTCAACGATATTGGATCGATTTCGGCACCAGCGAGAAATGTCAATACGCCACTCCCCAGCAATGCGAGGAAATTGATCCAATCAGTATTCGCCTGAAGATGCAAAAAATTTCCGGCGACGACGCCGACGAGAATCTCGATTAACGCGACCGAAATGCCGGTCCAGATTGATATCAGACTTGCGACCAGAGCCAAAGCCATCCAGATCGCCGCGACAAACCAAACGTTCTCAAACATAAAAACTCCTACAGACACGCTACTGTGTTTGCAGGAGTCATTAGCTCCGAATCAGTCAGAGCGGTTTCCCGAGTTTAGGGGAGGGCAAACTCCATTGCCCACGTGATATATAGCTACATCATTGATCGAGCTCAACCGAAATTCGGTCAACCGGGATGCCGGCCCCGGTACATCAGCGCTTGCACTTTCTCAAGGGTCACGAGGCCGCCCTCAACCATCCCGTCCAAATGCGGCAAAAAGCCATGAATTTTATCCTCGGTGTCTACGATCTCAATGACCATCGGCAGGTCCATCGATAGACGCAGGATTTTGGCCGTGTGTAAATGACTCGACTTGCCAAAGCCAAGCGGCCCCCGAAGAACGGTGGCTCCAGCTAGCTTCTGTTCGCGCGCTTTTTCTACAATCTTTTGATAGAGCGGAGCACCTTTAAATTCGTCACCCTCTCCAATAAAGATCCGCAGCATCATAGCGTCTTTGGGCAGTTCCATAAAAGCATCAATCGTCCTGGCGGATCACCAAAACCGCTGGGCTATACCCCACCCGAGTGCCACCAATGCCAAACATAGGATCGTTGACACGACGATATTTGTAAATGCGCTTCCCCATCTGCCGCTTAAGACCAGATTCCAGGTTTGAAGGCTGAACGAAGAGAAAGTAGTCAGGCCACCGCAAAGGCCTATCATTATGAATTGCCTTAAACTCGAGGCCAAAAAAGAGTCGCTAAGATGCCCCAACCAACCAGCTGCAACCCCGATAATCAATGAGCCGACCAGATTCACGACCAAAGTTCCGTAGGGAAATGTTTCGCCGAACCGTTCTGCGATGAAACCGGACAACCAAAAGCGCAACATGCTACCAACCGCTCCGCCTACGAATACTATGATCATCGCCAAGATAGCCATCGGTCGATCAATTTCGAAGCAGTCGGCCGATTCCGGCTATGAACCTGGGGAATGGTGTTCCTATACGATAACCGAGCCAGACACCGAGTAGGCAGAGGAGATGAGAGAATCCTATATTCAGCCACAAGTCCACTACGTGGGAATGCCGTAGAGAATCGAAGGAAAGTAGACTGAACGAACTGAAAGTGGTGTAGCCTCCACAGAATCCAACCATCAAGAAGATCCTGCTTCTAGGCCCAAGATAGAAT
>DASTDH010000479.1:0-5699 GCA_035710445.1 Chthoniobacterales bacterium
GGTTGAAGGAGCGTAGAGGTATAGGGAGTGTTGGGCGACGGTAGAGCGCGTTCGAAAAACAGAATGGATTCTATCGCAATGCAGTCCACGCATTCTCGATGTGAGGAGTTGAAGGATGAATAAATGCCAGGGGGCATGAAATTCGTTGAACACTGAAGGGGGTATGGCTGTCAAAGGTCAGGTTATTTAAGGTGGTTAACTTTTTTATTCTTTCTGTGGTGGGGAGAATAAAATGCTGTTAGGACGATAAACAAAAAACTGCATGTATGGCTGGTGAAGATTCAGATACGGGCATTAAGATTTACCTTCGGGAAATTGGGCAGATCCCGCTGCTGACCCCGCAAGAGGAGATTGATTTGGCCGCGCGCATCAAGAAGGGCGACCGAGAAGCGCGAGCGCTTATGATCAAGGCCAATCTCCGTTTGGTCGTAAAAATTGCTCATGACTACGCGAATTTGGGTTTGCCTCTGTTGGATTTAGTATCAGAAGGCAATATCGGATTGATGAAGGCAGTCGAACGATTCGATCCGGCAAAGGGCGGAAAACTGAGTACCTACGCCGCTTGGTGGATTAAACAGTCGATCAAACGGGCCCTGGCCAATCAGAGTAAGACGATTCGGCTTCCGGTTCACTTGGTCGACAAAATCTCCAAGATGCGTCGAGTTTCTCTGCAGATGAGTGAAGAACTCGGCCGTGAACCGACTGACGACGAGTTGGCGGAAGAGATCGGTATTTCAAGTGGCAAAGTTTCCCAATTGAAGACGGTCTCGATTCGACCCGCGTCGTTGGATGCGCCCATCAGCGATGACGATTCGACCGAATTTGGTGAGATCGTCGGGGATGAAGATGCGCAGACGCCATTTGAGCTGCTTAGAGACAAAAACCTGCGTGATGAGGTAAGCGAGTTGCTGGAGGTCCTGGACGACCGCGAACGGAAGATCATCTTCCAGCGGTTCGGATTGGACGGCGGCAAACCGAAGACTCTCGAAGAAGTCGGTAAGAAGTTCGGCGTTACGCGAGAGCGGATTCGCCAGCTTCAGAATATTGCGCTGGCGAAGTTGCGCCGGGCGCTGAGCAAGAAGGAAAAACCGATCGATATCCCGCAGGAAGTTTTGGAGTTCAGTTGATTTCCGCATGAGCGGGTCGACTGAGTTTGCCAGAGTAGTTGGCGTTCGCACCAACCGCTGACATCTTGTTCGATTGTAATTCTTTTGGCCGCCCTCCCGGTGGAGGGCGGTCTTCCTTTTATTATCGTAGGGCGGTCCGTCCCGGACCGCCGAAAACCAGCAACTTTCGCAGCGTGGAAGCTGCGTCTACTTGACAGCCGGATCAATCTCACGTACCAATCTCCCCCTGTCTTTCGGAAGGAGATCAGCATGGCAGTTACTGAAATCATTTTAAAAGAAAATGTACCGGGACTAGGCGCGGAAGCTGACATCGTTAGCGTGCGCCAAGGATATGCTCGCAATTTTTTGATCCCGACCGGCAAGGCCTATGAAGTAAGCGCTTCTAATCTCAAGCGGCTGAATCTGCTCAAAGCGAAGCGGGCAGAGCGAGAAGCCAACGAACTGAACGAAGCGGAAGAGCTGGCTCGGAAGATTAACAAGGTTACGTTGGAATTTGTCCTGGAAACGGGTGAAACCGGAAAAGCTTTTGGCTCGGTTACGGCGAAAGATATCGAAGACAAACTTCGCTCGGAAGCCAATATCGAGATCGACCGGCATCGCATTCAACTGGACCGCCCGATCAAAGAATCGGGTGAACAAGAAGTTTCGATTCGTTTACACGCAACGGTGACTGCCGCTCTAAAGCTGGACATCAAAGTGCACGCTGCCGGTTCAACCAGACCGGAAGAGGAAACAACCGAAGCGAAGGCACGGCCGAAACGTAGGACGAAATACGCTGGGTAGTCCCGAATGGCGAAAGGTTCTCAAGGTTTGACCAAACCTGCTGAGAGCCCCTTGAGCAACCAAGGGCGATACCAATCGGACGAGAAACGCGGTTATTCACAAGTTCTTCACACCGCGGGAAAGGAAGTTCCAAGGTCTCTTCCTTACAGCGAGGATGCCGAAAAAGGTGTTCTTTGCTCGCTGGTACTGTCACCGCGAGAAGTCGGCGATCTTTGCATTCTTCGACTGCAACCGGACGCATTTTATTCCCCCGCTCACAAGATCATTTACGAGCTGGTAATCGAGTTCAGCGACAAGAGTAAGCCGATCGATTTCATCACGCTGAAGCAGACGCTGAAAGACCGCGGCTTTCTCGAGGAGATCGGCGGACCCGAGTTTCTCAACGAACTTTATAATTTCGTCCCGACGGCGGCCAACGCCGGGTATTACGTCGATATTGTTCGGGAGAAATATTTGCTACGTCGATTGATCCTGGCCTGCGACTCCCTCTCTCGTCGTTGCTATGATGATCAGGAGAATGTCGAACCGCTGCTGGACGACGCTGAACGCCAAATTTTCGAAATTACCGGTGACCATGTAAAAATCGATGTCGTACCCACCAAAGATTTGGTGATGGAGGCGATCGAGCAGATCGAGAAAATTTACGAAAACCGCGGATCGGTCACCGGGTTGCCGACTGGATTTACCGAGTTTGATCGTATGACGAGCGGGCTGCATCCCGCCGAAATGATTGTAATCGCTGCGCGCCCAAGCATGGGAAAGACGGCGCTGGCCATGAACATCGCCGAGCATGTAGCGATCGATGCGGGCAAACCAGTAGCAGTGTTTAGCTTGGAAATGAGCAGCCAGCAACTCGTCCAAAGGTTGCTTTGCTCTCGCGCCAAAGTGAATCTTCAGCGGGTACGCAACGGCTTTCTGTCGGAGCGAGATTTTCCGAATCTCACCACCGCGGCCTCTCGCCTGGCGACCGCCAAGCTTTTTATCGATGACACTCCTGGTCTGACTATTGCAGAGCTTCGAGCAAAATCTCGCCGCTTAGCCGCCTCGCATCAGATAGAACTGCTGGTTATCGACTATTTGCAATTGCTGCGTTCAACCAGCCGGCGCGCGCAGGACAACAGGCAGATTGAAATTTCGGAAATATCTGCCGGAATCAAGTCCCTGGCCAAAGAGCTGAGAATTCCAGTCATTGTGATCGCCCAACTCAATCGGCAACCTGATACTCGAGCCAAAGAAGGAGGCCGGCCGCGACTGAGCGATCTTCGGGAATCCGGCTCGATCGAGCAGGATGCGGATGTAGTGGGGCTGCTGGTGCGGTCCGAGTATTACGAAACCGACGACGAGGCGAAACAAGAAAAAGCCGGAGAAGCCGATTTGATAATCGCCAAGCAACGTAACGGTCCTACCGGCGATGTAGCGCTTACCTTCTTAAAGGAGTTTACGCGTTTCGAGAACCGGGCGCGCGAGCAAGCACAGCCTTAGTGCGTTCGGCGTTCGGCGGTGTTCTGGAGGAACTGAGGCGCGAAGCGCAGACCTGAGTAGAGCCTTAGGCCCAGGGGCTTTAAATAAAGTTCGGTAGCGCTGAAAGCGCGGCGGACATCGCTGCATTCAATTCCCGCGCCGACATCGGCCCATCGAGACGACACCGACCCTCTTCGATACGCGCTGTACCTCGGCTGCTGGGCAGTTCTCCAATCCACCGCGCCTTCAGCGCTGGCCGCGATGGGGACGTTTCCCTGGGCCTAACAGCCCAGGCTATACTCAGGTCTGCGCTTCGCGCCTCATTAAGGAAACCGATTTTTCAGTCCGACAAGCCCCTGATGGGACACCGCGCCAAACGCCATGCGCCGAACGCCAAATGCCTTCCAAGCAGCCACCAAAAAACTTTTCTTTGTATTTTTCCCTGGACAGACCACAATATGTTGTGGTGTTAACTGACCACAGTTTGGATGCGTTGTCCGAAATGCGGTAATCTCGAAGACAAGGTGATCGATTCTCGTTCGGCGAAAGCGGGGGCGGCTATTCGACGGCGCCGGGAATGTCTGAAGTGCCAGTACCGGTTCACCACCTATGAAGAGATCGAGCGTCGCGACTTAAGAGTGATTAAGCGCGATGGTCGGCCCGAGCCGTTTGATCGGCAAAAGCTTTTGGGCGGAATGATCAAGGCCTGCGAGAAGCGCCCGGTAAGTTACGATGCTCTCGAACGAGCGGCGGAAGAGATTATTCAGGAACTGGAACAAAATTTCGATCATGAGGTCCCTTCCCGTGAGATCGGTGTCAGGGTCATGGAACGGCTTCATTCTTTGGATGAAGTTGCCTACATCCGCTTCGCTTCCATCTATCGACAGTTTCAGGATGTCGGTGAGTTTATTAACGAAATCGAATCGTTGAGCCGAAAGGCGAAAAAGAACGCACAACAAGCAGAGTTGTTTATACCGTGATAGCGCTGAGCAATTTCCTGCCAATGCTTCGTTTGGAAGACTCCAGCGTCCAGATGATCCGGCGGGATTGGTTGACCGCCTGTCTTCGGCGAGCAGCCGATCGAGCGGGCTACAGCAAATGGTGGTTGGCAGATCATGTCGCCGAAAGCGCAATCTGTTTCTTATCCACACAGTATGAGGCACCGGTGATCGCTCGTAACCAAGTCGATGAAATCATGCGATCGGTTTTGCAGGCGATCGGTTACGGGGAGATTGCGACCCACTATGAGACGCTGGATCCACCTTACGAAATCTCGTTGTTCGAATTGGCCAACGAAGCCGGGCCCGGCTACGAGTTGGCGTTCTTTCGACTCTTGAAGGAGCGGATGGAGCCGGCATTTGGCGAAGGAGCGTCCAATATCAATGTTCATGGCCTGCATCCATGCGTCCGATTTCTGCAATCGACCAAAACCTGGAGTCGCAGTTGTTCGCAATTGCGTAACGAAATCGTTGATTATATTCGCGCCCAAATGGTGCGTGGCGACACGCCCCCAGAGGTGCTATTAACGATTCGATGACGATCTTTGAAAGGATTATCGCCCGCGAAATCCCGGCCAAATTTATCTTCGAAGATGACGAAATCGTGGCATTCCATGATGTCAACCCGCAGGCTCCGATTCATTTTTTGGTAGTCCCAAAAAAAGTAATTCCACGGATTGCTGAAGCCACGCCGCCGGATCAACCGCTCATAGGAAGATTGTTGCTGGTCGCGCGAGACTTGGCTAACGAACTTGGTTTGACCGAAGACGGTTTCCGCATCGTGATCAACAACGGCAGAAATGGCGGCGAAACGGTCCCGCATCTGCACGTTCATGTTCTGGGCGGCAGACACATGAGATGGCCACCGGGGTAGTTGCTGACTAGTGATTGGTGACTGGTGATTAGCAGAGCGGCGACTAGCTTGTCCGACATAGTCGACTGCGCGCAACGATCGGGCTCGCTTCATTCCCTTTCGGCAAAAATTTTTTCAGATGTCACGCGTTTGGCGGTACAAGCGGCGACTCTCCAACCAAAGGTTCTAGCTACGACAAAACGCAAGGCACACCGGAGCTGCTCGTCTGGAACGACCACAAACAGCAGTCGCCAGCGTGTGGCAGCATTTGGCGTTTTGCGATGCAGCTGATATTTGCGAACCGTACCATGGCGACTGCGCGCAACGATCGGGCTCGCTTCATTCCTTTCGGCAAAAATTTTTTCAGATGTCACGCGTTTGGCGGTAGCGGCGACTGTCCAACCAAAGGTTCTAGCTACGACAAAACGCAAGGCACGCCGGAGCTGCTCGTCTGGAACGACCACAAACAGCAGTCGC
>DASTDH010000480.1:0-6876 GCA_035710445.1 Chthoniobacterales bacterium
CGGATGCACGGAACAAAGACGGACGGAGCAAAGGCCGATCTCTGGTTTCGGCAGACGTTCGGCTTCCAAAGGATCAAAGGCGAATGGAAGATGGCGCACGAGTACGAGTCAGTACCCTTTTGCATGGATGGCAGCTTCAAAAGCCGCAATCGACCTTAAGCCGTAGTTGGGCAGCTTCGCTGGAGCAAATGAACAAGGGCGAGACAGGTCAGAGCAACGGAGAAAAACAACGAGCGCGAAGAAAAGTTCAAGACTGCAGACGAATACTTTAAAGGGTCAAAGATCCCGCAGTTGGAGGATCAAGAGTGCTCCGAGAGGGATTGGTGCTCCGCGGATCAAGTGATCTTGCCACCTTAGCTCGTGATAATTGAAGCAAAGAGAACGCGTAAGCGTGGATTAAGCCTATGACCACACAAACGACTACATCAGAATATCTTGTGATCTGCCGAGGGGCCAGGTTCGACGAAGGGCTCTCTCCGGAAGATACACGGAAAACCATGAAACAATTCTACGCCTGGTTCGAACGAATGAGCGATGAGGGAAAAATGAAAAGTGGGCATCAGCTTGCGCCTGAGGGCAAGATCCTCTCCGGCAGAACAGGTGTGACGGACGGCCCGTTTGCGGAATCCAAGGAAGGGATCGCAGGTTACTGGTTCATTCAAGCAGCCAGTCTTGAGGAAGCGGTAGAGATCGCAAAAGGGGACCCCTTGCTGGACTACGGCCACACCATTGAAATAAGGCCCATCCTCCCGGAGGCCGCTCCAGGTCGGCCTAGGTAAAATATAGATAGGGGCGGAGATTCCGGCCAGGCAGGGGCCGCTCGGTTTTTCAGGCGCCGAGCGGTCTTTTTCCTTTCCGGCCTGAACAAAACGCAAAAATGACGGTATTGTACCAGAGCCGGCTCGCTCGGCGAGCTCTTCTATAAGGACCTATTTAGCCATGAAAATCTCTACCTCCTACAAGGCGGCTATTGCCGCGCTTTTAGTCCTGATCGCCATCATTTGTCCCCAACTGGCCCATGCTGGCATTAGCCATCTCCATACGCGTTGCGGCGTATGGACCATTATTACCTTTCCGGGAAGCTTCTACGTCGGTGGGGTCGATCCCTGGGGTTGGTATCATTATGGCCATATTAAGGGCAATGGCGAGTTGATCTGGGAGTATTAAGCATGAAAACAATCCTGAAAGCTTGGCTTGAGCGTACACGTGCTTGAGGTCGGGAGCTCAAGCCGAAACGGGACAACAAAAAAGCTTCTCAGATTGGCGCCAGGCGCGGTTTGTTCTGGACGCCGCTTTATCTTGACAGCTGGTCTCCAGGCGAGCTCGGCCCGGCCCCGCGTTGTTGACGGGAAAGCGCGCGATAGTAGCGATTAAGGCACATAAGGGAGAATCGATTAGGGTCGTATCTAAAAGAATCGACGGAATCTTGAATCTTAGACGCGACCCCTTCTTAATCTTAAACCCTAAGTCCAATGGGTGACCGAGCCTAGGCAACATCGGCGCCGTAATGCAGCGCTTCTCGCGCCTGCGGCGTCCGAGACGTTTTGCGTAAAAGCCCAATGAGCGAATAGGAGTGGATAAGAAACGCCCGTGGTACTGCGTAGATCGGTATCAACACGATCGGGAATACGATGCCAGGTCCTCCAGTAGTTACGCCGATCGCCACCGCGTCAACCGGATCGGCCATACCGAACAGGTTCCAGGCGATGGCAGCGCCGCGCGCGTAACTCTTCCCGCGATACAACCAGTAAGCGACCAGAGGTGCAAAGATCCCGGTCAAGACGTCACCGACCCCGGCCGGTATCGCAAAGAACGCTGGCATTTCTCCCTGAAGATACCGGACGATGAATACGCCGCCGAGAATTCGGAAGGTCTGGATCCCGATCAGCCAATGCTGGGGAATGGCTGCGATGATGCCGCGAAATGAGGTCGAAAGCAGAAGAAGATATCCAAAAGCCAGCGTTAATATCATGGTCATGGGGATCCGAGGCGGTAGGGCGCGATTGGCGAAGAAATTGTTTGCCGCGAGCAACATGATCGCGAGCAGCCAAGCCGCCGACACGATGGTGGTGATGACGAGCCACGGCCATCGGCGTGGGTTCGGGCCGGCCCAGGTCCGGATGCCGAAACAGAGCCCGAGCCAGTGCAGGGTAGAAGAGATGGTTTGAGAGATTACCTGGAAAACGATGAGAGTCATAGGATGAATCCTTTTGAGAGCGAAACAAAAAAGTTGATCATTGGTGTAAGATATGGCTGACGGCATCGGTACGATATCGTACCATTGCCAGCCGTTAAATGGTACGAGATCGTACCTAACGCAAGCAGTTTTTCGCTATGAAGCCTAAAATCGCGGGGAAATCTGATCCCACCCCACCCAAGCACCAAAACGAATCAACCCGTGAACGCGTCCTTAAAGCCGCTTTTGCTTTGTTCTGCGAACACGGCTTTTCCGGCGTTAGTATGCTGGAGATCGCAACCCGTGCCCAAGTATCGAAACGCGATCTCTATGCCCTGTTCAGGAACAAGCAGGCGGTGTTGGCCGACTGCATCAAAGAACGCGCTCGCCGGTTGCGCGGGCCGCTGGATGCGGCCGGTCAACTGCCAGAGAACCGGGAGGCCGTGGCGGCAACGCTGGTCGAAATCGGAGTGTCTATCTTAAAAGGCGTATGCCAGCCTGAAGTCTTGACCGTTTATCGGCTGACCATCGCCGAATCTAACCGTGCTCCCGAAATTGCCCGTCTCCTTGACCGAAACGGCCGCGAAGCCACCCACAGGGCTCTAACCAAGTTGCTGACCAAGGCTCAAGCGCAGAATCTCATCGTCGCCGGCAAGCTCGCTGACTTGGCAACACGTTACTTTGCCATCCTCTGGAGCGATTTACTAATCCAGCTACTGATGCGCCTGCGCGCACCGCCGACAGACGAGGAAATCAGGGAGCGGGCCCGTGCGGCGACGGAGACCTTACTCTAATGCGGATTAGGCATCGATGAAACCAACCACGTCACTCGAAATCTGTGTGGCGGAAACGTGATCGGTCCGAAAAACGCTATCGCCCGCCTCAATGACATGCGCCTCTCCCGCCAGGAACAGCAAATACCGCTGGCCGGTCGATCGGGTTATCATTACCAGGCGATTGATGAGTATCATGCTTCCGCTGTCCTCGAAGTTTCTGTGCGACGCGCTTCGCAAATTCATCCGAGTGCGTGCCAGGCGGCGCCACTTCAGCGTTCGCCAACTTACTTTGCTCAGCTGATTTCGTTATCGAAATTCCCGGCGGACTGCGTAGTATACTTTGACCTCCGTGAAACTGGTCCCCCCCATAAATCGGTCACCGGCCGGGGACGGCACCTGTTTCAGGTGAGGCCCTCGATACAATGATGGATCGAACGGGACACCGTCCCTGTTCGGCTCAAGCTGGTATGGTTCACTGATGATTGAACATGAGATTCGAATGGCCAAGGAAGGGTTCATTGAGAGCCGCAAGGTACAGCGGCCACTGAGAGGAATCGTTATTGCCTCGTGGGAGCGTTCCCAGAATCACGGGGTACAGGTCGAACGCAAAGGGGCGCCCCTCGCTCTTGAGGCAGAGCTCGTTCAGTGCCACTCGGCTCATTCGGCTCTGGTGGAGGCGGCCCGACTGGCTCTGAGCCAGGCACGCCTCTTTCTTGCTGACGCGAATTCGATGATCATTCTCACCGATCCATCAGGACTCATCCTCGAGACTGCCGGGGATCCCCGGGCGATCGACTTTGGCCACCTGGTCCACCTTGAACAGGGCGGTCGCTGGAAGGAGGCCGATATTGGGACAAATGCCATCGGAACCGCCATAGCGGCATTGGAACCGGTGCAGGTCCACGGAGCCGAGCATTTCTGCGATGAAGTTGGCGTTTGGACCTGTGCGGCTACCCCGATTTGGCATCCACAGGACGGTGATCTGTTGGGCGTCATCGATATCTCGGGGCCCGTGCGAACCTTTAACCCACAGAGTCTTGCATTCGCAGTCGCAATTGGACACCAAATAGTGGGAGCGCTTACCGAGTCGATCAACCGCGATCATGAGCGGTTGATCCGATGCTTTCTGAAGAAGCGCTCGCTCTGGGCAAACGAAAACATTGTCGCAATTGACCATCGTGGGACGATTGTTTATGGCGCCGAAAGCGCATTACGAGATCTGGAGCGGCACCATCCGGGCTTAGTATCCAACGGACGCGTCTCTTCTCTCAAAAATGTGCCGGGTATAGGCTGGCCCGCGACGCTGAGGGAGCTATTACCGAACGCCAGCACCGAGCCAGTCATCGATCATAACCGCCAGATCGGCGCGATTCTCGTCCTGCACAACCGGCGGCGATCGTCAGTATCCACGGTCGAACGGCCACTGACCGAGCGGCTCCTCGATTTCGACGAGATTCTTGGAGAGAGCGCCGTTATGCAACAGGCTCGGGAGCGCGCACGCAAAATGGCGCTGACTAATGCCCCGATACTTATTGAAGGAGACACGGGTGTCGGAAAGGAGCTCTTTGCACGCGCTATCCATAGCAGTGGCTCGACCTCATCCGGTCCGTTCGTACCCGTCAATTGTGGCGGAATACCGCGTGATCTTGTCGGAAGCGAGCTCTTCGGCTACTCCAGAGGCGCATTTACAGGAGCAAGAGAACAGGGTCACGCAGGCAAAATCGAAGCCGCCGATGGAGGTCTTCTGTGCTTGGACGAGATTGGAGAGATGCCGCTTGAGCTACAAACGTTTCTTCTGCGAGTCCTAGAAGACGGCGTGGTTTATCGCATCGGAAGCAACGAAGGGCGGTCTGTGCGTGTAAGGCTCGTATCTATGACGAACCGAAATCTGTTTGCGGAGGCCGAGGCTGGGCGGTTCCGCCGCGATCTCTATTATCGTATCGCCGTTTTGCGCCTACCGATTCCGCCGTTGCGCAGTCGGGGCGAAGATGTTGTCTTGCTTACCCATCATTTCGCTCGTCTGGCAGCGGCCCGATTGGAACGGTCTTTACCGCGATTTGACGACGAAGTGCTCCGAGTATTCCGCCTTTACTCTTGGCCCGGTAATGTCCGCGAGCTCCGTAACGTCGTCGAGAATATGGTCTTGCTCAGTAACTCGGACCAGCTTCGGATCGATGACGTACCAATGGAGGTTCGCGGACAGGTAAGTCGACCGATTGCTGCTCTTTCGTTAGAACAACAAAGCTCATCGGTCTCCCCGAATCTCAAACTAAGCGAGCGCATGACTATTGAAACAGCGGTAGCAGAGGCTAGCGGTAACTTAACCATTGCTGCGAAACGCCTTGGTATCGCCCGTTCAACGCTTTACCGCAAGCTCGACGAGTACGGTATTGCTCGACCTGCCGAGTGAGTTTGCCCGCAGCACTAGCGTCCGAATCTCGGTCATTCGAGCGACTGGACCGTTCCATAATCGGACAGCAAGTCGGACGATTTCCATCGCTAGTTGGCCCGGAGTCCTAGGCGAACCTCTGCTCTGCCGTTTTCTCTTGGTTGTGAATCAAGGCATGGCATGTCCTCTGCTTTCCTGCAAAAGCGCGGGTTAGCAGGATCGAGTTAGCACACGATACGGAAAACGCTAGTGAGCCAATGGTGAGACGAAGACAAGCAATGAAGTAGAAGAACGCTACCAACGGCGAGTTAAGCGAAGAGGGCAAAGCAAGTCTAGAGAAGCCATCCGCGTTGCGAAGGAGGTAACCTATGAGTGAATCTGTTCCTCAAATTTATGTCGTAGATGATGATTTGTCGGTGCGCGAGGCCGTTAGGAGTTTGATCAGGTCAGTCGGCCTAAGCGTGAAGACATTTGCGTCGGCGCAGGAAATGCTGGCCGGTTTGCGAATGGAACTGCCGAGCTGCTTGGTATTGGATATCCAGCTTCCCGACATGAACGGCTTTGAACTACAACAGGAGCTAGCGACCAAGGACATTCAGATCCCGATTATCTTTCTCACTGGTCATGGCGACATTCCGATGTCGGTGCGGGCAATCAAGGCTGGAGCGTTGGAGTTTCTGACCAAGCCATTTGATGACGAGTACTTGTTAGAGGCTATCCGGAGCGCGCTCGCGCGCGACAACAAAAACGAGCGGTCTCCAGGAAGAATCGCGCAAGAGTGTTTTGAGGAATGTGCTGGAACCGACAGAGCGTCAAGGACCGGGCCGAATCCTCCCGAGATTGTTATCTCCTCTGGTCTCAACGGAAACGGGAAATCGGCTGTGGCATTTGCCGAAATCATTGGTCAAGGCAGAGCGTGGCGGCAAATCATCGGACAAATCGAGATGGTGGCACCGACGGATGCCACCGTTCTGGTTCTGGGTGAGACTGGCACCGGAAAAGAGTTGATTGCGCGGGAACTGCATCGGCGCAGCCGGCGCAAAGATAAACCGTTGGTCCGAGTGAATTGCGCGAGTATCCCGAAGGAGTTGTATGAGAGCGAATTCTTCGGCCATGCCAGAGGTGCGTTTACCAGCGCGGTGAAAGACCGAATCGGTCGCTTTGAGGCGGCCGCCGGTGGAACGCTCTTCTTGGATGAGATCGGCGAAATCCCGCTGGAACTGCAGAGTAAACTACTACGCGTTTTGCAGGAGAAATGCTATGAACGGGTAGGGGAGGAGAGGACGCGGCGCGCGGATGTGCGAATCGTCGCAGCCACTAATCGGGATCTGAAGAAAGAGATCGCAGCCGGCCGCTTTCGCGAAGATTTATATTATCGATTGAATGTCTTTCCGATCAAAGTCGCCGCCCTGCGGGACCGAAAGGAAGATATCCCGCTTCTCACGGCGCATTTTATCGAGCTGTCGGTCAAAGAACTCGGATGCCCAAGACCGAGACTGACGCGAGCAGGGATAGAAATTCTTCGAAACTATGAT
>DASTDH010000481.1:0-4298 GCA_035710445.1 Chthoniobacterales bacterium
GGCAACGGCCGCGACGTTCTTCTTGCGCAGCTCGTACGCCACCGCAAAAGCCAGCCGGATCACAGTGGTCTTGATCAGGTCGAAGAACAAATGCCCTCGGTACGAATAGGTGTCGCCGTCGCCGATCTCCACGATCAATCCGGTTCGGCCCGAGTTTTTGGCCGTTTCGATTAGCAGCGGCGCCGCGCAGTGACTCGTGATGATATGGGTATGAATCGCATTGCGGAACATGGCGAACCCGCGCTCCAGGTCGGCTTGCCAGAAGGTCTTGCCAAATTCGTGCTCCGCGCTTTCTGAAATGTCGTTTACCAGCAGGTGCAGCTTTCCTTGCTCGGCCCGGATTTCGGCCACCAATTTCTCGACCTGACTGACGTTCAGGTGGTCGACGACGACTGCAATGCCCTTGCCGCCTCGCGCGGTCACGAGCTCGGCAGTTTCCTCAATCGTTTCCGGCCGGCCCATGTAATACGCGTCTGGCAGGGCCGTTGTGCGCTGACCGGACGGCGGCCTGGCGCCGGAAGCCAGCGCCGCTCGCGAGCTGCGCCCGGTGCAGTACACCGTCGCGCCGGCTTCGCCCAAGGCCAGAGCGATGCCGCGTCCTACTCCTCGAGTAGCGCCGGCCACGAGCACCACGCAATTGCGCAACTCTGGAGGCTGATAAGCGGAAGTCTCGGCCATGGCAGCACCTCGTAAGGAGACTGGGCGAATTATTGAATCGCTGTTCATTAATGTCAAGTGGAAAATAAACAGCCATTCAGTTATTCTATTCAGCTGCCTCGCGTTTCGCGTGGCTGAAAAAAGAGCGGAGCGCAGTCCGCCCTCGTATTACGAGAGTGGTCTTCTCTTTCGAATTTCTCTAAATGGGGAAGAACCAGGAGACTACGTCGCCTCGACCGCGCCAAACTTCGGACGAAGCCATTCTAATGGCCACCATGCGCGTGATGCAGCGCCGCAGCCCTGTGGACCTTACCCTGGCGGACGTCGCCAAGGAAGCCGGTGTCGTGCCGGCGACGCTGATCCAGCGTTTCGGCACCAAGAGGGGCCTGTTGCTGGCCGCCTGCCGCACCGCTCCCGGTGGTGTTCCGGAACAATTCGGCGCCGCGCGCGCCAAATATGGCTCGCCGCTAAAAACGCTCATCGAACTCTATGCCGAGTGCGGCGGTTTCGCTTCGACGCCTGAAGCCATGGCCAATGGCCTAGCCTACCTGCAGGTAGACCTCATCGATCCCGAGTTTCATGCCATCACCCTGGCGCAATTCACTGTCATCCGCGACGAAACCAAGAAACTCCTCGATGATGCCGTGGCGTCCGACGAACTCAAGCCCTGCGACACCGCTGGTTTGGCCCGGCTGATCCAGCAGGTCAACGACGGCGCCATGCTCAACTGGGCCGTCTACCGCAAAGGATCCCTGGCCGCTTGGCTCCGCCGTTCTCTCAAAGGTCTGCTGGCACCCTACCGGCTTGGAGTGGAGGCAGACTTGCCCAAGGCCCGAACTGGACGAATGCAAAACAACCGAAGGTAGATGTCGATTTCCGGGAGGGTGAATTTACCGGGAGCTGACTCCGCCGGCTCAAAGCGACAATTGGCAAGACATCTCGTACCGTCGCACTCTGGACTAGCTCAGCGGAGCTCGAAGGCTGTTCCTAAAAGGAGATCTCCACGATCACGTCGACCCCAAGCTGCGCGCTCCCAAGGGGCTTCCGCCCCTCAACATCTACGCAAAAACAGGCTACTATGCTCCCAGTCTCTAGCATCTGCAACTAGAAAGTGCTTCCGAACTCAACGCTAAGCAGGTGCCCCATTAAGGTAGCCACCCTACGATGAATGCGGGGGTTTACAGGATGCACCGGGGAGCGAACCGCCATAAGATCGATCACAATGCGCGGTTTTGTTTGGCTCTCATTGGCTCTGCTCTTGTTCCTCGCATGGGCCGCAAGCTACGTGGTTTTTCACGTTGCGGGTTTTGCGATTCATTTGCTACTGGTTCTCGCGCTTATAGCGGTCCTCATCGATGTTTACAGCGAGACCCGCGACTGACCGTTTGGAACGTTGCCTTACCAAGAGCGATCACCGGGTCACTGTCCGCAGCGTCACAGGCTGAACTAGATCAGTCCTATTACCCGCCTTTTCCGTCCTTGTGCGATCCTGTCTAAAAATGGCCAAGATTTTTTACCTCGGCTGAGGGACGCATGCACGAGGAATGCTCCGCGCCATTGTACACAGACAGCGCGCCTTTTCCCTTATCCGGCCCCGGATGTACGACTGGATTCTTACTTAGTCTCATCGCGGCCACCATCCGCTCCCGAATAACACTACTGCTCCGTAACAACCGTGTGTTCTCTTTTGATCTGATCGCACCTCTATTCGTTCCTCCGGAGATTTGTGAAACAGATCGGAGCACAGACATGAAAAACATTCTGGCCTGTGCGGTGCTTGCTTTCGGCGGTGCCAGCATCCTGCCAAACAACACATGACCTACAAACTTCTAGTTTTAAGGTGAACTGGAATACTGCATTGAAACGTGGCCCGAGGTTGCAAGAGGCGATTGAATCGCCAGAGACGAACTTAATGCTCGCTGGCCGGGCCGTATTTCGCTTGGACCGCTTGGACGAGCCATTCCTTCAGCGCAATTAAAGATTGGACATCGACGTGATGAAACGAAACGCCGATGCCAAGGTTTGCGGACGAATACACTACCTTTCCCGATGCTTGGAGAGATTTGCCGCCCGAATTGATTCTGACGGTGATAGGTGTACCTTCCGGAAGTGGATTAATCATGTCCACATAGCAACCATTAAGGCTGAGTTCGGTGACCCGTGTGTTCACGGTCGCGCCCGAAGAATCGTCGCGTACTGCGGCGTCTGCGACGAAGGGATACCGAGGAGTACGACGCCGTTCGTGAATCATGGAATGTGTGGGTAATTATTGAAAAGCACTACCTCAATGCGCCTATCACACTCGGAAGCAAACTCTGTGAGGACAGGTGGCGTATAAGGCTTCTTCATTTCCGCACCACAACGGCATTGAGGTCTCTTGGTATTCGTGGGTTCAATAAATACGGTAATCTCACAGAAACAATCAGGGTTCGAACACTTATAAACTTGGCCTTTGCTCATAAGGTGGAGTCTGTCAGGCAAAGGGGTCTGCGTCCTGTTATTTACAAACTTGCTCGCTATACCAACCATCCCGGAGTCGAAACAAACGTTCACTTTGCATATCGAATCACCAAAGGCGTAATCACGACGTGACACGCAACACAAACGCAAGAAGCGCTGGATTCACGTGCCTGTCCTACGCAGCGATCGGGGCCTGGATCGAATAAGTCCGCCTGCAAGAAATCGAAAAACAATTTGTGCCCATCAAGGAATCTCCCGCTGGAACCTGCGTTTTCCCGGTATCGTCGATAAGACGGACAGAGTCAGAATAGTAGAGTCGGAGGCGGTGTATGCCGAAGCCGCAAGGACGCGTCAAAGACGCTCAACAGGGTACGAACGAAGAATCGAAGTCAGCGACCGCCCTTAGCCGTCTGGGGCCGGGTCTGATCACCGGCGGCGGACGACGATCCGAGCGGAATCGCGTTCGCTCTATGTCGCCTATGGTGAATTCCGAAAATCGGCTGGTGATGCAGACGATCTCTTGCCTGCTATCCACCTCAGTAAAGATCCGAGCATATTCGCTGTCTTGTTCGAGGATTCGGCAGCGCTCCTTGGGTTGCTCATCGCATTTATTGGATTGTTGTTGACCCAAATCCTCGAGAAGTCCGTCTTCGATGGGATCGCTTCGCTGCTCATCGGGATCGTACTTATCGTGGCTTCGACCTTATTGGCAGCCGAGACTCGCGATTTGCTCATTGGCGAGGGCGCGCGCAGCTCGACTCTCGATAGAATCTGCGAACTCGTGCGGGCTGATGCGGCCGTCGAGGCGGCGCGCCGCCCCTTAACAATGTATTTGGGGCCGGAGACGGTGCTGCTTGCGCTGGATGTTCAATTCAAGCCAACTCTTTCGGCCCGGGAAGTGACGCTCGCTGTGGATCGACTCGAACTGGCCATCCGCGAAAAATATCCCAGGATTCGACACATCTATTTGGAAGCCGAATCGATAAATGCACGAGTGATGACGGATACGGAACGCGAGAACGTCCGAACAGGACCTGGCAGCGCTCGAAATAATAGCCATCTTAGTCGGGGGGTCAAGCAAATCGGTCCGTGGTCGTGTCCCAGCTCTGATGAAGCAGCCACACGTTTCGGAGAGTCGACGCCCAAAGCTCAGCGGCAACACGAATCGAATGTTAGAGAGC
>DASTDH010000482.1:0-15082 GCA_035710445.1 Chthoniobacterales bacterium
AGGCCTGATTTGGGCTGCCGTCGCTAGCGCCGAGAAGTTCCTCGGTAACGGTGACGACGTTCGTAGCGCTGACCGTATTGATCAGCACGTCTTCCAGACGGGGCGGAACTTCGTAACCGGCTCCTAAGACTTGTTCGATCCGATACCGGAACCAAAACAGAGATGGATCGTCGGGTTTCTGCAGCAGGCCAACTTTCATTGCCGCTTGCCGATCCGGCGTCTCGAAAGTAACCATCCCAGTTCGGGTGAGCGCCACAGTGGTATCGCTCGTCACATTGAGCGGTTGCCAGGACGGAGAACTGCCGCCCCAGTACTCCCAGACTGCAGTGGCTGGTGGCGTAGGCACAACCAAATCGGCACCGACGCCTTGCCCTTCCTGAATCAGATCCGCCGTGTAGGCGTTGATCTTCATGGAGTAAGTCTCTGAAGCGAAGGACGGCGGACTGGACAGCGGCGGACTTGCTGCAACTAACCCGGGGAAAACTCGATCAAAACCAAGGTACAACGCGGCTCCCGCTTGTGGCTTCTCGCCAAACGGGTAGAAATATTTCCCGTCGATTTCGTTGGACTGGTCGAGTAAGCGAAACTGGGCGCCGTCAAAGCTCTGAAGTTTCTGCAGTGTTGCTCCAACCGCGACGAGGTCACTATCGGTCTCAAATATCACTGGACCGTTCGCGTCCGGCTCGCTGGTGGAAACCTGCGTGCCCGCCGGAATCGATACCGGAATATCGGGAAGGCCGGGTCTCGGCGTTCCAGCTATGGTTAGCGTGAAAGTCAGGTCACCTTTAGCCGGCGCAGGCGGGCTTAGCTCAATCCCAATTAATTTCAGAAATTCGATGTAATTCTTCTCCGGGACGCGATTCAAACGCCAAACGATCATCTCGCCAAGCCAGGCAAAAAGCTGTACGAGCGTGACTCCGGGATCGCTTTCATTCAGGTCGGTCCACTCGGGGGTGTAACCGGGGATGCGCCGCTTAGCATCTGCGATGAGAGTTTCAAAGGTGCGATCGTCGAGTTGTATGTCCGGCAGTGGCATTTAGCTTACCCCTTCCTCGAGATAGAATGGATAGACGACGTTAAACAGCTCGTTGGTGGTTCGAAGCCGATACTCGATCGAGATAAGGACTTGGCTCGGTTCGTTGGCGACAGGTTGAGCCTGTACCTGACCAAGTTCAATGCGTGGTTCCCATTGGACCAAAGCGCTCTTGATGGCCGTCGCCAGCTTGGTTCGGGTAACAAAACTGTTGGACTGAAACACATAGTCGTTTACTCCGGCACCGAAGGTGGGCCGCATGACGCGTTCACCAAGCGCAGTTTTGACGATGATCCAGATCGCGTCGGAAATTCGCCCGGGGCCCTCCGACCAATCGATCCCTCCTTTTGCATTGATTTTGATTGGGAAGCGCCAACCCTTGCCGATGAATTCGTCCATATTCACGACCCGCATCCTCCGAGCGTATCGACTACCGTCTGAATCGTCGCAACCACTTCCTGAAGCGTTTGGACCACTTGGTTAAGACTCTGTAGATCGGCTTGATTCCCCAGTGAGGGGATCTTGATTGGATCGATCTTAGCGAGTGCCATCAGGGAGCCGGCTAAATCTAAAATTACGCTGACCGGCTCGATCGATTTCATCAGATGCTGGCCTTGGGTCTCAGCGTTCTGTTGGGCGCACTGAAGAGCATTGATCAATTCACTATTGCCCTGTGCGGATGCGGCTTGAAGCTGGAGCTGGATGCCATTCATGATGCCAATGAGGGATTTGAGCTGGTCCAGAAGGCATTTGAGGATCTTCAGAATCAGGCAAAGGAGATCCCGAATGAATAGGATGATATTGGTGAACGGAGGAATCGGAATGCACTCGATCACAGGGGGTACCGCTGCAGCAAATTCCTGAATCGCTTTGGCCGGAGGCGAGGGAGGAAATGAGGTCAACCCGTTAATGATATCAATCAAAGGCTTGAGCAGTTTCAGTACGTTCAGAAGACATTGTATGCTTGCCAGAAACGGAGCGATCTGAACCATTAGGCTAAATGTCAGCGAGCAATCGTTCGGGATGCCTTTCGAGATGTCCGACATAGCCTGTAACGCACCGCCGAGTGGCAGATTGAGTTTCAAGGGTTCCGGCTTGGGCAGCTCAATTTCTGCACACGACGGAATCTCAAAGAGTTTCTGCAGGTCGGCGCTTACCTGAATATCAAGGTTCGGCACGGGATCCTTTAGACTATGATCCGATTTCCTTTATCGGAGGGATGTCAGATCGGGTTCGGATTCGGGCAGGTCACGCGACCGTTCAACGTAATCGTTGGGGCGGTGAGCTCCAAAATCGCCACACTCTTGATCGCAATTTTGCCGTTGGACATTGAAATGGTATTGCCATGGGCATCTTCGATCACCAGCGCGCCTTTACTTCCCCCCGACGGAGTCGCGTCAATGAAGCTGATCCGGTGACCGTTCACGGATTGGATCCGCCGCAAACGAACCTGATCGGCCGGCGGCGCATCTTTGCCGTTCCAGAGAAAGCCAATCACGTAGGGGAATCGAGCATCTCCGTGCTCGAACGCGACGAGCACTTCGTCATTAACTTCTGGCATAAAAAACGTGCCGCGTCCGTCTCCTGCCATCACCGTGGCGATGCGAACCCAATCAGTTTCATGGGATTCTTCGAGCCACCTGAAGTTGACTTTGATCCGGCCTCGCTTTTCCGGATCGTCCACATTAGTTACCAACCCTGTAACCACTCCATTAACAAAACTCATGTTGCCTCCATTCGGGCGGCGAAGTCAGTCGTGTAGCCACCCTCGCCGATCGTATGCGTGGTTTGGGTGACGAAGTAGGAGAACGGCTTTTCCTTAGTTCCGGAAAAGCGGTCCCCCAGACCCTTGATCTGCAGCTTAACTCCAGCCCGAAGATCAGGCAGGCCGATAGTTCGGCCCTTTCCTTCCACCAGACCCTGGGCGATCTGACGGAGGGTCTTTTTGGCCAATTCTTTTGCCTCCTCTTTGGTCTGAATAGGGCGATCAGCAACAATCTCCTTTTTTTTCGCGGCGTTTCGTTCGCTCAGCTTCAAGTCTGCCGGGTTGACAATTTTCTCGCCGCGTAGGTCGTCTCGCGTGGCTGTCTCTCTGAATTCTTTTTTTTCCTTCGGATTCCATCCGCGGACCGTGACCTCGGAAACCTGTCTGGCCGTTTGGAGACTTGGCTGGAAGCTAATGAGGGAAACGCCCCACTCGAGCACGTAGGTCGGCCTGACCACGTAGCTAGGCGGACGAAAATGGACTATTAGTAGCCGCTTATCACTGGACAGAGGTGTGCCCTCGGTGATGGTTAACTCATAGCCAATCCGCCGAGCTCGCTCCAGCAAAAACATGATTGGGTATTGGTTTTGCATTGCCAACGACGGGATCGGTTTTTCATCCTTGAGGTTTCGTTGTGCCTCGGTTTCATCGAGCTGTAAATCGATGTTTGGCAGACTGGACTTCACTTGCTTCCGAATTTCCTCGATGAGCGCTCTCGCGACCACTGTGTCTTGCTTTCCAAGGAACTGCTTTGTTATTTGTTGCAGGCGGAAGCGGTCGAGCAGGTTCAGGCCCGTGATGCTGAGGGTTGGTCCTCCGGAGCTGGGAAAGTTCGGTGTCATTGTCTTGATGTCTCCGGTAAGCATGAGTTGGCGCTGGTCTTGGCCTTTCTGGAGATAGCCCATGTAGACCTCGATCTCCTTCCCCGGACTAAAGGTGTCTCCATCGCTATACTTGAATTTGCGCGTGTCGGGATTCCAATTGTTTACCGTCAGTTCTACCGAGTCGATCTCAGTGAGACTGTCGCTGTAGGTGACGCTCTGGATATCCGGCATCGCTTCATTCAGATCCCGTAAATCGCCGACGCCGACTCGAACGCGAAAGGCGGGTACAAAAAAATCACGCCCGCGAAAGATCTCGAGTGGGATGCTTTCTGGCTCCGGCATTAGACTTTTCCGGTTTTGATGTTCGGGACGATCAGTTTCGTGCCAGGAAAGAGCAATCGAGGATTATCCAGTTTGTTGGCATCGGCTATCGGTCGCCAGTTGGCTGAATCTTGATATTGGAGCCACGCGATTTGGCTCAGCGTCTCACCCCGTTTCACGCTGTAGGTCTTGGTGTGGTCGGCCGACTCCCGCGGCGTTTCTTGCAGCTGTTGCTCGATCGTCCAGGCCTCCCGGAAAGTCAGATTCAGCTTGGCTCTCAGCGGTATACCGGAAGGGCTGAACAGTGTGAATTCCTCGCTCACACTTTCGATGACGCACCAAAAAGTGTTCGACGTACCGAAGCAGAAAAGTCTGCCTCCATCGCCCCAGGTGAGCATGCAGCGTGGAGGCGCATGCAGTTTGCCGTCGACTCTCAGGAGTTGATAGATGAGTCCTGTTTGGTTGCGAACGTCTTGCGGATCATCCACCATTCCGAATTCGGTCGTATCGAAAAAAAGCTCCATCGTGATCTTCTCGCTTTGACCATTGACAAATTGCTGCACCGGTGAGTCGAGACCGGGGATAGTTATCTCAGCAAAGTGGACGCTCTTATTGACCGTGTAACGTTCCGGGTTAAAGAGCGCCTCCACCTCAGGCAGCAAAGGGGCGTTTTCCGGAACTATAGTGAGTTTTTCCAGGCCCATGTTAGAAAATCCTGGCGTTAGGTTGAAAGACGCGATCGTTGATTTGAGTGTCTCGACTTCTCTGTTCCGAACGGTATTGTTCGGTTCGGACGTGCTCCAAAACTAACGCCACAATCTTCTTGAGTTCTGCTGCGCTCAACGGCCCGACGCCCTCAGTTATCTCAAGGTCGGTAACTAACTCATTGATTCTTACATCGGGACTCTCTTGCGCCATAAACAATCCCTTTCTCCAATCACCTGCGGAATTTCCGGCTAACTAACTTTCCGACTAACTAGTGCACCGTTCACATATAATGACGACGTCACCATTATATGTGAGACGATGCACTAGGCGCCGACTTCCAGGATTAGACCTTCGTGACCAATTTCCAATGACTCGATCGCGACCGCGCTCTGGGTCGCATTGAGAGAAGGGCCAACCCATTTGGTCGGAATCCCCCGCTTAAATTTCCAGACTTTCGCTGGTGTTCTCGATTCATCGAGCAAGACAATTAATCCGTCCTTTCTGCTACCGCTTCCCTGAACAAAGCTGTTATGCCAGGTCCAGAGATCGTCGTACAGATAGATGACCCCGTGCTTTAACGTAATGTTGCCGAAACTGGCCCGGGTAGGAAATTTATGGACGTAGTCATTCACGCCGCCCTCCTTGATCTCGAACAATTCAACTGTCGCCTCCAACCCGGAGCATTCGGAAAAGCCAGCGACCTGATAGTTTAGGGCCGCTGTAATCAGCGTGCCGGCTACGTTCGAAGCATCGATCAGCGTGAGATAGAAATTGAATACCCCGAGCGGATCGATTCTCAGTGCGGAAGACATAACAGTCTTTCTACGTTTCCACCAGATGGGCGGTGGCCGGGTCTTGATGAATTTCGAATACCAGGAATTCCATCGGAGCCGCCACGGCAACGCCAATCTCGCAGACGATGCGGCCAACATCGACGACCGGAGGAGGGTTGTTGGTCTGGTCGCATTTCACGTAAAAGCCGTCGGAAGGCTTTGTCCCTTTGAGAGCGCCGGTGCGCCAGATGGCTTCAAGGAATACAGAGAGCGAATGAACGAGCGTGTGTCGCAAAGAGAAGTCATTAGGCTCGAAGACCGCCCATCGGGTGGACACTTCGACCGACTTTTCGATCATCGACATCAACCGGCGCACATGAATAAACGACCAATCAGTGTCCCTTTCGCCCGCGAGGGAGCGCGCGCCCCACACGCGGATTCCGCGACCCTTAAAAGCGCGGATCGCGTTGATACCAAAGGGATTTAAGTTTTGCTGATCGAGATCCGTGACATCGTCCGCCACATCAGTGACGAATTCGAGCGCCGCGTTAGACGGCGGCCGACCCACCCCAAATTGGTTGTCGATTCGTGCATAAACGCCCGCTACGTGGCCCCCGGCCGGCACGCGGCGGCTGCGCCCTTCGATTTCGAGCGGGTCGGGAACCTTGAGCCATGGATAGTAAATGGCGCCGAACCGAGTTACAAAGGTGTCCTTCCAGCCCTTGAGATCTGACTGTTTTTTGTCTGCAGGATAATCTAAAATGGCGGTGCGATAGCGAAGTCGCTCGCACTGGTCGATCATTGCGCGATAGATACTGACTGTATCGGACACCGGTGGCACTGTTGTCTCATCGTCGGTTATCGGTTGGACATCCTTCGGGACAGGCTGCTCGGCACATCGATCTACCGGGGGAGGCTTGGGCACCGATAGCTCAATGGGCGGCTCGAAAACTGCATCGGGAACGCAGAGGATCGCAACCTCGTCGACCTCTTCAATGAGCCGCAGTCCACGGAGGTCTCCATCGCCCCCTGTAAAATCTCCAATCGACACTGCGCTGAGACCATCTCGACCGCCCTGCAGTCGGACTGCGCCCAACGCCAGCGGTCCTTTTCCAACGAAAAGGGGAGGTCCAGGCGGAGAAGTTTCAATCACATCCAGGGTAATTAAGTTCGAGACATTGTTGATGTGATCCGGAGCGTAGAAAGGTCCCTTGGTGAGAGAGAGCCGATGATAAAGCTCTTCCTCAATGGCCCGAGAGGGATCAAGGCCGGGAGTGAACGTCACTCGCAACGCGAATTCCTCGACAAAATCGCCAATCGTCAACGGCGTAACAGTTAGTTTGATCCGGTTTGCCCACTTGCCCGCGCTCGTTGCTGTTACCACCAGGGCGGGTTCGTACTTGGACAGTACAGCGCCCTCGGGGTATTCGTATGAGAGCTTGCGAGCAAGCCTGATCCTACTGTTCTGCCGTTCAACGACCATCAAGTGCTCGGTCGCTCCTTCATCACTGATCTCGATAAGGTCGCCTGCAGAAATATCATTGTGCTCCCCAACGATCGTGAGCTCCGAATCTCCAGCGTTCGCCCGGCCGACGAAGGCATCCCCTGATTCGTTTGCCGGCGCGCTCGGAAGCGCGAAGAAAGCCTTGCTTGGCCGAAGAAAACTTTTTTCTGGCGTAAGTGCAGCAACCCGCACCACGTAGCAGGTGGTGCCCCCGTTAGCGAAAAATGCCCGCACCGCATACGCCAGATAGCCGTATGGCATGAACCCCCCGAAGGTCGTGAGAAACTGCTGCCAACTGGTCAGACGAACCGCACCGGTTCTTAACTCTTCTGGCGTAGCGCCCGGCCGGGGCAATGGCCCGCGTTCAGCAAATCCCACAAATCCCGCCACATCGGTCCGTACCAGGCGGATGTCGCCATTCTCGGCCGGTTGTGGCTGCCGGTAAACTCCGGGCGTGAGGTAGACAGATCGATAGACAGACATCTACCAGACCTCTCTTGGCGAACTCTTTAGGCTGATTCCAGAACGAGGCCTTCGTGGGCGATCTCCAACGACTCGATCGCGACTTCGCTGGTCTTACCATTAAGCGCCGGACCTTCCCACTTGCTCGGCCAACCCTCTCGAAACTTCCAACGAAGAGCCGGTTGTCGGGCTTCGTCCAGCAGGACAATTGAGCCGCTCGTCCGTGAAGTCTTACCCTCAATCACTTTTAGCCTCCATTGCCACAAAGATTGATCTTTGGTCCAACCTCGCTTGAGCACGATGTTGTTGTATTTCATCAGTCCAGGGAGCTTGCGAGTAGTTGATTGGCCGTCTGCCTGCTCGTTACCCTCACGATATTCGATGATATTGGTGTCGGTTGTTAAGCCGCTTGCTTCGCTGAAGCCGCCCTTGGTGACCCCATCAATTTCAATTAAAAAATTGAACTGACCGTAAGGGTCGTTGCGTGTTCCGCCTGGCATAAACTGTTTCCTTTGCTGGTTAGATTTCTACGCTTCGGTGACGTCGGAACCGCCGCTGTATTGGCCGATGCGGAAGATTACAAATTCCGCCGGCTTCACCGGAGCGATGCCGATTAACATGATAAACCGTCCGTTGTCGATATCGGCTTGCGTCATCGTGGTCCGATCGCAACGAACAAAAAAGGCCTGCTCTTTAGTCGCTCCCTGAAGCATTCCGTCCTTCCACAAACCGGTCAGGAAATCACCGACACTTCGCCGGGCCCGCGCCCACAGCGCCTCATCATTGGGTTCGAAAACAACCCATTGAGTACCCCGATCAATCGATTTCTCGACGAAGATAAACAGCCGCCGGACATTGATGTACTTCCAGTCCGGATTGGGACTGGTAGTTCGTCCGCCCCAGACAAGATTGCCCTGTCCTTTGAAGTAGCGCAGGCAGTTGACCCCCTTCGGATTGAGGATTGCCTGTTCCTGATTGTTGATCTGGAGTTGCAGCTGGCTTATCCCGCGAATGATCTCGTTGGCCGGATCTTTATGCACTCCTCGGTTGGTGTCGCTGCGGGCGTAAATTCCAGCCATGTGGCCGCCGGGCGGAACCAGCAAAGGCACGCCATTAGTTGGATTGATGATCCATAACCAAGGGAAGTAGAACGCTGCGTATCCTCGAGGTGAGTTAATCGAAGGGTCGTTTGATTCGGGGTGTCGCACTACCGGCGGTGCCTGCAGAATGGCGAATCGATACTTGAGAGTTTCGCACTGGTCAACCAGTGCACCCGATATACTGTCGTCTTGCGGACCGAAGTAGAACTCGTCCGGGCAACATAGAATGGAGATCTCATCAACGTCTCCGAGAGCCAGTAGCCCCACCTTGTTTTCCGGCCCGGACAACTCTCCGGTGAAGTCTTTGAGCTGAATTGGAATATCAGTTCCACCTTGCAGTGACACCGCGCTCGGCGTCGGAGGGGATGCAGGAGGCGATGCCAAGAACGATTCTATGATCGGTACGCCCGGAGCCTTCTGTTGCAACGTGATGAGATTGGACACTTCATTGACCTGGCTTTCATAGAACGTGCTGCTCGCCGGAATCGCCGAGAGATCGTCAAAACTTTCTACCAGCGTGGGTGTTGCAATCTCCGGCGGGATAGGCTTGGTCAGGTCCGGAAGCGAAGCCGGCAAGCCATTGGCCCAGTAAGCGACGATAAGTTTGAATAGATTGGGATTATTCTGCAAGCCAGCCCGGGCAGTCTGCACCGCGATGTTGTTTCCCCATGAACCCGGTCCGACCGCCTGAACCCTCATTTTGGCCGGGTTTTCTTCGCTGGTCACCCAGGCCGGTTTTGCGTCGCTCGAAGCGACGCGCGCTACGAAACAACGTTCCCCTCCGTTCTGAAAAAATCCCTCAACGCCATACGCTAGATAACGATCTACCTCGCCCTCTTTCACGTACCTTCCGAAAGTTCGGGTGAAGTCGGTAAAGCTGGTGATCAGCGTTGGTACTAACGGGCCTCGTTCTGCAATTCCCAAAAAGCCCACGGTGCTAGTCGAAACCCCTTCGATTGGTTTGTTCCCGGTGTCCACCTCTTCAACGTAAACGCCGGGATATAGGTATTCTGGCATGTTTATTTCCTTTCGTGGCTAGGGTGCCATTACGATATTTGTCGCCACCGTCATCCCGCGGTGAACATCAGTTTTCTGTTGCACGGTTGGATGGAGCGCGTGCGTTGCTTGTAAAGTGATGGTCTCGCCGATGCCGCTTGTCCGGTTGAGGAAGAGCACGAACCCGCCGTCGTCACCGGTCGGATAGGAGAGATCGTCGCCAATCCTTTGTACGTTTGCTTTCGCCAGAGGTGCTCCGTTCGCGAACACTGTTCCGCGTACGAGCGTCGAGCCGGCCGCAAATGGATAAGCAGTGCTTGGTTGGAGCGTCGCGGATCGGCGTTGCACCCGATAGTTTTCGGGTTGGGTTGGATCGTCGAGCGGTTTAGTTCCGTCGGCCAAATTGATGTCTGGGAACGCGGGCCAAATTGGCTTCTGGGTCGGTTCAACCGCCGAAAGATCAGCGACATTCACTGATAGATCGGCCGGTAGATAGTAGGGAGGCTTTTGATCCGGCGATGATTCGTTACTTCGAACCTGCAGGGTATACGCTCCGGGCAATAGTCCAAAAAAGAGGTAAGTGGCTTCCGGAGTCTTTTGAAACATCCATTGGGGCATTATCTCAGCAGTCACCGGCGGACTGGCAAGCATCTCATTCGCAATTGCCACCGAGATGTTGCCCAGCAGCTGCTGCGCACCGGTAAACCCATCATAAAGCAACAGTGCAAGACTCAGTTGTAACTCTGCGATATCCGGTTCTGTCACTATCGAAACCATGTTCTAAATCGGTCGTTGGCTGAATTGGTCGCGTCTGTTTACGACCGGTTGGACGAATTGCTCGCGGCGTGAATCCACCATCGCGACTCGGGCCAGGTAAACTAACGAGAGCCGGTAGCTCATCTCCATTGCTTGCCAGACACGAGTCGTTTCCTCCAAAGCAACCGGATTCAGAATTAACCGAACCTCCTGTCCTGATGCTGCCAGCGAGCCGGTTAAATCTGTTCCCTGCAGGATCGCCCGGTCATAAAAGACCTGCATGACTTTTCCGAGAATGATCTGTTGATCGGTAACCGTTCCGACCAGTGGAGTGACGAGATAATGTAAATCGAGAGTCAACGGTGGCTTCCGCAGTTGGACACCGTTGCCCTGGACTGGAAACTGATTCTTCGTGCTCGCGTTCTCGGTGATCCGATAGAGGTAAATGGACAGTTTGACTGAATCGTTGTCTTGGAGATCGAACGGGGAATCCAGAGAAATGCGGTTCTCATTATCGATCAGGCTGCTTATCTGCGGGTCGATTTGAATCTCTTCCCAGAGAACGTTAACTAACGACTCACCAGCCTCCGCCAGTACCGTATAATCACCCATGCAAGCAGTTAATTATGGATGTTGTAATTTTCGGGTTTTCGCTGCCATCGAAGGCGATTTTTGAGCAGGCTCCGCACAACGACGTCAGAGTCGTTTCTAAAAAATCTTTGCTGGCAGTCTGTCAACTAAGCTGCCTCTGCTTCAATCCATCGCGTTTCGATCAGCACCCGCGCCTGCAACAGAGTCTCCAGGAAGATCATTACCCGCTTTCGATCATCGAGCTCTCGTTCGACTCTGCCGATCATTCCTTCAAACGGACCGGTCTGGATGGTTACTCGGGTCCCCGGTGCCAAACCTCGGGGACGCATTCTGATAAAGCCGTCTGCTTGAACCCGATCCTGGATGTCACCAACAATATTGCCCGGGACGGGGATCGGAATCCGGCCCGAACTCACCACCCGCAGAACCCCACGCGCGTACTTCACTGACTCGAATGCGCTTTCCGGGCAGAACCTGGCAAAGAAATAACCGGGAAATAGCGGCTTCGCCGCCATCGTTGCCGTACCGCGTAGAAGTCGCTCGACTTTGACGAGTGGCAAGAGCGTTTCAATACCAAGCGCGTCGACATTGTTTACAGCAAACTTTTCTCGGCGTGGTTTCGTGTGAAGCGCAAACCAATTGGTTTCCGTCCAGACGCGGCTGCACTTCAGTATCGGACCGGAAGAATTCATCGCCGGAATCCTCTTATTTCCGCGAGCCAACCCGGCGTCAGGAGTTCTATCGTTTCAAATCGTCGCTGAGGTTTACGCATCATTCACGACGTATTTCTTGGAGGTGCTTCATGGCCACAACCACCGGTTGTGAAAGACCCTCGACTTCAACGACGGCGAATGGTTCGTCCTGATTCTCACTGTCGGATACGTCAATGATTTCCCCCCGCAAAACATCTTTCCCGTGAAGCTCCATGAGAATTTGCGCTGGCTCAGGTACATAGACGTCGTTGATTCGAAATTGGACCCAAGAGTTTGGCACATTTTGTTTGGCTCCCTCCGGAGCCCGAATTTCTAACGATTTCACGATCTAATTCGCGTACACGCTGGCGTAGCTTGCTACGTGCCAGGATCGGGCTGAACCGCGCTCCATCTCGGCTCCCGAGAGAGAAAATTCAGATCGTTAATGCCGTCTTTGTGGCTGACGGTTCAAGATTTGGCCGCGCATCGGAAAAAGCGTTCCGCATCTGTGCCAAATTTTTCCGGAAAGCATTTTCCGCCCTTTGCACGTCGGTTGAGGAGTAGCGCGATCTTCCTGTGTCATCCTATCGAGATTGTTTCTATTTCCGAAAACGTCACACGGATGAGTGTTTCGAGCTTGGTAACCAGTAAGCGAAATAGCGATCCCTGGTTAATTAGAAAACCGAAGGAATCCCGGTGCGCTCAGATTCGGTTTCGGGCCTTCTCCGGTCCGGTGGTTGCCGCACCGTTTCCGGCATTTTCCAAGAGCCGGTACTTATGCACCTTATTATAAACGCTTCTCGGCGTGATTCCGAGTAACCGCGCGATCTCCGACTGATTCCCACGCGTGCGCCTTATCGCCGCTTCCAGTGCCTGCCTCTCACAGTTTTCCAAAGAGCGTCTCAGATTCCAGTCGTTCGCTTCCAACATACGAACCAAAGAACTGGTGAAAGCTTCCGAATTGAACAAATCTACCAACTCTGTTTTCTGACTCGCCGTATTTTCTTCGGACTCGAGCAGCTGTCGCAATATTTCTACTGACAAATCGCTGAGGCTGAGGGGCGAATCGGTCGTTTTGCCAACCAGGGCCTGACGCACCAGATTCTCGAGTTGGCGAACATTACCGGGCAATTCGATCTGTCGTAGCGCTTCCAGAAAATCTGCGTCCGCTTTCTGCGGAGCCGGGGCGGTAAGCAAACGATATTTTTGGAGGAAATGCTCCACGAGCGGCGCAAGATCGTCTGGGCGCTCGCGCAATGGCGGTACCGAAATCGATAGGACGTTAAGTCGGTGAAACAAGTCAGGGCGAAATTTATTCTGCTGTATCAGCTGGTCCAGATTGTGATTGGTCGCAGCAACTACGCGCACGCTTACCTCCACCTCGCGATCTTCGCCGACGGCAAGCACCCGATTCTCCTGCAACACGCGTAACAACCGGCTCTGCAGCGCGAGATCTAACTCGGCTATCTCATCAAGAAACAACACGCCGCCTTCTGCGGAACGAAAGAGGCCCTTGCGCTCCCGCTCTGCGCCAGTGAATGCGCCACGACGGTGACCAAAAAATTCGCTTTCCACCAGAGCTCTGCTGATCGCGCCACAATTCACTGGCACGAACGGCCCGTGGTTGCGCTTCAAGTCCAAACTGTGCACGGCCCGAGCCAGAGCTTCCTTGCCCGTTCCGGTCTCGCCGGAGATGAGCACGGGTAGGTCGCTCAGTGCGCTGAACCGGATCACCGCGCGGAAAACCGTCATCATTGTCGCGCTTTCCCCGATCATTCCTAAGCCGCGCATAATCGCTTTGATGTTGTCCGCGTTATTTCGCTTCTGCATTTCGACACAGACGATCCGCTCGACCGCCTCGCATAGCTCACGCGGGAAATTTGGCCTTGAACTGTCGAACAGTTGGACCGCACCAGCCAGCAGGGGCAGGCATTTTGTTTTGATCGGCCAGCAGTCAGCACCATCCTCGTAGGCAAGGACCTTGAAGCCTTTGGTCCTTAAGGCGCGAATGGCCTGCATTCCGGCTCCGCTGGCAGCTTCACCAGTGCTGGCCAAGGCAACAAAGCATCTCGCTGAGAATTCGGCGAGACAACGATCGGAAAAATCTTCAATCACGACGGCATGCATCCTGGCGTCATCGATGATCCTACTGATTTCTAGCAGCCGATCGCGTCGTTCATCCCGCAATAGTACGCAACGAACCGATTCGGACTCGACTATTGGGCCGGTAGAGGATTCCGATCGGGGTCGGAGCTCAGAACCTAGACAACCAGCCGACCACTTTTTATCCGTGGGAATTCTAGGTCGTTCCATTTGGGGTGGTCTCCAACATGATTACGCATATCTAAGCGTGGATCTTTGCCTGCCCCAAAAGTGCTGGCCCACGTCAATACCTCGCGAATCCTGGCTCCGGTATCTATTCTGGGTCCGACCAGATCCAACCCAATCGCTGCGGTCGCTCACACGTTAAGCGCCTCCGTGCCAAAAGTTCGCTGCCGGTCCAACATCATTCCGTTCACATCGCTGCGAGTTGAACCTTATGGATATTCTAGAACTTCGGCACTTCTCGGACCATACGTAAAATTGCGTACATGCTAGCAAGGACTCCCGGCTACTGAATCTTCGTACAATAGCAGCAGGATAGTCCGGTTCGGACTAGGTGTGTGTCGGGTTTACCGCCAAGCGATTTACAAGCCCAACCCCGTCCTTCCGGAGAGGGATATCACGATAGTAGCCCGGTACGAAGTGCCGGGTTAGCATTCAAAAACCTCGCCCGTCCTGTAGAGACGATCGAAGCGTTTGGTTACCGGTTTCCTCCTTATGCCAGACGGACGTAAGGAGGTGATCGATCTTCCCTCCGAAACGCGTCGTTCTAAAACTCATCCTTACCCAGCACTTCGTACTGGGCTATTTTCATTCGTCCCTCGGAACGGGCTAGGCTTGTAACCGCTTCGCGGTAAATCCTACGGGCTCCTCTAGGCGAAAATCTTGCCAGCGCTGCGCCTCACTGACGTTCGCTGTTGTTCACTGGCGTTCGTTGACGTTCGTTTTCTTCGGCAGCCGCTTCCGGGTTGACGCAATGTTCGAGAGGTTCGCCCTGAAGGAAGCGGCGAATTTCGCCCGCGGCGATACGTGCCGCTTTTTCGGCGGTCTGCTTGCTGGCGCCGGCGATGTGCGGTGTTATTACGATGTGAGGGCTTTTCAATAAGCGCGAGTCCGCCGGAATCGGCTCTTCGGGAAACACGTCGAAGCCGGCACCCCAGAGGTGGCCGCTGTCCAGAGCGTCGCAAACCGCATCGTAATCGACCAGCGTGCCGCGTGCACAGTTAATCAACACCGAGCCAGCCGGCATCAGCGCGATCTGTTCCGCGCCGATCATGCCCGTGGTTTCAGGCGTAGCGCGTGCATGCAAGCTAACGATGCGTGAGCGGGCCAGCAGTTCGTCGAGGTCAACATTTAACGCCTGATCTCCGAACGTGTCCGGCCTGGCATAGGGATCATACGCGAGCACGTGACATCCGAAGCCGCGGAGCATTCGGGCCACGCGACTGCCGATC
>DASTDH010000483.1:0-5917 GCA_035710445.1 Chthoniobacterales bacterium
CTGAAGGAGTTGCTCCTGGCGATCATCTTTGCGTCGTCGACATGGATTGCTCAGGCTTCCGATCATAAAAGCCGGGAACCGATCGGCTCAACTGGCGGCTTGAACAAACTCTCCCTCAACGAGGTGATCGCTTCGGTTCTAAAGCATAACCCTATGATCCAGTCGGCCGAAGCGAAGTGGAAGGCCGCAGAGAAACGGGTTCCTCAGGCAGGCGCTTGGGAGGACCCGAAGTTTAGTGTCAGCACAGTGTTCGGAAGATTTGTCAGCATCCCGGCAAATGGATTTACCGATCAGATGGTAAGCGTCGAACAAATGATTCCGCTGTCGGGCAAGAACCGAAGTAAAGAACGCGCCGCTGCGGCCGAAGCACTACAGGCTTTGGAGGAGGCCAGACGGCAAGAACTCGACGTCGTTGCCAAAGCCAAATCCAGTTACTATCGGCTGGCGAGCCTTTACCAGCTTCTCGACCTGAACCGAGCAGATGAAGCGTCGCTGGTGCAATCGCGTGATGCCACACAGGCCAAGTTCGAAGTGGGTACCCAAGGACAAGCCGATCTTTTGATGGCGGACAACGAACGCCAGAAAGTCATCGAAGCCCGGAAAGACCTGGAGCAGAAAGTTTCCGATGAACAGTCGAGCCTGAATGTCTTAATGAACCGCGATCCGTTTGCTCCATTGGGTCGTCCGAGTGAAAACAAAGAGAACTCTCTAGCGGCTTCGCCGGAAAGACTTCGCCAACTCATTCTGGCAAATCGGCCCGAGGTACGGGAGGCCCAAGCCATGTTGACAGCGGCGAAGGCCAAAGAGGAACTGGCCAAACGCGAGTGGATTCCCGATCCAACCCTGAGCGTGCAGGCACAACGCTACAACGCCGCTTCTCAACTTGTGAGCGATGTGGGAGGCGGCGTGTCGTTTAATCTGCCGTGGCTCAACGGAAAGAAGTATCGGGCGGCGGAGGCCGAAGCACAGCGTGAAGTAGATGCCGCTAGCACTGCGTTAGTTAGTGCACAAACCGAAGCGGTCGGGTTGTTGCGGAATCAGCTGCAGAAGATCGAGACGCTTCATCATCACATGGAGTTATATCGCGACAACCTGCTTCCGACCGCACGGCGGACGGTAGATTCTTATCGAGCGGATTATGAGGGGAATAAGACGACTCTGCTAACGCTCCTATCTGCCCAGAGGGACCTCTTTGAGCTGGAGAAAATGTATTACCAGGATCTGGGTGACTATCAAGTCTCCCAGGCTGAGCTGGAGGCCCTGGTCGGTCTCGGCCAGAAAAATTCGGCGGTTGGCAAATCTACTGTGGGGGACAGGGGACCATGAAAACGTGCAAGGTGTTTTTAAGGATTGCTTTCGTCGTTCTGGTTATCGCTGGGATAAGCGCGTGCAGCAAGCCCAGTAACACTGCGGCCGACAAGAATGTCGATTACTACACCTGCACGATGCATCCTTCGGTAAAATCTAAAACACCGGGGAAATGCCCGATCTGCTCGATGGACCTCGTTCCGGTCATGAAGAAAGGGACGGCGGAAGTGGCCGCAAAAGACAATCCGCAGCCAGGGGAAGGCATGAGTTCAATGCCGATGCCGTCTCCAAATCAAGAAGTAAGTAAGTCGAGCGAGTTTTCAGTACCGGTCGAACGCCAGCAGCAGATTGGCGTGACCTACACCTCGGTAACGCGCCGTCCGATTCAGTTATCGATTCGATCGGTGGGATTCCTTGAGCCCGATCTGGGAAAAATATTCGAATACGTCGCGCGCGTTGACGGCTACGTGCAAGACCTGAAAGTGACCTCTCCCGGGGAGCGAGTAACGGCGGGCCAACCCCTTCTATCGGTCTACAGTCCGGACCTCCGCAGCAGCGAACAGGAGTTGGTCAATCTTCTCAATGAGCGTGACCGCGGCGGATCAGGGCGCAGCAACTCGCTTGATGCGCTCATTGAATCTGCCAAGCAGCGTCTCCGCCAATGGAGCGTTAGCCGGGAAGAGATCGATGCGCTCGAGAAGAGCAGGAAGGCGTCGGATAATCTCGTCTTACGATCACCATTTGATGGCGTTGTCGAAGAAGTGCCAATGAAGCAAGGGATGAGCGTAAAGATGGGGGATCGGCTGGTAGGCGTCATCAATCTATCTAACTTATGGCTCTGGGCGCAGTTCTACGAAAACGATGTTGGACTACTGAAAGTTGGCCAAACGCTGGACATTTCGTTTGCCGCGTTCCCAGACAAGAAGTTCCAAGGCCAGATTGGCGCCATCGACCCGAAACTGGACGCCATGACGCGAACCACTCGGGTTCGAATTGATCTCAAGAATCCCGAGGGCGAATTACGGCCGGGCATGTTCGCCAATGCAGAGGTGCAGATTGACCGAGGCGAGGGACTGGCAGTTCCGATGGACGCGGTGCTGCCGACCGGGTCGCGCGGCCTGGTCTTTATCGATAAGGGTTCGGGTAAACTGGAGCCGAGATATGTTCGGACGGGACGATCCTTCACCCAGACCGATGGAGATACAGAAACAACGTATGAAGAAGTGTTAGACGGTCTCACGGAGGGCGAGCGCGTGGTTAGTAGCGCTAACTTCCTGATCGACGCCGAATCACGAATCCAGGGCGCATTGAAGACTTGGCAGGAACCGAGCGAAGAGCGGAGCAAGAAGAGAAGCGACGACGGCAAGGAGGAGAACACTCCGCAGTCTGAGAGTAAGCCGCTGACCGGAGAAACCCGCCCGGAGTTTGAGGCGGTTTTAAAAGCATACAACGCTATCCACGATCTCTTAGCGAAAGATCAATTAGATGGTGTTGCCGCACAGGCGGTCGCGCTTCGTGCAGCGATCCGCCAGTTGGTTTCGTCCAGTCCCGAGCTGATGAAGCAGGACAACTATCGTGACGCCGTTACAAAAATCCGGCGGACGGCGGAAGGATTTGATGCTCATAATCTGGAAGATGCACGTGCACAATTTGGTTTCTTCAGCGCGGACTTGATTGATTTCCTCAAACAACACCGGAGCCAAACTGAGCAGTCGCTGTACACGATTACCTGCCCGATGTGGAAAGAATCTCCCGCGCAATGGATTCAGGCAAGCGCTGAGGTCAAGAACCCGTTCCTGGGCATGCGGATGCCCGACTGTGGGCAAGTGAGCGGACCGCTGCGAGCTGTAAAATAAAGGAAGCAATGTCCGATCAGCCGGCGGCTCAAGCCGAGACTCTCATTGAGCGGATTATCGGAGCCAGCGCTCGCAACGCGTTTCTGGTGATCATTTTGACTATCTTTGCCGTGGCGGGCGGTATCTATGCTTTGTACCAGGCTCCGCTCGATGCGATTCCTGATCTCAGCGACGTCCAGGTGATTGTTTACACCGATTGGGAAGGCCGTTCACCCGACCTGGTCGAAGATCAGATCACCTATCCTATCTCTACGAAGTTCATCGCGGCGCCGAAAGTAAAGTTTGTCCGCGCGGAGTCGATGTTCGGCAAATCGTTCGTGTACGTCATCTTCCAGGATGGTACCGACATCTACTGGGCGCGTTCTCGGGTAATAGAATACCTTAACTCGGTCCGGGATTCATTGCCCGAAGGTGTGAACCCGGTCATCGGTCCGGATGCCACCGGCGTTGGCTGGGTCTACGAATACGCGCTGGTCGACGATTCGGGAAAGCAGAACCTGGCTTCATTACGTTCTTTCCAGGATTGGCATATGAAGTACGCGCTTGAGTCGGTGCCAGGCGTCGCCGAGGTAGCTTCGGCCGGAGGGTTTGTAAAAGAATATCAGGTCGATATTGATCCGAACAAACTAGTTGCTTACAACATTCCGCTCAGCACGGTCGTTAGCTCCATCCGAGCAAGCAACGCGGATGTCGGTGGCAAGACGTTTGAAGTCTCTTCCACCCAATTCTTTGTACGCGGCAGAGGCTACATCAAGAGTATAGCGGACATTGAGAACGTCGTGTTAACAACGCAGAATGGCGTACCGGTCTATATCAAAAACGTCGCTACGGTGCACCTCGGTCCTGACCTGCGTTATGGTGTCACTGAACTGGATGGCAAAGGCGAGGTAGTCGGCGGGGTGGTTGTGATGCGCTACGGCGAGAACGCCCTGAAAGTGATCGATGGAGTTAAGAAGAAGCTCGAAGAGGTTCGAAGTTCCTTTCCGCCCGGCGTCCGGGTAGTTCCGACTTACGACCGCAGTACTTTGATCCATCACGCGATCGACACTCTACGGGAGAAACTGCTCGAAGAGAGTATTGTTGTGGCCCTGGTTTGTCTTCTCTTCCTCTGGCATGTTCGATCGGCGCTGGTTGCCATTATTACTCTTCCGATTGCGATTATCGTGTCGTTCGTCCCGATGTACTGGCTGGGACTCACTTCCAATATCATGTCGCTGGGCGGAATTGCCATTGCCATCGGAGCGATGATTGATGCCGCGATCATCATGGTTGAGAACGCCCACAAAGCACTCGAACATTTCAAAGAAGAACACGGTCACGATCCAATCGGCAAGGAACGGTTTCAGGTGATAGTTAATGCGGCCAAAAGCGTTGGGAGACCGCTCTTCTATTCGCTGCTGGTCATCACGGTTAGTTTCATCCCGGTCTTTTCACTGGAAGCTCAGGAAGGACGTTTGTTTCGTCCACTCGCATTCACGAAAACCTTTTCGATGTTCTTCGCGGCCATCGGAGGAGTGACGCTTGTTCCCGTGCTAATGGTATGGTTAATCCGCGGTAAGATCACCCCGGAGATCAAGAATCCGCTCAACCGTCTTTTGATTTGGCTCTACCGGCCCTTGGTTAATTTCGTTCTTCGTTTTCGCTGGCTAACCATTGGAGTTTCTCTGCTGGTGCTGGCACTTACCTGGATTCCGTTCAGCCGATTGGGATCGGAGTTCATGCCTCCCCTCAATGAGGGGACGCTGCTTTATATGCCGACCGCGATACCTGGCATGTCGATCACCGAGGCGACCAAGATCCTGCAAATCCAGGACCGGATACTACGGACATTTCCGGAAGTGGAGAGCGTTTTCGGAAAGGCCGGACAAGCCGACACATCCACCGATCCTGCTCCGCTCTCGATGTTTGAAACCGTGGTCCAGTTGAAACCGCCAGAGCAATGGCCGGCCGGCGTAACCTGGGACAAGCTCATCGCTCAGTTGAACGAGGCAAGTAAGACTCCGGGCATGGCTCAGATCTTCTGGATGCCGATCCAGACTCGCACCGAGATGCTCACAACTGGGTTCAGGTCAGTGCTGGGCATCAAAGTCTTCGGACCAGACCTCAAAGGGATCGAAGATGTCGCGGTCCAAATCGAAAAGGCTCTCACCGATTTTCCGAACACGCGCAGCGCCTTTGCGGAAAGGACTACGGGTGGCTATTTCCTGGATTTCTCAGTCAACCGCCAGGTGGCGGCTCGGTATGGTCTTCGGGTCGAGGATGTGAACCAAATCGTCGAGACCGCCGTCGGCGGGAACACCATCGGAACGACGGTGGAAGGTCGTGAACGGTATCCGATCAGCGTGCGATATTCGCGAGATTTTCGCAATGATCTCGAAAGCTTGAAACGTATTCTTGTGTCGACCCCTACGGGTGCGCAAGTACCGGTCTCGTTGCTGGCGGACATTAACTGGCGGACCGGCCCTCCTTCCATTCGCGAAGAGAATGCACAGCTTGTCGGTTATGTCTTCGTCGACATCACCAGCAGCGATATCGACGGATACGTGCGCGCCGCTTCAGCTGAGATTAGTCAGAAAGTGCATTTTCCCCAAGGATATTATATCCAATGGGCTGGCCAGTTTCAGTACCTCAAGGAAGCGGAAAAACGTCTATCCATCCTGGTGCCGTTTACTCTATTGATCATTTTCTTTTTGATCTATCTGAATACGAAATCGGTTATCAGGACCCTTATCGTTCTTTTGTCAGTTCCGTTC
>DASTDH010000484.1:0-17421 GCA_035710445.1 Chthoniobacterales bacterium
GACATAACGGCGTACGTAGCAAGGAACTCCGTTGGAGCGAATTTGGAGGAGGAAACGTGGCTGGGCGATTGCCTGCGTATCTATCGGCTGGATCAGTGGGAACAAAGGTTTGGCGCGAATTTGAAAACCCGAGCACCGGTCGACTTCGACAAAGGCGGATCTGGGCAAGTAGTCCGGAAGCCGCAGAATGCTCCCGTCCGAGCGGCGATAGGAAAGTGGATCGGGGAGCTTGGAACGATCGGAGCGTTCAGAATGCTGGACGGGGATGGCGATCGTTTTTGCATTTTCCCACATGAGAAGATATTAGCAGACTTCAGAATATAACAACATATAAAAAAAAAGTAATATAATTTGTGCCCAATTAGACTACTCCAGACAAAGGTAGGCGAAGCCTCGTTCTCATCGTACGACCAGGCGCGAATGGCTCAAAGCCGGCACCTGGGTAAAGCGACACGAAGGGAGCGGAGAGCACATGCGCCGAAGCCGCCTACGCAAGCTTCGGTTGCGCTCTAGTCTCATTGTTCTGCAACCCAGCGGCGCGGCCGCGACGTAGGTTCCGCCTTCGCAATGCCTGCGGCGAGACGCGTTTTTGGGGAGTCGGGTTTCCGCCCGATCGTAAGGGCTAAATCGCGTCGACCGATCTCTTCGTCTCCCTTGCCGTGTCGCCGCTACGCTCCCACGGCTCAAGCGGAGGTGCCAGCGTGGGGCGAAGTCAGGTTTTCCCCGACCGATCCAAGCTACTTACCCCAGCGATTTACGACCGCGTTGGTTACTGCGTCGCGAACGGCCTCGTGTCGCATCGCCCACTGGAAATGATAAATCGGGTTTTCGTACTGCTCAGCGAATTCCCGCTTCATCGCTTCGGCGATACGGGTCGAATCAATCGGCCCGCGCATCCGCGAGACCACGTCTTCAACGATTTCCAAGCAGTACAAGATCAGCATCTTTGCTGCACGCTGGGAAATATCGTCAAGCTCTTCCGTACAAACCAAAAAAAAGTTTTCCCATGAAACTCTGGTTACGCCCTTCAGCCACTGCTCCTTCCCTTCATAAAACACTCCTTGTTTTCGGTAATTTTCCAGAAAATCTTCTAAGCTAAGTGGTTGACCATTACTCGAGAACGACCATTTCTGAGTTTCTGTCGAGATTTGGCGAGATTCCTTAGTGGCAGCCATTTTATTGCTTCTCTTATTGACTAATTCGGTTAAAAGATTCTTGTAACACCCTACCCCAGAGAAAGTAAAGTGCGTAAGTATAACAAAGTTTTCGGAACGTTACCACTACCGGATCGGGAGGATCAGCTTGGTTTTGGTGACGATTTAATCGAAGCCTATTACAAGCTGACCAAGCACGAACGCAGCATTGTGATGTCGATCGTCGATCGATTGAAACCCGGAGTAACGGCGTTTGAGTTTGATGATTTCGGTCTGCAGTCGGCGGCGCTGAAACTGCTGACCTATCATCGATTGGTTCTGCATAACGGAGATAAGCAGAATTCAGTGCTCTATGCGCGTTGGCTCAGCGCGATCACGATGGTAGAGAAAAAGATGATCCTGCACATCGATCCAGGATTGTATCGCCATCTTGAGCGCTTGAAGGACCACCTGAGACAGGACGCGGAACGATCCTCGGTGAAACTCGCCAGCCAGTACTCGATTCGTCTGTACGAGTGGGCTTGGAAATGGCGCAACGTCGGGCTAAAGCGAATTTCCATACCCAAAATCCGGAAGGTCCTCGGCGTTGATGAAGTGCGCGACGTTCAGGGCAACATCGTAAGCGAGAAATGTTTGGTTCATTGGCCCAATCTGAAGCAGCGTGCCATCGATCGGGCGTTGCACGAGATTAATGAAAAGACCGACCTCGGGATCCGTCTGGTCGCAGTTGGCCAGGCGAAGTATCGGCGTGTGCTCTCACTTGCCTTCGAAATCAAGGAGAAAAAAAAGCGCACCCGTGGTAACGGCGCCGGACTGACCAAGTAAAACAGAAGATTGTTTTCGCTGGTCTGAACGGGCGGTGGAGGACGGGTCGAAAAATGTGCCAGCCCTTTAAGAACTCGCCGGAAACCGCCCGGAAAGGGTTGAACGCCGATGAGATTCTTGCTTTACGGGAGTTGCCGCTCAATCATCCGTACAACTTCGCTGAGCCGCCGTACCCCCCAATTCATTGGCAGCTGTTCGAGTTAATCGACCATGCATCCTTCCCGCTCGCAAAAACCGATGCCTGCGACAAATGGAATTGCAGACAAATCTCGCCAGAGAACTTTTTTCAGGTTTTCGACCAGGATCGATTGGGTGAACCGGGATTTTTGAGTGCTCTAACCGTCGGCAAGCTAGTTTGTTACTGCCTGTTGGTGGCGGAATCGACCAGTGAATCATTCCGTACCACGGGCGATGGAATTGAGCTTCGTGGCGATACTTTGTTGGAGCGGATTCGATGGAACGCGGAGCATCTTAGCGCCGGGATTGAAGAGTATTCGCCCTGGCGACAATTCTTTTTTGCGGTCAGGCACCCAGTGGTGCGTTGGGCGGTGAACAATGCTCTGATGAACCGTTGGGGCGCGGAACTTTATCCAGCAGCAGCTCAGCGGGCTTCGTGATTCAGCGTCAGGAATACGGTAGCTTCGGGAAGGACTGTGTTGTTAATCGGCAAGCCGCTTAGAAAACCTCCGGTCTATCCGATAGCGGTTCCATTAAGATTCGGATGCCGATCTGTTCTCCAGTACGAATCAAAGCAACGCGAAAATGGGCGAGCTCTTCAAGCAACTGCCGACGAGCGGTGAAGGCGCGGCCCAGGCTTAGTTCCACATCGGCAAACGTGTAGCGTAGAATGATCGATTGCTCCCCGTACGTATCGATTGACTGGAGGTAGGCATAAGGGATGCACTTGCTGCGGGGAGGTGAAGTTAACTCGAACGTACAGGCGGTGCCGGCATGATTTCCGGCATGCAAAACGTATGGCTGATCTTCAGGCCGAAGAATAGGTATCGCTCTTGACCCAGACATGTAACCGGCTGGCAGTCTGCCACGGTTGTATTTGGTTTCACCAACTATTGTGTGCTTTTTTGAAAAACACCAAACTCAGGCTCAAGCCAGGCCAGTGCTTCACCGACCAGATAAAGCGATCCGGTAACCAGGATCGGGTCGCGCAAAGCTCGAGCATGTTCGACCGCCACTTTCACATTGGAACAAATCGTAGCTGGCAAATGATCTGGAGTCCGAAGGTCGGCAGGAGATGCAGATCGGTCATTTTGTACTGGCACCAGGAAAAAGCGGGCAGCGATTTGGGAGAGCGCCTCCAGCATCTGGGAGAGATTCTTGTCCTTTAGGCCTCCAAAAATGACGGTTGGTGTCGTACCTCGCTGACATTCCTTCCAAGTTTGCACCAACTGCCAACTTGCCGCCGGGTTGTGCGCGCCATCGAGTATCAGATTGGGTCCTACGTGTTGAAACCTTCCGGGCCAGAAAACGGTGGCCAGGCCGGTGGTAGTCGCCGGAGCTGAGATCGCCAGTTCTGCCTGGTCGAGCGCATCGACTGCGACGGCTGCGTTCAACTGCTGGCGAGAACCGGCGAGCGCGATAGTGAATGGCGTAGCCGGAAATTCTGCGTACCGAATCCGAGTGCGGAGTCTCTGAGCAACCGTTTCGAAGACTTTGCGAACCTCCGCCGATTGAGGTGCGGAAACCACGGGCACACCTTGCTTGATGATTCCGGCCTTTTCCTGAGCGATCTCTGCCAAAGAATTTCCTAAGATCCTTTGGTGGTCGAGATCGATGGAGGTCAGGACGGAAACGGTGGGCGTAACAATATTAGTAGCGTCGAGGCGACCGCCCAGACCCGTTTCAAGAAGAACGATATCGACTTCCGATTTGAGAAAGTAAAGGAAAGCCAATGCCGTTGAGATCTCGAAAAACGATGGATTCAAATCATGTTCTGCGATCACAGCCCGGATTTCGCTGATCCCATGAATGATTTCGGCATCTGGGATAGGACACCGGTTTACTTGAATTCGCTCATTGTAGCGGACTAGGTGGGGCGAGGTGAACAGGCCGGTCTTAAGCCCCTCCGCCCGACAGATCGATTCGAGCATCGCGCAAACCGAACCTTTGCCGTTGGTCCCGGCGACGTGAATGAATCGCAACGACTGTTGAGGATTTCCCAGGACTTCCGTCAAAGCTCGGATTCCGGCTAGACCAAATTTGATGCCCCGGCTCTGGGTGCCGTAAAGCCAGCTTAGTGTGTCGTCCAACGCTTTATTTGATGGTGACACGACTTAGTTTGTTCCGTTCAGGTAGTCGAGCAACCGCGATAATGTAGAACGCAGCTCTGGACGGCGCACAATCAGATCGATGAATCCGTGTCCGAGCAAAAACTCGGCCGTTTGAAATCCCGGTGGTAGATCTTGATGGGTAGTCTCACGAATTACCCTCGGACCGGCAAATCCCACCATGCACTTTGGCTCGGCTAGGATCAGATCTCCGAGGGAAGCGAAACTGGCCATCACCCCGGCGGTTGTGGGGTGCGTTAAGACCGATATATAAGGGAGCCCGGCTTCAGCGTGTCGCGCCAAAGCGCCGCTGGTTTTCGCCATTTGCATAAGACTCAGCATCCCTTCGTACATGCGCGCACCACCGGACGCCGCCACAATAATCAGAGGGTGTCGGGCAGCAGTGGTCTTCTCAATGAGTCTAGTGATCTTTTCTCCCACCACCGAGCCCATGGTGGCTGCCAGGAAATTGAAATCCATCACCGCGATCGCGACCGGCTTTTGCTCGATCCGGCCGAAACCGGTGATGACGGCATCTTTCATCCCGGTCTTTTCCTGATAGCTGCTCAAACGATCCGAATAAGCTGCGACTCCGGTAAATTTTAGAACGTCCTTTGATATCAGGTTTGCATCGAATTCCTGGAAGGAATCGGAATCCAAAAGATTATGAATACGCTCGGCTGCCGACCACGTGAAATGATGTCCGCATTTCGGACATACCTTCAGATTTTTCGAAAGCTCGAGGTTGTGAATCACCTCTCCGCATTCCGGACATTTCTGCCAAAGACCTTCTGGCATTTCGCGTTTTTGGGTGCCGGACTTAAGGGAAGGCTTTTGAAAGATTGGCATAACCGGATCATGCTATCCACGAGCAACCGTAACCGCTCGGACTGAAATCGCACCGCCCGACCGCAGAACCTTAGCACATTCGTGCAATGTCGTGCCGGTTGTCAGAACGTCATCGACCAACAAAATTCGTTTTCCAAGCACGGCGGTACTCTTTCGCAGGTCAAAAGCATTGTGCAAGTTTCGGGCGCGGTTCTCTCGATCCAGCATCGTTTGGGTTTGAGTATAACGATGCCGGCGTAAACATTTCAGCAGCGGCCTGGCCGTCCTTCGCGCCACAATTTCGGCTAAAGCGGAGACCTGATCATACCCTCTTTCTCGAGTCCGAACCGGGTGAAGCGGCACCGGAACAATCGCATCAAACGGTTCCTCCGTGATGCGCCGGTCAGAGAAAGCAACCCAAAGCCAATTGGCGATGGTCTTTCGCAAATGGAATTGTCCGTTATACTTCAACCGGTGAATGAGCTCTCGGACTGGGCCACGAGCGAGATAGGCGGCTACGGCGCAATCGAATGCGAAAGTGTTGTCTTCACAGTGAGGGCACTGAAACGGCTCAGCGATCATCCCAGAAAAAGGGCGGGAGCAAGTCCGACAAAACGGCGGCTGGATTCGCTGCGCCGCGGCTTCGCACTTTGCGCATAGCCAGTCTCGGTCTAGTCCAATCTGGCAAATGACGCAAAAATGAGGATAGACCAGATCAGTGATCGTTCGAGAAAGTTCGCGGAGAAAGAGCACGACGCAAGAAAAGTAACCAAACTAAGAACCAAAGAAAAAGCAAGGTTAGGACGGAGCCCAGGCCCACGGTCAATTCAGGTCCAAACCAGGGAGGTGCTTCGGTCAGTTGTTTGGTGAGTTTGTTAAAGCTCATTTTCCCGAACACCGTCCCAGCATGGAGTCCGATGGGCAACCATAGAGAGCGCGTCTTTACGACCGAATCAGCCAATAGGAGACCGAGCACAAAAATCGTCGTAAAGCCGCCCCCGACAAGGAGTGGATCGGCGAAGCGTCCGAACAGTTTCCCAATCAGCTCTAACCCGGAGTACCAATGAACGATCGAAATCTGACCATCAACCGGCCGGAGGAAATGAACGATGGAAAACAGCCCCGAGACCCACACCATGGCGGGTACTGTGGAGACCGTTTGCCGCACTAGCCCGAAAATGGCGCCTCGGAACAGAAACTCCTCAATCGCTGAGACCGTTAGCGCCGGCAGGAACACCTTTACCACCAGGTTCCAAGGCAAATGGCTTTTCCAGGTATAGATTCCGCATTGGATACCGGCAAAGCCGAGCGCGACCGTAACCGCAACCGCTAAGAGAAAGCCCGCAGCGACATCTCGCCACCACAAAGGATTACGGATCAATCCCAAATCGCGGAAACGGTTCAGACCGATCGATCGAAGTGCCAAAGGCAACAGTAGAAACGCAGAAATCAAAACGGAGCGGGAGAAGTAACGCTGAAAATCGGTATCTTTTAGAAAGTGCAGAGCGCCGACCTGAGAACACGCCTGTCCCAACCAATAAAGCAGAGGCGCCAGGAGGGCGCCGAGCAGCACCACACCGAAAAGATAACCAATGATTTTTCCCGCGGCGCTCAAGAAGCGACGAATTAGCGTGGACTGCACGTGTGCGCAAATTAAAGTTGGTTGCTATGCATAACCGGCACGCTTGGGTGCAACAAACCGATGAGGGAGTGAAGCGAGAGGTCCGAGTGATCAAACATGGCGGCGAATGGCGGTTTCAAGCGAAACGCACGGATGAGCAGGAGTGGGTCTATTACCGCGATCCCCTCCCAGCCGATTTGGCGGAGTTTCGAGAAGTTCTCTTTAGAAAATACCAACGGAGAAGAGCGGCTTATGAAGATGTTGTTTGGGCTGATCAAGAACTAGCCAAGATTCGCTCGGGGAATTCAAATGCGGTCTGACCTCGAAGAGCTAGAATTCCTCGATAAAAGGCATCTCTGGCATCCATTTACGCCGATGCAGGAGTGGATTGCTGAGGATCATCGTCCCCTGATGTTGGTGGCAGGCGATGGCGTTTGGTTGAAAGACGCGGAGGGCAACAACTATTTGGATGGTAACTCCTCGATTTGGACGAACATTCATGGCCATAACCATCCGGCAATCAACCGAGCGATCGCCGAACAACTTCGATTAGTTGCTCATACCTCGTTTCTCGGCTTTTCGAATCCTCCTGCGGTCCGGCTGGCAGAAAAACTGGTTCGACTCATCGGCGATCCGGGACTCACTCGGGTTTTCTACTCCGATGACGGGTCAACCGGGGTCGAGGTTGCCATCAAAATGACCGGTCAATATTTCAACCAAAATGGAAAGCCCCAAAAAACGAATTTTGCGGCATTCGACAACGCCTACCACGGAGACACGCTCGGAGCGTCAAGCCTTGGTGGTATTACCCAATTCCATGATCGATTTGCTCGCTACCAGTTTCCAGTGGAACGACTTACAACGGCCGAAGATCTGGGACGCCTGGAAGAAGAGAAAATTGCCGCTATCATCATAGAACCGCTGGTACAGGGAGCCGCCGGGATGCGGGTCTGGCCCTCGGGTATGCTCAGCGTTCTCCGAGACTGGTGCAGTCGGCACGACGTTCTCCTGATTTTTGATGAAGTGATGACAGGTTTTGGGCGAACCGGGAAAATGTTCGCGTTCCAACATGAAGACGTCGTTCCCGATTTCCTGGTTCTAGCGAAGGGTCTCACCGGAGGTTACCTGCCGCTCGCCGCGACGATCACGTCCGACCGAATCTTTCACGGGTTCTTGGGTGCGGCCGAGCAGATGCGAACGTTCTTCTATGGTCACAGCTACGCCGGTAATGCACTTGGCTGCGCTGCGGCTCTAGCCAGTCTGGAGGTGTTTGAGTCGGAAGATACCTTGGCTGGGCTCTCGCCCAAGATCGAGCATTTGTCGCACGGGCTTTCCCGCCTGAGCCACAATCGCTGGATCCGTGATGTCCGCCAATGCGGAATGATTGCTGGCATCGAAGTTGGGCGGCCGGATGGCACTTCCTTTGATCCAAAGGATCGTATCGGAACGCGCATTTGCGTGGCAGCCCGCAAATATCGGCTTCTGACTCGTCCGATCCTGGATACGATTGTTTTTATGCCGCCGCTTTGTGTCACCAAAGCGGAGATCGATCTAGCGCTCAAGGCGATCGAGCGGGCGACGGAGGAGGTCTGCGGGAGTGGTCGGAGTCAGGAGAGCTGGAGCGCAGGGCATGCGTCAGCTATCCCCTAGGCGGACGTCGCGGCTACCAAAGACGTGGCGGCAAGCTGAGGCCGCCAACACCTGTCGCCATCACACGATTAATCGCTTTCCGTTTTCGATCTGACCATTTCGAGAATCGCCTGGTTCCGAGGATCGCCGGGCTCCAAATCGAGGGCTTTTTTGATCGCGGCTTCAGCCTCGGCCGCGCGACCTAGGCGATGGAGAGCAATGGCCAAGTTGCTCCAGGGAACCCCAGAGTTCGGCATGAACTGCGTGCTTTTGCGTGCTGCCATTTCGGATTCCTCCCATTTGCCCATCTCTGCCAGAGACCAAGTCAACTCTAGCCACGCCTCGCCGTTGCTGGGAGTAATCTGCAGTACGTCCAAAAATCGAGCCACCGCGGTTTCCCATTGACGCACCATTCGGCTGGCCAGGCCGGCAACATAGAGCGCTAGGGCTCGATGATAGCCGGCCTGTTCGGCGAACGCGTATGCCTTCTTTCCGATCCGCTGGATCTGCGCTTCCCGTTCGACCACAGCCGATTCATCTTCTCTCTGGCTGGCAAGATCAGCTTCTTGCTCAAGTGCCCAGAGGTAATTTCCCATCTCCCGCAGCTTTTTGTCGTAGTCTTCCTCGGTGAGCCTCGTATAGCGCGATGTCGCCATCGCTGAATGTGGTAGGCGGACGATCCACTGCAACTCGGAGCTGATGAATTCGCTGAAAATCGATCGAATTACCCAAAAAAAACGCGTTTTTAACCCTGACAAGGCGGTGATTCCAAGAAAGAACTTGATCAACGTACGATTTTTGGAGCGTTATACGGGTTGGCGGATGAGCGCGAAGATTCTTGCTTTTATTAATTTCAAGGGCGGAGTCGGCAAAACTGCGAGTGTTGTCAATCTCGGAGCCACCTTGGCCAAACTGCATGAGAAGAAGGTTCTGATCGTCGATCTTGACCCGCAGTCGAACTCCAGCCTTTGGCTGATGCGGCCAGATCGTTGGCGAGATCATGTCGCGAAAGGGCGGCGCTCGACCTTCCAAATCTTTGATGACGCGATTCAGGGAAAATCCCGATTTGATTTTGACGAGTCGCTGGTCAAGGGAGTTGTGACTTGGACCGGCTTCACAGAACTTCCGCGCCTGCATCTTTTGCCCGCTTCGGTTGAACTGTTGCGGATAGAAGATCGGATTCATGAACTGCGGACGCCCAGCGTTTACCGCCTGGTTGAGCACGCCTTAGCGGATCATGTGAAGGGCTACGATTTTGTGTTTTTTGACTGTCCGCCCAACCTCTACAGCACCACCAAGAATGCGATTTTCTTCGCTGATCATTGCGTGGTGCCGTATGTCCCGGATTATTTGTCGCTCTCCGGTTTTCAAGTATTAGCCGAATACATCGCCGAAATGCGAGAGCGGTACGCCGATTCGATTGGAGGCGGCAAGCGCCCGAATATTGGGGCGTTGCTAGTCAGCCACTATCGCCAAACCGGGAACGTTTTTCGTCTAGCTATCAATGAACTGGAGATAGAGTTGGCCTCGTTTCGCGACCAGGGATTTGTCGACGGTGATGCCGCTCTGCTCGAGCCGTATGTCCGCCATTGTGTGCGAGTCGCAGAGTCCACTAGCGAGCATCTCCCCGTCGTTTTATATGCTCCTGGCAGTATCGGAGCACAGGACTACAGCGATCTTGCTCAGCACTTCCTTAATCACTTTCAAAACCGGCGATGAATTATCTCGATCTTTCGACCAGGCTATCCCAGTTGGCTGAGAAGCTCAGCAGGCAAGCAACCAAAATTGAAGGTAATGCCGTTGCCAAATCTGCAATGAAGCTGGCGTCCGAACTCGACCGTTTCGATGCGGTTTTGGACAGCTACTTGGCCAGCCGTAAGTCGGGAGAATTCTTCCTTGAGACGCTGCTTAGATCACCTTCAGCGAAAAGACATTTATCGCTCGATCTACTAAAGAAGGGACTCCGAGAGATCTGCGGCAAACGACTAAAGGCGGAAGAATTTGGTCTAGCCAAGTCCGAATTTGTCGAAACGATCCATGCGCAGGACAAATCTTCAGCCGCGGCCAAATTCCTGAAGCACGCCTTCGCCGAGGCCGCTTCCGTCGCGTCGGGCGGAAAGGATAAAGCCGCGCTGCAACAGGAGTTTATCCAGCTCGGCCGGCTCAACGAAGAAGAATTTGCCAAAGTGATTGCCAAACGAACATTTGGAGAGCTGAGACGATTGGCCGGTAATAATGCGGTGCGTTTTACGGATAAGACCACCAAATCGCGGTTGATCCAGGTGATTCGTCGCTTTTCCGTGCGCGCAGCATTCAATGCTACACCGATCCACCTCAGTCGATAACGCCAGATGTACGGCGACCTCGACAGAACTCTCTTTGAGGAGGAAGAGATCGCGGCCCGACTGGACGGTTTAGCTGCGCAAATCACCGCCGATTATCAGGGATTAGATCTCACCGTGATCGCAATTCTCAATGGGAGCCTGATTTTCATGGCCGATTTGTTGCGCCGTATCCCGCTTCCTCTTCAATTGGATTGCCTGCGAGTGCGTAGTTACTACAGCGGCATGGAGTCGACTGGCCAGGTGACCTTTGATCCCCAGACCTTGCCCGATCTCACCGACCGGCACGTTTTGCTTTTAGACGATATTCTCGATAGTGGCCATACGCTTGCAGCCATCATTGGCACCATGCGAACTCAGGTAAAACCGCTCAGTGTGCGCACCTGCGTGCTTCTTCGGAAGATGAAACAACGTGCCCGCCCGGTCGAAGCCGACTATGTCGGGTTCGATATCCAAGACGAATTTGTCGTAGGCTACGGATTGGACTATAACGAAAAGTATCGGAATTTGTCGGTGATCGGGGTGCTACGACAAGAGTAATGTTGGTTCAAGTCCAGTATTTTTCCCTGCTACGCGATTTGCATGGACCCGAGAAAGCCGAGGTGAGCGATCAGGCGTCAATCGAGGAATTGCTCGCTCGGCTGTATGCTTCCGTTCCCGGTTTAAAAGCGTGGGACAAATATTTATTGATAGCGGTCGGTACTGAGTACGTTTCGCGTGATCACCGGCTGGCGGCGAACGACTTAGTCTCGCTTATGCCGCCGGTCCAGGGAGGATAAGCGAAACGCCCGGAGACTAATCTCGAAAGTTCTTAAACGACAGAGCGACCCCAAAATCTTTCCCGCGAAGGAATTGGATTACTGCCTGTAACTCGTCTCGTTTCTTTCCTGTAACTCTGACCTGCTGGTCCTGTAGTTGGCTCTGGACTTTCAAATCGAGCCCTTTGATCGCTTTAATGATCTCCTTCGCCTTATCTCCTTCAAGCCCTTGTTTGATCAGAATTTCCTGGCGGGCATGACCAAGCGGCGAAATCGCCGGATCCTTGCGTTCGATGTTCCGCAAATCCACGTTTCGCTTGGCTAACTTGCCGATCAAGATTTCGTGCAACGATTTCAGGCGACTGGCGTCTTCTGCCTTGAGCTCAATGACATTCGGGGCGGAAAGGTCGATGGTGGCTTGGCTGTCCTTGAAATCAAAGCGGGTGCCCAACTCCTTTCTCGCCTGGTTCAGAGCGTTATCGATTTCCTGTTTATCGACCTCCGAGACGATGTCGAATGAGGGCATAGTTTCTTCCTTAAGGGCGCCTCAGCGCGTTTGCAACAGTCGTTCTTGTACGAATGCTCCGATCTGGATCGGATGTGGCCGTGCGGACGAGGGCGTTTTGGTGGACCCGGCTGACAAGTCTTGGACGCGGCAGATAAGTCCATTTTGCCAGATCCATGCATCTGGGCGATACGGGCCAACCTGTTTAGGATCACTCCAAAAGTGGATCGATAAGAGCTGTTGAGAAACTGCGGCCGCCAGGTGCATCGGCCCGCTGTCGACGCTGATTACGAAACTTGCCCGGCGTAACAGCCAGATCAGCTGGAGCAAGTCGGTCTCGTTTACCAGGGAAGCCGCGTTCAGAGCAAACCGAAAATCGGTTTCGGTCCTTCCGACCACGATCACCGCCAGTGGAGCGAGTGCACGAGTCAGTTCATAGATCTCTGATGGCGAAAGCGATTTGTTGGCCCCTCGTGCGAACGGGTGCAACACTACGAAACGATCCGGTAGTTCAAAGTTGGGGATGGCTCGGCCGGCGGGTAGTTCGAAGTGCGGCTTTTCCGGAATAGACGCGCCGGCCAGAGATGCGAGCGCCAGATACCGTTCTACGGCATGTTGATGCGCGCTGACGCGAGCGGTCTGCTGATAAAAAAAAAGCGCGCCCTCTCTCGCATCTGATAGCCCTAATAGCACTCTTCCTCGCGTGCTTCGAGCAATCCAGGCGCTTCGTAAGAGTCCCTGAAAATCCAGGACCAGGTCTGGTTGGTACCGTCCCAACTGGCGGCACCAGCGCAGGAATTTGGATGCTCCCGCCAGCCCGCGAAAGCTTTGCCGAGGAAAGGCGATCACTTCGGCCAAGTCAGGATTGCCCAGCAAGAGCGAGCTCCATTCGCTGTTTACCACCCAAAAGAATTGGCTGTCTGGGAGGCTGTGTCGCAGCGCACGCAGCGAGGGAAGGGTATGGACGATATCACCAAGCGAGCTTGGCTTGACCAAAAAAACCGACCTCATCGACCATGAAACAGGCGCTCAGCCAGTTTCGACGGTAAACCAGCGTTTACGATCTTTGTTTTCGTCGAGGCGATATCGTAACGTACCCGTCGTAGCCGAACTCTTTTTTCATCGAAGTCGAATATGGCGTAAGCTGCTCGCCAATCGCCGTCTCGCGGCTGCCCGACGCTACCGACGTTGATGAAATATTTCCTTACCGGTTCAATGGTCACTTCTTCCAAAGGAAGGCCAACCACCGAACCGTCGCGGATGTAGAGGCGCGGTGCATGAGTATGTCCAAAAAAGCAAACCTGCGCTTTCTGCTTGGAAAAGCTCGCGGCGGCATCGAGTTGATTGAGTACATACCCCCATTCACCTGGTCCATCGAGGGTGGCGTGAACGATGGTGAAAGACTCCACTTCATGAACGAGCGGCAAATCGCGCAGGAATTTTTTGTCGACGTCACTCAATCTGTCTCGGGTCCAACGAATAGCCGATTCCGCCAACGGATTAAAGTTGTCCAATGAATTCAAAGTGGACGCGTAGTCATCATGATTACCCTTGACGATCGGGCACTCCAACTCTCGCACTTTGTCCAGGCAAGCTTTTGGGTCGGCGTTGTACCCTACGATATCGCCGAGACAAATGTTTCGATCGCAACCCTCGGCTTCCGCATCCGCCAGTACTGCCTCAAATGCCTCGAGGTTAGCGTGAATATCGCCGAAGATCGCAAACCGCATTTCCCATGGAATATGAGACCGAATTTTCGGGCCGTCTAGAAATTTGCGAGTTTATGGCGGATTGGGAGCAGTCATCTTCGAATCGAGAATCCGCGAAGCGATTCACTTGGATCGATGTCTTGGATCGAGTGGCGATGAATATGAGACCGGAGATAGCTCTGCAGGATTGCTTCGAAAAACTGTTCGACTTCTTGCGGGGCCCCTTGGACGTCGACCTGCACCCTGCCATCCGGAAGATTTGCTACCCAACCCGCGACATCGAAGCCTTGAGCGATCTCTTTTACCGAAAAACGGAAGCCGACCCCCTGTACCCGACCCTCAAAAAAAGCACGTTTTGTCGTCACCGGTTTCATAACTGAATTTAGGCGCTTCGGAAGTTCCGGTAGGAAGTTTTGGGCGCCGCATAGGGGAGCCGTAGGACATATTCGACCTATATGTCCTATGGGGGCAAGGATCGAACGCACCCCGACTGAAGCCCATTACGGGGTGAAGATCGGGTCTGCTGTAACCCTAGCCTTGGGAGCTCACGGGCGCTTCTTGCCGCTAGTTTAGCGCCTCCACTCCAGAGCTCCCTTTTTGATGGCGTAGATAAATCCGACCATCAAGATAGCGATGAAGCTAACCATGCTGCCCAATATAGGAACGGCCCCATACTTCGAAATGAAATCCCGGTATACCACCGCCCAGGGATACATAAACACGATCTCAATATCGAACAGGATAAAGAGCATCGCGACGAGGTAGAATTTGACGCTGAATCGGGGTTGCGCTTCTCCCTGCGCAACCATTCCGCATTCGTATGCTGTGTCTTTGACCGGATTTCGCTTTCCGACTCGACCAAGAACCACGCTCATCAGCAGCGCTACTCCAGCGAAGCCGATCGCAACGATCACTTGGAGTAGCACTGGTAGATAGTCTTGGGTCATAGGAACGCACTAAGGCTTGGATGCGATAGCCGCAGCCTGGGCCGCGTTCGCCGCCGCCATGGCAGCCAGCGCTCCTGAATCTCCTTTATAGATTTTGCCGTTCTTTTTGACCACACCGCGGGCTACCAGATTCTGCAACTTCTCGTACGCTCGTAGCCGAAGCATTTCCTCACCACCACTCGCAGCGTTCCTTTGGCGCAAGTTTTCATGAACGATTGCAAAGAGCTGCTTGAACTCGAAAGACTTCTTCTGAGAAAGTACAGTAACTAGTTCTTCCGTGACGAGGTCTGGCAGACGACGAGAAAAGGCGTTTTTCTTCTGAATAGCCATAGGGACGGCTAGTATAGCATAAAACAGTCCGAACACGAGGGGATTTCGGCCGATTTTTAGCAAATTACCCCTAAAAAAGCGGTTATTTTGGGCTCTCTTCGGGCGGATCAGATCAGTTTCTGGGCGTCCCGCCTTTCTTCGAAGCTCATTCGTCCAGGACTTGACCGTCCGGCCCGTATGTCGGTGGGTCGCATGCGGAAAGACGGTTTTCCTGGCGTGGAACGAATTGCGTTGAAAGAGGCAAGGAAAAAACGCGCAAAATTACTCGAATTTCATTGACCCAGCCGGCGCTCAGTGGGTAAAAGTGGGGCATTGTGGTTAAAAATGGTTTTCTTGACCATGATTTCCCATGGAAACACCTCAACACGGTCTGCCAATTTTTGCCGGCGAGTTCCGGCACGCGATGGACGCGAAAAATCGTGTCACCATCCCGGCACGCTGGCGCCGCGGTGAGGTGGACGAGTTCTTTGCCATACCTGACCTCGAAAACGGATTTTTGATGATGATGCCTCCTGAGGTGATGCAGGAGGTGGCAATCCGTGTTGAAGGCGATCCAAGGCTTAATGCGCAAGAGAAGCGGCGTTTCATCCGCCAATTTTATTCCCGCGCCCAGCATCTCACTACCGATAAGCAAGGTCGTCTCGTTCTCCCGGATGAACACTGCCGCCAACTCAAACTTAGGCAGGAGGTTGTCCTAGTCGGAGGACATTCACGCTTTGAGGTATGGAATCCAGATACTTGGAAAAAGACGTTGGACGAAGAGACGCCCACGTTCCAGCACGTATTGGGGATGCTGGGTGTGTAGCGGATCAGAAATTAGATAACTAAGAAAATCTTTAAACTAGGAGATCAAGAGAGGAAGTGATGATCACCTTGGCTGACGATACCGAAACAGAGAGCGAAGCATGGGGGTACCACCGTCCGGTGTTACTAAGAGAAGTCTTGGGTTACTTACGCCCAGGACCCGGGAAAACCTTTCTTGACGGTACAATCGGTGGCGGCGGCCACTCGCGAGCTTTTCTTGAAGCTGGCGCAGAAGTCATTGGAGTAGATCAGGACCCAGACGCGATTGCGGAGAGCATGGCGTCGCTGGCCGAGTTTACGTCCCGGCTCACCCTCATTCGAAGCAACTTTGCGGACATCAATCGCTATCTCGACGAGATGGGTCTGTCCGGGTTCGACGGAGTTTTGATCGATCTCGGTATCTCGTCTCATCAGCTCGACACCCCGCGGCGCGGGTTTAGTTTTCAACATTGTGGCCCACTCGACATGAGAATGGGGCCGAACGTACCGAGGAAAGCGTCCGATCTAGTCAATTACGCACCGGAAGCTGAGTTAGTCCGAATTTTTCGAGATTACGGGGAAGAACCGGCAGCCCGGAGAATCGCAGCTGAAATCGTACGAACCCGGGTTTCTCATCCTTTCTCTACCACGGCGGAACTGGCACAGGCGGTTGAAGCGGTTCTACCCCGACGCGGGCCTCGACATCCGGCCACTCGCGTTTTCCAAGCGCTCCGAATCGCGGTGAACGACGAGCTTGGGACAATCGAGCGTGCGCTGCCGTTACTGGCGGAGCAGATCAAGCCTGGCGGCCGCTTTGCTGTGATCACTTTTCAATCCTTAGAGGATCGCTTGGTAAAACAATTCTTTCGGAAAGTAACTCAGGAGTGGATAGACCGTCCGGAGTGGCCCGAGCCGAAGCGCAATCCAAGTTTTAGCTTCAGATCGCTGACGTCACGCCCGGTTGAGCCGAGCGAAGAAGAACTGGCCGCCAATCCACGATCCCGAAGCGCCAAACTCAGAGTAATCGAACGGAACCTTCTATGAACCGCACCCAGCAAAAGACCACTTATTCGATCCGTGCCTCATCCATCTGCAAAATGATTGTCGCGATGACCTTCGCTGCGGTGGCCGGTCTTTCCTATGTCTATTTGAAGAATCAGTTAACCGAATTTGGTCATGAGCAGATCGCTTTGGAAAAAGAACTGAGCGATCTTCAGCGTGACAATCAGATTATCGAATCGACTTTGGGCTCTCTGAGTTCTCGGCGTGAACTCATGAAGAGTTTGGCGAAAGATTCTCGGGGGCTAATCCCGATTACTACCGATCAGGTTGTTCGCCTTAACCAAGGACGCGGCCCGGTTGGAGATCAATTGAGAATTGTTTCCAACCGTGCCGGCAACCAATGAGATGGGATGCACAAACGCGAGCCGTCACCGTGTGCTTTGGGTTGGTTGCGATTTTCAGCGCCTACTCTTATCGACTGATTTATCTCCAGGTCATCAAGCATGACGATTACACTGCACTGGCGGCCGAAAAACATGTCCACAAACAAATTATCCATGCCCGGAGAGGCATCATCCGGGACTGTCATCGGGAGCCGCTCGCTGACAACCTACCGGTCCGACTCCCGATTGCCGATGGTTCGCACATCCGGGACCCGGTCGCTTTGGCGCAGGCAATCGCAGGTGAGCTGGAAATGGATCCG
>DASTDH010000485.1:0-5647 GCA_035710445.1 Chthoniobacterales bacterium
AATGGACGTGAAGGATATTGAACCACGAATGGACGCGAATAGACACGAATAAGGTGCCCAAGTGGAACGCGTTTCTTATAAGAGCCAAGCTGGCCCACTGTGAATAGACACGGCTAAAGGACCGCTAACAAGGCCGCCCGATTGTTGGACTCCATAGCAAATTGTTTGCCTGACTCCCTCTGGCCATGGCGTTGTCACCGGGAGTCTTTTATTCGTGTCTATTCGCGTCCATTCGTGGTTTCAATCTTCTTCGCGTTTCGGTTTGCGGTTTTCGGTTAAACAAGTCGTCGAGCAATTTTCGGAATGCGGCGGGATCGATCACCCTGAAGCGAGCGTGGGTCCGTCCAGGGCCAACCTTGACGGTCAGCATGCGCGGGATATTAAGCTCAAACATGCTCTCATCGGTGAGATCATCGCCGGCGCATAGCACGGCTCCATAGCTTTTATTTTGTTCGAGCACTCGGGCCAAAGCCGCCCCCTTATTGTTTTCGGCTGCTGTCACTTCCACCATCTTTTTGCCATGACGGACCTTAATCGGATGGTTGGCGGTAAGCGCGGACAAACCTTGCTCTAGCCGGCTCGCTTTCCAGGTACCAAACTCCTCCTCAGCTTTGCGATAATGCCACACGATCGATGAACGTTTTTCCTCGATCACGCTACCCGGAGTAGCCTGTTGATAGATCCGTAAAATAGGCAGGAGCCTTTCTTTCCAAGCGTAGTTGAGCTTTTGATCGAGTCGCTCCCATTGCTTCTGGCCCGGTGGCCGCCAAGTCGCTCCATGCTCGGCGATCAGGCGAAATGGATAGGCGTTCAGGAATGCATCCAGATCTTCTTGGGAACGGCCGCTCAGGATGGTAACCTCCACATTTGGCTGCTGACTGAGTCGATGCAACAACTCATGCACGGCCGCAGTCGGCGTTGCCGCTGACGGTTCGCGCTCGATTTCGCGCAACGTCCCATCGTAGTCCAAAAAAAGTGCAATTCGTCGGCCCGATCTGATGGCTTGTTCGATTTCGTCGCGCACCGCTTTGATATTGCTCTTGGCGGTACGACCGTTGTCGGCGATACCAGATACCAAATCGTCGATGAACGAACGTGCCCAATGTCTGGCGTCATATTGCAGCACATGCTCACGCATTGGTACAATGAGTTGTCGCCTTTCCTCCACCGGTAGCGCCAAAGCCTCCTGGAGCGTCGTTGCCACCGCCGCCGAATCGTAGGGGTTGACCAAAAACGCGTTGAACAGTTCTTCGGCGGCGCCAGCGAACTCGCTCAAAATGAGAAGCCCGGCATTGTCGCGCTGGCAGGCAATAAACTCTTTTGCTACCAGATTCATCCCATCAATCAACGGCGTCACCAATGCAGTATCAGCCAAGGCATATAAGGCACAGAGATCGACAAAAGGGATGGAACCGTGGATAAAATGAATAGGAGTATTGATCAAAGTCGCATACTTGCCATTGAGTTGGCCGACCCGAGATTCGACCTCCTTCACCAGCTGCTGGTACTCTTCAATTCCTTCCCGCGAAGGTACGCTGACAAAGAGAAACCGAACATCGTTATTTTCTTTCGATTTCGCCAGGAAATTATCGATCGCTTCGAGGCGATGCAAAATTCCTTTGGTGTAATCCATACGTTCCACGGAAATCACCAGCCGCTTACCTTGATGGGCGCCCCGGAACTCTTCCCGGCGTTGGTGAAACTCTTTCGAGTCCAATGTTTCCTGAAATCGAAGTGCATTAATACCGATTGGATAGACCCCCAGGGCCGCTGTATGTTCCTCATCGGAGATATGCGTAAGTCCAGTTTCAATGCGCAAAAGCCGATGGACGGTGCTGGAGAAATGACGCAAATAACCGAAAGCATGAAATCCAACTCGGTCTGCTCCCAACATTCCGGTAATCAGTTCGGATCTTCGGGGATGACAACGAAAAATCTCGTACGCCGGAAAGGGCGTGTGCAGAAAGAACCCGATTTTTAGACCGGGAGCAGCTTTCCTAAGCATAGCGGGAACGAGCATCAGCTGGTAGTCATGGACCCAGACCAGGTCGCCCTCGTGCGCAGTCTCTAGGACTTTCTCGGTAAAGGTTCGGTTTACACTTTGATAGTGTTCCCACCAAGCCGGTTCGTAGCGCAAAAACATCGGCAAATAGTGCAGCAAAGGCCAAATGCTGGAATTGGAGAAACCTTCGTAAAACCCAATCGCGACTTCTTCGCTGAGAAAGACTGGAATACAGCCGTATTCTTCGGAGAGGCGTCGTGCAATCTGCTGTTGGCGTTCTTGTTCTGGAAATGCAGCGCCGGGCCATCCGATCCACAGCGTCTTGAATTGGTCTTCGGGAAGTCCTTCCAGAGCAGCCACGAGTCCACCCGAGGACTTGGTGATCTGATCGTCTTTGACGGTGACGGGCAAACGATTGGAAACGTTGATCAGCGTATTAGCCATTGGGCGGATGACGACGCTACCATGTTCGCGATTGCCCAATCGAGTGGACGTTAGCTGTGACGCCGAGAACGCCGGGAACGTAGAACGGTGACTGGTGAGAGGTAACTGGTGATTGATAGGGCGGTCTTTCCGAGACCGCTCAATCGCTAGGACGTCATTCCCCTTTACGTCAATTCCCAGTCCGCCGCGGCGGATACCGGGCTACTTTCAATGATCTCCGGAATCCAACTAAGTTAACTCGATCGAGGGCCTTCGAAGTCCGACTATTCCGATTTTGCATTCCGTATTCCGGATAGTTACAGCTATTTTCTCGACGTCCGAACGCGGAATATTCCGGCGTGGCGCTTCCCTCTCCCTCAGTCAACTTACGGATGTCCCAACCTCAGCTACTCTCCAGGCAACGCTGCGAACCGCCGACACCACTCTTGCGGCCGCGGCACGGAAACGCCGAGGCCAATCGCCAAACACGGAGCAGTTTACTGTCCCCACCGACCAGTCCCGCTCATTTGATCTATTAATCAGCAATCCTTTTCACCCCGATGAATTCCAAAGTCCTCTCCCGCACGGATCGCGAATCCGTCGCTATTCTCACGTTCGAACGCGCAGCTAAGCTCAATGCTCTGAGCTACGAACTGGTTGATGCCATCGTTCAGGCACTGAGCGAAATAGAGGAAGAAGATCGGATTCGAGCGGTCGTTTTAACTGGGTCTGGTCATGCCTTTAGTGCCGGTGCGGATATCCACGAATTTTCGAAAGACGTCGCATTAGGGGCTGAAGTCGCGCATCGTCGATTTGTCCGGCGCGGTCAAAATATGACCAGACGAATTGAGAATTTCTCTAAACCGGTCATCGCCGCGGTGAACGGTCTCGCCTATGGCGGCGGATGCGAAATCGTGGAGTCCACCCATCTTTCAATTGCAGTTCCAGAGGCGCTCTTCGCCAAGTCTGAGATTGCACTCGGGATGCCTCCTTGCTTTGGCGGAACGCAACGACTACCAAGACTCATCGGCCGTAAGCGTGCACTACAGATGATCCTCACCGCCGATCCAATCACGGCGGTTCAAGCCAAAAAGTATGGGCTCATCAATGTGGTGGTGGCACAGGAGGCCCTCGTTGATGAGGCGGTCGCGCTCGGTCTACGAATTGGCCGCTTCTCGCCCGCAGCCGTAAGGAGTTGCATTCATGCGGTCCAACGCGGTCTCAATGCCACCATCGACGAAGGACTAGCGATCGAGGCGGAGGCTTTCACAAAAATGGTGCCAACCACCGCATTAAGACAAGGACTCGAACATTTTATTGCTGCACACTCCTAGATGAAAGCTGTCCTGCTTGATGCTCCGGGTCCTCCATCCTCTTTACGAATTGGTGAAACGGAAGATCCCGCCCCTTCCGCGCAAGAAGTCCTGGTGCGGATATGTGCCGCTGCGTTGAATCCGGTAGATCTCAAAGTGGCTGCGGTTGGCAGCGATCTCTGGCGCTATCCCCATGTGCTCGGAGTCGACGCAGCCGGAGTTATTGAAGAGGTTGGCACGGAGGTAACCGACTGGCGGCCCGGTGATCGGGTGTTCTATCACGCTACTTGGCGCCGGCCAGGGACGTACGCAGAACTAAATACGGTCCCGAGCCACACGATTGCAAGAATTCCGGAGCCGGTTCACTACGTCGATGCCGCAGCCATTCCATGTGCCGGACTTACTGCCTACAGCTCGCTCTACCGGCGCCTTCATTGTAAGTCCGGAGATCAGGTCCTGGTTCATGCTGGAAGCGGTGGAGTCGGCGGCTTCGCTATTCAGCTGGCCAAACGCGCAGGAGCACTTGTAGTGGCGACTTGTTCTGCAGCTAACGCCGACTACGTACGCAAGCTGGGGGCGGATGAAGTGGTCGACTACCGCCACGAAAACGTATTCCAGCGGGCGCGAGATATCGCTGGTCCACGACTATTTGACGCAATTATCGACACGATTGGCCCAAAGAATGGGGTCGATAACTTGCGGTTGCTCGGACCGGAAGGAGGTGCGGCTTTCATCGCCGGCTTACCGGACTTATCGGGAGTTGACGACTTGCCCTACTCCATCGCTATTCATGACATCGGTCTCGGTGGCGTACTGGTGGCGCCGCACTTCCGGCGCCAACAAGAGGATTTGGCCAAAATGGCATTCGAAATGATTACGTTTCTCCAGCGAGGTGAAATCCGTTCGATAGTCTCACGAGTCATATCGCTGGAAGAAATCCCGCAAAGCTTGGCGACCTTGGCAGAAGGACATGTCTGCGGCAAGCTCGTGGCACAGCTAGCGTAGCAGAGTGAGTAGGATCGGTGAGGGGTAATTGATAGCACGAGGCGTGTCCGTCTCCAGATGGGTCCTATAGGTCGTGTTACCGATGTCCTGACCCAACCGTATACGGCTTATTCACCAATCACCTTTCACTTCTCACTATCACCCCTCTCCTCTCACTTCTGCTTGATACTCAATGGCAATCCGGGCCGCCCGGCGTAGAATACGATCAACTCCACCGGTTCATTCTGAGTGTATCCACGATGTACGGTCTGGATGGTTTCGGCCAGTGCCTGTCCCGCATGGATAGTTTTCCGCTTTCCGGTCTCTCGCTTTTCCACTGTAAGAGTTCCGGACAAGACATAGGCTACACTGATCATCGGGTGGCGATGCCAATCCAGGGTGGTATGCGGCGGGATAGAGATTTTGATCAACGTGACCTCCGGTTGTCCGGTAGGGTAGGCGGCGTACTTGACGCCATCCCAAGATTGGGTGGTCTGCAAGAGTTGTTCCACCTTGACTTCAGATTGGGCAGCGGACAGGTGGGCTCGGGCCGAGGAAGGCCATTGAAGCATCGAAATGGTCACTAAACAGAAAAACGTCTTCTTCACCGGCGAGTAATGCCAAACCTTGCCAACTTTCGTCAATAGTGAGACCACGATCATGCGCTAGTCGCACGGCAGTATGGTGATGTTTACGTGATAGGGCTATTATTCAAGAGATTATGAGCACCCAAGATTCCAATGCGACCATGGCGGTGTTCCTCGATCTGGAGAATATCGCGCTCGGCGCCCGTGATGCCCATTACCCGGCATTCGATGTCCGCAAAGTGCTCGAACGCCTCCTGCTCAAAGGACAGATCGTCGTCAAGAAAGCCTATTGCGACTTTGACCGATATAAGGACTTCAAACGCAGCCTGCACGAAGCC
>DASTDH010000486.1:0-12753 GCA_035710445.1 Chthoniobacterales bacterium
TACCGACTCCCGTATTCCGAACGGATGAAAGTAGCCCAGCTCCGAAAGCCCTCGCAAGCACCTCACTTAAGCTCGTCCCGGAGGGACCGAGTGAAAGTAGCCCCGCACTTTGGTGTCGGGTTCTGATTCGAAAGAGCGATCCGTCCCGACAGGGACGAAAGAAAATGGTGACTCAGTGGTCTCTAGTTTCAAGAACAACGGAATACGGAACATGGAACCGAAGTCACGATTGCTTTCAGTGCCCAACCTCGCCGGTCGTTTGCGACTGCTCTAATAATTGCTGATTACTAACTCGCTTATTCCGTGTTCCGTATTCCGACTCTGTGTTCGGTTCCTAAGCCAGCAGCTCACACCACAGAACCTACGATCCGTCTCCCGGAGGTGCGCAAATGCAGAAGGACCAGAGTGTTGAAGCTCGTATAAAGCTGGTGTTCAAGCAGACGGACGGAACGCAGATATGGAAGGATGGTCGAAGCGCTGAATCTTTCACTTAGAACGTTGAGGTTAAGTTCTAGTGCAATGGCCGCTCGAAGGGACTCCAAATCCGCTATGTTTGGGAACGGTGGCTCACCGGCGCGCTTGATCGCTGTCTGTCTCAAACCCTCGAGAGCGAGAATGTTCTCTTGAATTTGGCGGCGAATACGGGCCACGAGATCATCACCTGTTGCAGGCTTTTTTTCTACTCGCAGCCGGCTATGTCGGGCAAAGTAAGGCGCGAGATGCTCAAAATAAATGCCAATGCCCTTCTTCAAATAAAAGGCATCCTCCAGAATCCGCTCGATCAAATTCTTCAGGCTGGGAATTCCGAACTCGTCCAGCACGAAGCGGATATCTCCAGTTTCGAACGCCACATAGATCGGGTACCGAAGTGGAACCCGCCTTTCGAGATGAGCACCGCACACCTGTGCCTCGGGCATCATCTTGCACCATCGGATCACTCCCTGATTGTAGAATCTTTTATTGAGCTGAAACGGGAGATGAAAGTTGACCATTTCGTCGACTGCCAAAGGGACCATTTGGTCTCGAAGCGGTACCACGACGCCGACTCCGCTGGAACTCACATCCCGTAGAAGGTACGCGAAGCTCGGCTGTCCGTTTTCGCGTGAACCTAGAAATGGAACGGAACCCAAATCGATCGGAATACGCTGCTCTGAGCGACGCCAATCATCAGCCTGTGGTTGAGAGATGCTCACTATTCACCAATCGCTTCTCACGGTTCAATTCTTAGTTCTAGCTATGCCGCTATGTATCCTCCTCAGCCCCTTGGGCGTCAAGCGCAGCGACAAGCTCTGTACGCACCCGACCGAATTCGTCCTCGACGGATGCCAATAATTCCGGTGCAGTTTGCAAAGAACCGTCTCGTCCCAGCTTTTCAAGTTGCTGGCAAAGATCACGCAACCGCGCAGCTCCCAAGTTGCCACAACTCCCCTTCAATTTGTGAGCGGCCTCCTCAAGCTCGGTGGCATTGGAGCCGCGCAACGCGGTGGCTGCCCTCTCGATATCGCGGGGTGCAGTTTCCAAAAAGATCTCAATCAGACGTGGTATAATGTCGCTCATGCCCGCATTGGTGAGCGGTTGAAGATCTATCGCCGCGGGTAGTGATGGGGTACTTGCCGACGCTTCTTCTACAGTAAATCGGTCCAATACTCGAACCAGCGCGCTTGCCTGGACCGGCTTAGCCAAGTGCTCGTCCATCCCTGCAGCCAGGCACTTTTCGCGGTCTTCCGCCAAAGCATTCGCGGTCATCGCTATAATTGGGGTGTGCTTGCCTTTTCCTTCGCGCCGGCGGATCTCGGCAGTTGCCGCATAGCCATCCATTTCTGGCATGTGGATATCCATCAAGACCGCATCGTATTCGTTCTTGTCGAATAGCTTAAGTGCCTCGACTCCGTTGGGAGCAAGGTCTACGTGGTGATCAAGCATGCGCAGTTGATATAGGGCGACCTGTTGGTTGACCTCGTTATCTTCAGCGAGCAAAATACGCAGCTGTTTGTACTCGCCTTCTGGTGATATTGATTCTGATTCGGTACTCAAAGCCTCGGCGTGCTCCGCCTTGATACCAAGAACAGCACACAAAGTCTCAAATAGCTGGGACTGCTTCACCGGCTTGGTTATGAAAGCGTCAATTTTGCCTCGGACTAACTCACTTAATTCACCCGGTTCCATTGAAGTCAGTAGGACTACTTTCACAGAAGCTATGGTCGGGTCGGTCCGGATAAGTTCGACCACCTGGATACCGCTTAGTTCCGGCATATGGGTATCGAGAATGATAATCGCGAAAGGATCTCCTTGCCCAGCGGCTCGCCTAAGTGCATTGAGCGATCCGGGACCACTTGAGGCCGTGCCGTCCCGCATGCCCCAGGAAGAAACCTGATAGTGGAGAATCTTTCGGTTGGTCGCATTGTCGTCTACCAGTAAGACACGGACATTGCGAAGGTTTCCCGGTGACGTCACTGCGGGTACTAGCGTCTCGGTGGGCACAAATCTTGCCGTGAACCAGAAAGTAGAACCAGCGCCCGGGTTGCTCTCCATCCCGATCTCACCGCCCATGCCCACCACCAGTTCCTTGCATATGGCTAACCCGAGTCCGGTACCGCCAAAACGCCGTGTCGTTGACCCGTCGGCTTGAACGAACGGGCTGAAGAGGAGCCTCTGGTCTTCTGATGCAATACCGATTCCGGTGTCCGAAACCTCGAAACGCACGCTGATCGTGCCGTTATTTTCTGAGGGTTTTCGACAGCGCAGTACCACTTCTCCTTTGTCGGTGAATTTGATAGCATTGCTCAAGAGGTTAGTGAGCACCTGTCGCAAGCGAAATGGATCGCCCTTGACCCAAGCAGGTACCTGCTCCTCGATTAGCAGTGCAAGCTCCAGATCCTTCTTCCGCGCTGGTTGGGCGAACAAATCGATAACGTTTTCTACCGTTTTATGAAGGTTGAACGGAGCGTTCTCAAAGCGGAGCATGCCGGCTTCGATTTTCGAGAAATCGAGGATATCATTGATAATCGCAAGGAGTGCATTCGCGCTCGACTGAATCGTCTCGGCGAACTCCCGTTGCCGGGCAGCTAGTTGGGTGTTGAGGAGGATTTCCGTCATTCCCAAAACCCCGTTCATCGGGGTCCGAATCTCGTGGCTCATGTTGGCCAGAAATTGAGACTTCAATTTTGCAGCCGACAAAGCAGCGTCCCGGGCCTCTTTCAAATCTTGGCTGGTCTTCCGCAGAGCGGCTTCCGCTCGGCGTCGCTCTAAGACATCGAGATGCGTCAACCAATAGAGTAGACCTAGTATTGCAAACTGAACGCCAAAGGCGATTCCGGTGGTTCTTGCGGTGCGACGTATGCTTTGGCGGTCAGCGGCGCTGCGGCCCTCGTAAAGCCGTCGTTCTTCCGCCTTCATGCGATTCAAAATGGTTCGGCTCTCGTCCAGATAGCCTTTGTTAAGCTGGTCCGCCAGCATGGCCCTCGCGTCGTCGACTCCGACGGTCCGGCGCAGATCGATCACCTGATTCACGGAGTCTATCCGGTTTTTTAGCGCCAAGCGCAGCAACGGGATCTGTTGATGTTGGACCGGGTTGTCGGCGGTTAATTGTTCAAGCTTATCCAACTGATCGGGAATTGCCCGTTCCGCAACGTTGACTCGGCGAAGGAATGTTTCATCGGTGGTCAGCAGATAGCCACGCTGGCCGCCATCCAGGTCGATCAAGGAATCCAACAGTCGGTCGAGTTGATCAATTACTACATCCGTATGTCTCACCCAACGTTCGGTAGACATGATACGGGTCGCATTCTGGTAAAGGACGAAGCCCACAATCAGCGAGACGACAAACGCGAGTAGAAAGCCGGCCAGGATCTTTCTTTCAATAGTACCCAGTCTCATGAATTGCCATAAGTATACGATATTACTAGAATGAATGGAATCATATTGAGCTCGGTCCGGCTAGCCAATTAAACGACACATCCCGAATGAAAGTTCTTATCGTTGAAGATGATCCAGGCACGCGCTTGATCCTCAGTCGCATGCTGATTGGTCGAGGCTATGAGGTAGTCGCATGCGCAACGGCGGAGGAAGCCGTCAAAGCCTATACCACCGCTTTCTATCCGCTACTGTTTCTGGATTTGTTTTTGCCGGGGATGGACGGGTTCTCACTTTGTCAATGGATTCGAAGTCAGCCGGACGGCGATCAGCATCTCATTTTGGTCGGAACCGCCAGTGACCGGAAGGAAGATTTGCAGAAGATCCTCGATGCGGGAGCGGATGACTACATCACCAAGCCTTATCAGGCCGATGTGCTCGACGTGCGGTTGGTGATCGCCCAGCAGAGAGTAAGAAATATCGAGATGCGGGCAACGTTAGAAGCGAGTTTGCGTCAGGAACGAGAGCGTCTGCGTTACCTTGCGACGCATGATCCACTCACGAAACTATTAAATCGAACAGTGCTGATGGAAACGCTGCAGGAGGCGGTCCAGGCAGCTCGGGGAGGAAGTCGTAGCGTACTGATTTACGTCGATTTGGATAATTTTAAGTTGATCAACGATTCCCTGGGACACACGGTCGGCGACAAGGTCCTGGCGGAGGTAGCTACGGTCCTGCAAAAGTCGGTGCGCGGTCACGATGTACCGTTTCGATTAGGCGGCGATGAATTTGCAATTGTGCTACGAGACATCGGTCTGGACAAAGCCAAATTGATCTCGGAACGGATCCTTTCCCGAATTCAAGATTTCGCCTTTTCCGATTCGACCAAAACGTTCATCGTGGGAGCCTCGATCGGAATTACCTTCATCGACGGCACGGTCGAGGGCGAGGAGGTGATGGCTTTTGCCGACTCCGCCTGCTATAGCGCTAAGGCGCACGGACGAAACCGCGTGGAAGTATACGATATTGGTGACGAATCGATGGCGGAATTGCGTAGCCAGGGGCCACGAGCTGCCGAGATCAAAGAAGCTATCACTGCCGATCGGTTCGAAATTTTGTTTCAGCCGATAGTCGATCTTCAGACGCTCGCCCCGAGTCTTTACGAGGTGTTGGTGCGCCTTCCTAGCAATGGAAAGCTGTTACTACCTGGCACCTTCCTCCCAGCGGCAGAGCGCTTTAACTTAATTCCAGAAATCGACCGCCAGGTAATCAACAAGGCTTTGCCCCACCTGAACGCAAATAGCAACTTACACCTTGCGATTAACCTTTCGGGACAATCTTTTGCCGACCAGACCTTGGCGAACTTCATCGAAGCTTCTTTCAAGGCCGCCGGCGTGGAGCCTTGTCGGGCGACTTTTGAAATTACTGAAACTGCGATGATCTCGAACCTTGCTGCGGCCCGCACCATGATGCGGCAGCTCAGCGGAGCCGGCTTCCGATTTGCCCTGGACGATTTCGGAGCCGGCTTTTCGTCGTTCAGCTATCTAAAAGATCTTGTTCCGAATTACCTCAAAATCGACGGGAGTTTCGTTCGAGACGCCGAGAACGACCACAGCAAATGGATTTTCGTAGAGATGATGAACGACATCGCTCACCGGTTGAAAATCAAGAGCATAGCGGAGTTTGTGGCGATGGAAACGACACTTGGGAAGCTCAGGGAAATCGGGGTCGACTTTGCGCAAGGCTTTTTATTCGGTGAGCCCGGACCACTGCCCGGAATCGTCTCCTCCGGACAGGAGACTCGTTAGAAATTGCTCGACTAGCTCGAACTGATCGCTGACCGATGTCGACAATCTCTCTGCTCCATCTAACTGGTGTGACCGTCCCATGCGCTCCAGTTCCCGAAGCGGAGCCACGACCGAGATGATCCCGCAGTTTGCGCTGGCTCCAACTAATCGGTGAGCCAGGCGCTCGATCTTCTCGGCTTGACCTGCCTGAACTGCTGTCTGCAACTGGGGAATCAGAGCGCTCGCCTCCGACAAATAAAGACCGACGATCTCGCGAAGGTATTCGGGAGTGTCGCCGCTCACATCGCGCAACCGCTGCATATCGATCGGGCATTCCGCGGGTTCCAGTGGTAGCCGGAAGCCGGTGGTTCGCGCTCGGTTGCTGCGGTCGGCCCTGACTTCGCCAGCGCAATCAGTGACCAGCTCGGTCACCCGGTTAGTTGGCCCCGACGATTTCCAGCGTTCCAGCACTTCTTTGAGCTCCGACAACTGGACCGGCTTGCTGACGCAGTCATTCATACCGGCAGCCAGGCATTTTTCGCGGTCGCCCGGCATCGCATTCGCGGTGATGGCGATGATGTATACTGGGGGAATCCAACGACAGCTCTGCTCCGAGCTCTCTTCCTGTTTTCGGATTAGACGGGTCGCTTCGTAGCCGTCCACTTCCGGCATCTGACAATCCATCAGGATGATATCGTACGGGATTTGCTCGAGGGTCTCCAAAACTTCTAGCCCGCTGGCTACGGCGTCAGCTGCGTAGCCGAGCGCGAGTAACTGGCCCAAAGCAACCTTTTGGTTGATAATATTATCCTCAGCCAAAAGGATCCGCGTTTTGTGCAACTGTGAATCGACTGCGCTTGGTATCTGGGTAGACCCGAATACGTCGGATCGCGTGTTTTCAGCCGCGGTCTTGCCGATGGCGTCGACCAGGCAATCGAAGAGACGCGATTGTTTGATCGGTTTGACGAGGTATCCATCGATACTGGCCTTCCTCCATTCCTCTGCGCTCGGCGCTTGGCCTAACGATGTCAAAATAATCAGTCGAGTGATGGAGATGGCTGCATCGGCCTTGATAATTCGAGCCAGACTCAACCCGTCCATTTCCGGCATCTGGACATCCAACAATGCCAAATCATAGGGTCGGCCTTCAAGTGCCGCCTCTCGCAATAGTTCCAAGGCTTCGCGGCCACTGGCTGCACTGCCTGGTTGCATCTTCCAGGCAACGATCTGGTGATGCAGGATTCGACGATTGGTTGCATTGTCGTCGACCACTAACACTCGGAGGTTCGCCAATTCACGCCCGTTTGATTCCGGTGGGTTCGAGTGACTGGCCTGCTTTTCCAGTCGAGCAGTAAACCAAAACGTCGAACCTTTTCCGGGCTCACTTTCTAGCCCGATCTGCCCGTGCATCATCGCCGCGAGCTGCTTGGCAATGGCCAGTCCCAAACCGGTGCCACCGTACTTGCGAGTGGTGGATCCGTCGGCCTGGCTAAAAGCGTCAAATAGTCGCCCTTGAACGTCCAGTGGAATGCCTATGCCGGTGTCATGGACGTCAAAGCGAATGACAACATGCGTCTCGGTTTCAGCTTCTTTGCCCACTCGGACGACCACCTCGCCCTTTTCGGTGAATTTGATAGCATTACCAACTAAGTTGGTGAGGATTTGTCGCAACCGTCCCGGATCGCCGCGCAACCTGGTAGGCATCTGAGGAGGTATCTCGGCCACCAGCTCAAGCCCTTTGTTGAACGCGCGTTCTGCCAACATATCCAGATTACCCTCGACCGTCTCAACCAGATCGAAATCGAGCGCTTCGAAGGTCAGTTTACCGACCTCAATTTTGGAAAAATCCAGAATATCATTGATGATTGTGAGAAGGATGTCCGCACTGGTGCGAATTGTTTCTGTGAATTCCCGTTGCTGTAGAGTCAGTGGAGTGTCGAGCAACAAGCCGGTCATCCCAATGACGCCGTTCATCGGCGTTCGAATCTCGTGACTCATGTTGGCCAGGAACTCGCTCTTGGCCCGAGCGCCCGCTTCCGCTGCTTCCTTGGCTTCCTTAAGCTTCTCTTCGGCTTGTTTGCGCGCAGTAATATCCCAATACATTCCCTGTATACCGTTGACCTCGCCATGGGAGTCAAGAATGGGGACCTTGGTGATGTGAATCCAGGTCGTGTCGCCGTTCGGGATAACCTCCACTTCCTCGGTTTCAAATGGGCGGCGCGTCTCCATGATCATCCGATCGTTCTCTCGATATTTTCGCGCCATATCCGGCGGATTAATGTCGAAGTCCGTTTGGCCGAGAATGTCGGCGCGTGACTTGCCTTGACGCTGGCAAAAACGCTCATTCACGAATGTGAATCGGCCCTCCGCATCTTTTCGAAAGATGTAGACCGGAAGGGGATCAAAGAGAGATTGAAAAAACCCCTCCGAGGTCTTAGACGCCTCTGCTATTTGCTCGAGACTGGCCGTGCGTTCGCGGACGGCTTTCTCTAACGATTGCTGTTGCTCCGCGGCTTGCTGGCGCCATAGGCGCACCAGAAGTAGGTTGCAGATCCGCAGCACTATCTCGACGGGGTCAAATGGTTTTCTTAGAAAATCGGTGCCGCCGGCCACAAACGCTTCTAGCCGCGTTTGCTCACCCGCGTCAGCGATGAGCACAACGATGGGCAAGTAGTCGTCACTGCCGGTCAAGGCGCGCAGCTGCTTAATTACCGGAAGCCCGCTTTCCGGCGGAATCAGCCAATCGATCAGAACGAGATCGGGACGAAATTCCTGAAAAAGTTCAATCGCGCGACCGGCATCGGCTGTGCTGATGAAGTTCTCGAATTGCCCCTCTGTCAGGCAGCGCTTGAGCAGTTCCACATCGGACGGCTCATGGTCGATGATCAAGATCTTCGAGCGGCGCAGCGCGTCCTTTTGGGCAACGCGTACGGCGCTTGCCACAGCCAGGAGCGATTGCTCGCGGTCGTTCGATTCGCTTTCGCTCATGCCGATCTGGGAACGGTTATACTATACGGCATGAGACATCCAAAGCTTATAATACTTATAAGAATTGGACCTGAACCTCCCAGCGGACGACGAACCTCCCAGCGTTTAAAAGTGCGGGAGAGGCCGTTGGACTAATTCACGATATTCCCTCAATCCACGACTTGATCGAGCGACTCGTCCGGGGGACTTCGGCACTGCTTAATTAGTGGTCGTCATAGGCTCTTGACGGCGCCGCCCGAACCAGTCGTGCCGGATACAAATTCGCTCGCGTTGGGCAACGCTCCAGCAGCCTACCGATTCCGGATTTGAGATCTACTTTGATAAATGCGCATCCAGCTTATCAAACGGTCCGGGGCGAGTTCAGTGCCTTCTTGGTCATTGTTGTCTCGCACCCGGGCCGATGCCCATCGGTTAGTCATGCCCGGTTTTCATACAACCGTTTAGATAAGCATCGGCGCGAGGAAGCTCGATTCGACGACTGGATCGCAGATTCGTTTGACTAAAACGGGATTTTGAATCCCAAAAGCGAGAAGTCTCCAATCTCAAAATCGCCGATGGGTGATGTGTTTTCCTCGGACGATATTTGCGCTGGGTTCGATGGCACACAGTCTGCTTGGAAGAACGTGAAACAAAAAAGCCCCCTATGAATACGACTTCCACTTCCAGCGTCAGGTTCGCTCCAGTACCGGAGTGGAAAGTCCAAATCCTCGGCGGATTGCTTAAACGACAGACCCTGCAGCGGATCGCGAGCACAACGAGCCTGATCAGCCAAGCTATCGGCTTTTCCGTCGTTGGATTGCTGATAATACTCAACCGGCATCAATCAGACCCGAATGGTCTTTCCGGCGGCGGTTTCGTTGCGATGGTCGGCGGTATTGGTGCTGTTTTTGTGGGCGCGATCTTCTTTGTCGCCGTTTGGCTTTATTGCAGATCCTGCGCCAGGCGATCGGCCGGGTTTTCAGCCAGCCGTCAGGCTCGTGCCGCCTCTTCATTATCCGTTCAAGGGGATAGCCCGGGAAGTCGAAGTTTGCGGCTAAGCTGGCATCTATTGCCGGGTTAACGTTTTTTCAGAAACGGCTTCCAGACGCATTTGGGCCGCACACTTCGCGTGATCTACGGTGATCGAGCATGCACCCGTCATGATCTTCAATGCTACCCTATCCAATTCTGTAGGCGTTTCAGTTTGCGAAATTACTTGGCATAGTTTCCTGGCAATATGCCGGTAAAGCAGCATGGCAAATAACGAAAGAAGCGCAGCGAAAGCGAAGGTTCTCCGTGGCTTCGTAACGATGACGCCGGATGACACCGGCAAGTCTGTGGTGAAGCCGGTGATGACGCACTTCTTCTACATGGATGAGGCTGATCCCACCAAGGTCCGCCATTGGTTCGGATCGGTTGGCCCGATCCGTTTCTGACGCCGCCTGCATAGAGACGCTGAAATCACGACAGATGCCAACACTCCGCGAGACTGTTATTGAATCAAGTGTGACCCTATGGAGCCTGGCCGGTCGAAACCCTCGGCGGATTGCGAAAACGGCGGACCCTTTCGAGGATCGCGAGCGCAATAGCGACGACGCGACAGCACAGGGACGGAATTGCGGTAAGTTGGCAGCGCTATGAAAGCGAACACACCTCCAAAGACCTGGTTCATCACCGGCACTTCCTCCGGCTTCGGACGGACGCTGACCGAGAAGCTCCTGGTGCGCGGCGATCGCGTGGCGGCGACCCTGCGTCAGATGAACGTTATGAACGATCTGAAGGCAGAGTATGGCGACGAACTCTGGGTCGCGTCACTGGACGTGACCAATGCAGAGGCAGTGCGCCGGGTAGTCGATCGCGCGTTCGCGACCATGGGTCGCATCGATGTGGTCGTGAACAACGCAGCCTATGGCCTCTTTGGCGCAGCGGAAGAGGTGAGCGACGACCAGATCCGGCATCAGATCGACACCAACCTCATCGGATCGATCCAAGTCATCCGGGCTGCCCTCCCGCATCTGCGAGCGCAAGGCGGCGGTCGAGTCTTGCAGGTGTCATCAGAAGGCGGCCAGATCGCCTATCCCAATTTCAGCCTGTACCATGCTACCAAGTGGGGGATCGAAGGCTTCGTCGAGGCAGTGGCCCAGGAAGTCGCGCCGTTCAACGTTGAGTTCACGATCGTCGAGCCCGGTCCCGCCAAAACGAGCTTTGGCGGTGGCTTGGTGAATCCGCCGCCGATGGACATCTACAAAAATACGCCGGCCGGCGAGATGCGCCGCGCCTTCGCGGCCGGTACGTTCAATGTGAGGGGCGATCCGGATAAAATGGCTCAGGCGATGATTGATTCCGTCGACCGCAGTCCTGCGCCCAAGCGGCTCGCGCTGGGCAGCAGCACGTACATCTCGATTCGTGCGGCCTTGGTAGAGCGGCTCGCCTCTCTCGACTCCCAGAAAGACATCGCGCTCTCGACCGACATCGATACCTGACGCCATCTCCTCCCGAGTAGAGGATAGATGACACCCACGACGAGTCACTGCCCGCGATGCCTTTTCCGCCTTCGAAGAGCACTTTGCTCGAGCAAGCGGGTGCCGATGCGCGGTCAGCGCCGGACGATCTCGCGGATTTTTAGTGGCACTTTGAAGGCGCGCAATGGAAATTGGCCATCTATTTCGAAGTGTCTAATCGTCAGCCGATCGGCTCCAGAACTTCCTCTCGGGGCGACTGGATTCGAACCAGCGACCTCCTGCTCCCAAAGCAGGCGTACATTGTATGCGGATCGCCTGTTGTGGCTTATCGGACGGAGTGCTCTACCAGCAGACTCTACCACTCGACGGACACTTTCCCTCGGGCATGCTGTCTACGAAAAATCACGCACCTGATATACCAATGGAAACAGGGTTCTCTTCCTTATGCCGCTTGATGATCTGCGACCACGATTGCCGTAGATGAGATTATTGAGTTGCCGTTCTAAGACTGGAATAGCTGGCTCTTTCAGCGCCCAATAATAACTCGTGTCGCCAAAACCGAAGTGATTTTCCTTTTGATCCTGTTTCAGTCGCCACATGGCTTGACCGGTGGGCAGATAGTTTTTCTTCAATGCCGATTTCATTGAGCGAGAACGCGCCCATGGAGTCAGACGAAAGTCAACGCGCATCGACACCGCAAAGAAAGGGAGCCTCATTCTGAATACATGTCATCGGTTTCTTACATAATAATTTTTTATGACTTTCGGCGTCGCCGCGCAAAATTTGCATAAGTGGGCACCAAAAGAATTTTGAAAATAATTTCTTCGGCTCTATTGGCTGATCGCCAGTCTGCACCGATTATAGTTTATCCAACTAAAATTTGCGGATTGGCTTCTATGGCTGCTCGGTTCCCGCGTCGTAACTTTTGGCATCTGATTTGACGCGGGTTGCCGCAACTACTTAACTCGCGTACCTTTAAAACCGTGGAGAAGAAACTGAAAAGCTGGCGCACAGCCAAAGGATTGACTCAAAAGCAAGCAGCGGAGCGCCTCAACGTGCCGCTGTCCACCTACCGGAATTGGGAGCAGAAAAGGAATCAACCGATCGGATTAGCCCGCCAGACGCTTCTCCGAATCATCGAGAGAGAGAACAAATGAGTGGCGACGAAGGAAAGCCCCGCAGGGTCAAGGTACTGGTCCAGTATGAAGACATGCTTGTCGGGATTGCGGTCACCAAAGAGGATCTCCTGAAGCGACACTGGACGGTGTCCCAAATCCGAAGGCATTTGCAACTCTACAATCGAAACGCCTGGACGGGTGGACCCTTTCGACCGGTCTACAGCCGCGCCCAAGCGGAGGCTTTGGAAAAGACCGACTGGTTTCAAAGGAGTGTTGCGAAAGCTAAAGCACGGAACGCAGAACTAGCACGATGGGCCAAAAAGAAGAAGAAAAAATGATCGACTTAAACGCAAGCGAACAAGAAAGAATCCTGACGATTTTTAGCGCTCTGCATCTGCACAACAGCACCATTCAGTGGAAGGACAGATCGTTTTCCTCCCTGCCGGACGGACGGTGAGTGGGGAACGAACCGAGTAATGCTCCAAGCTGACTACGACTTGTATCTAAAGCTCAGTGGAGATCCAAATTGCGAATTACTGAAGCTATTTCGAGGATATTGGCAAATTT